>NZ_JBSGEL010000001.1:0-329093 GCF_053602875.1 Kitasatospora sp. NPDC004289 | reverse complement strand
AAGACCCGCTCCGGCAAGATCATGCGCCGCCTGCTCCGCGACATCGCCGAAGGCCGCGAGGTCGGCGACACCACCACCCTCGCCGACGCCTCCGTGATGAACACCATCCAGTCGCAGCTCCCGGCCAACGACCAGGGCTGATCGCCGCGACAACGGGCTGACGCTCCGCCAGGCCCGCACCCCCGACGGAGGGGACGGTCCTGGTGGTGCCCGTGGCACCGGGCACCACCAGGACCACCCACACCACCAGGACCACCCACACCACCAGGACCGCCCGCAGTACCAGGACCGCCCGGACGACCAGGCCCCGGCCGACCAAGGCGGCCAGGGCGGCCGCACGACCAGGACCGGCCCTCGGTCCCGACGGAGCCCCCGCTACCCCGCCGCCAGACGGCGCAGCGTCCCGTAGGCGGTCTGGGTGAAGCGCCGCCGCAACCCCGGGAGGGTGCTGGCCATCGCCACCAGCCCCACCTGGGCCACCGGGTTGAAGCCCGCGAAGACCGCCGAGGGCGCCCCGCTCCCGGCGCTGTCGCCGCGCCCGACCCGGCCGCGGGCAGAGCCGGTCGAGCCCGAGTGGTACAGCAACTCGCCGTCCTCCACCGGCCGCTGGTTCCACGTCAGGGCGATCCGCACCCCGCCCCTCCCCCCGCTGCCCCTACGCCGCTCCACCCGCGGCAGCCGGACGTCCCGCAGGGCCGAGCGCAGCGCCGCCGCCGCACCGCCCCGCTCCGGGATCGGCACCGCGTCCACCGCCAGGTGGGCCTGGAGGTAGCGCAGCATGTCGTCCGCCGTCGAGCTGAGGGCGGCGGCCCCGGGCAGGGCGGGCAGTCGGAAGGAGGAGACCCGACGCCCGCGCCGGTAGCCGGAGGACGGCTCGCGGTCCTCCGCGCAGGAGGTGTCGACCAGACCGAGCGGGCCGCAGACCCGGCCCGCCAGCAGCTCCTCGTAGCGCAGGCCGGCCGCGTTCTCCAGGGCCAGGCCGAGCAGCCCGCAGCCGAGGCTGGAGTAGCGGTATTGCGCACCCGGCATGCCGCGCACGGGCGTTCGGGG
This sequence comes from Kitasatospora sp. NPDC004289, assembly GCF_053602875.1. Taxonomy (NCBI): domain Bacteria; kingdom Bacillati; phylum Actinomycetota; class Actinomycetes; order Kitasatosporales; family Streptomycetaceae; genus Kitasatospora; species Kitasatospora sp. NPDC004289. The sequence continues at coordinate 328,043 of NZ_JBSGEL010000001.1, read as the reverse complement.
CAGCGCACGGAGCAGGTGCGGGCGGCTGAAGCTCGCGTACGGGTCGGTGAACCAGCGCGGCACGGCCGCCGGGGTCAGGCCGACCGGCAGTCGGGGCAGCCCGGAGGTGTGGGTGGCCAGGTGGAGCAGGGTGATCGGGCGCTCCTGCGGGTAGCCAGGGAGCGCGTCGGCCGGGAGGTAGCGGTCGATCGGGTCCTCGTAGCGGACCTCGCCCCGGGCCACCATCTCGGCGAGGAGCAGTCCGGTGAAGGTCTTGGTGACGGAGCCGAGGGCAAAGCGGGTGTCGGCGCGGACGGGACGGGAGCCGGAGCGGTCGGCGTAACCCCGGCAGACCACCGTCCGTTCGCCGCCCCGGATGACGGCGACGGCGATTCCGCCGCCCGGCGCCGCACCGCTGAAGAGCGGTCGGAGCAGCTGGGCGAGTTCGGGGGAGAGCGGCGAGGTGGGCGGCGGCGCGGACGGGGCGGGTATGGGAGAGGGTTGCTGACTGACCATCACGTGCTCCCGGAGGGACGAGCTGGCGCCCCTGCTGGGCGGCACACTGCCCTGACCATAGGAACGCCCCGGGAGCGTCGCACGACGCTGCGGCCATTCGAGCGAGCGCACGTCCAGCGCACGGCGAGCGCGCCCCGAGTGGTGCCCTTGCGTTGCCCCGGCGGTGCCCGGGAACGGTGCCACGGCAGTCGGAGCGCACTCCGAGTGCACGAGCGGAAGGCGGTGGCGTTCATAAAATAGGCAAACCGGACGCCGCCTCTGGGTTCCCGAACCGAGCCCGATAAGCTGTCAAAAACACAACAAGAACTCCGAGGCGCGCCGGGAAGTCTGGTCGGCACCACACCACCCGTGTGTCCACGCCCGTGGCCACACCCCGCCGCCCCGCCCTGGAGGTCCGCCACCGTGGCCACGCCGCCGCCCACCCCGACCCGCCGTCAGCTCCTCGGCAGGCTCTCGCTCCCCGAGCGGACGTACATCGCCGACGCCCTGCGCACCGAGACCGTGGGCGGAGTCCTCCTCCTGTTGGCCGCGACCGCCGCGCTCATCTGGGCCAACGTCTGGCCGGACGCCTACGAGAGCGTCAAGGAGTTCACGGTCGGGCCGTCCGCGCCGCTCCACCTCGACCTCTCCCTCGACGCCTGGGCCAAGGACGGCCTGCTGACGATCTTCTTCTTCGTGGCCGGGATCGAGTTGAAGCGCGAGTTCGTGGCCGGTGAGCTGCGCAATCCCGCGGCCGCCGCACTGCCGGTGGTGGCGGCCGCCTGCGGCGTCGCGCTGCCCGCGGTCGTCTACACGCTGGCCAACGCGGGGCCCGGCGGTCACCCGGCCGGCTGGGCGATCCCGACCGCGACCGACATCGCCTTCGCGCTCGGCGTGCTGGCGGTGGTGGGCAGTCACCTCCCGTCCGCGCTGCGGGCGTTCCTGCTCACCCTGGCCGTGGTGGACGACCTGATCGCCATCCTGATCATCGCGGTGTTCTACAGCTCGGGCATCAAGTTCTGGGCGCTCGGGCTCTCCTTCGCCGGGCTGGTGCTGTTCTGGTTCCTGCACCGCCGCGGAGTCCACGGCTGGTACCTGTTCGTGCCGCTGGGCGTGGCGATCTGGGCACTGATGCACGAGAGCGGGGTGCACGCCACGGTGGCCGGTGTGGCGATGGGCCTGATCCTGCGCTGCCACCGGGAGGAGGGCGAGAAGGTCTCCCCCGGCGAGCACATCGAGCACCTGGTGCGGCCGCTGTCGGCCGGTTTCGCGGTGCCGGTGTTCGCCCTCTTCGCCGCCGGTGTGACGGTGTCCGGCAGTGCACTCGAGGAAGTGTTCACCCAGGCAACGCCGCTCGGCATCGTGCTCGGGCTGCTGATCGGCAAGACCGTCGGCATCTTCGGCGGCACCTGGCTGGCCGCCCGCTTCACCCGGGCCGAACTGAACCCGCAACTCAAGTGGGCCGACCTGTTCGCGGTCTCGGTGCTGGCCGGGATCGGCTTCACCGTCTCGCTGCTGATCAGCGAGCTGGCCTTCCCCGGCGACCCGGAGCTGGCCGACCGGGCCAAGGCCGCCGTGCTGATGGGTTCGCTGCTCTGCGCGCTGATCGCCACCGTACTGCTGAAGCTCCGCAACCGGCACTACCGCGCGCTCTGCGAGGAGGAGGACCGGGACTCCGACGGCGACGGCATCCCGGACGTCTACCAGCAGCAGGCGACCTGACGCCGAGCCACCTGACGACCCGTCGAACCCTCACGAGTGACACGCCGTCGCCCCCGGGGTGCCCCGGAGTGGTGCCGGACTGGCCGGTAGAGGCATGATTCAGAGCTGTCGGTACCGAACGCCGAGGACCGCAGCCCAAGCCGAAGGAGACCCGCTGATGCCCGCAGGAACCGCAGACCCCATCGGCGACGGACGGGCGCCCTACGAGGGCGAGCGTTCGGTGGGCCAGCTCTTCGCCGCGGCCACCGCCGACCTCTCCGCCCTGGTGCACGACGAGATCGCGCTCGCCAAGGCCGAGATCCGCCAGGACGTGAAGCGCGGTGTCTCCGGCGGCGTCTCGCTGATCGTCGCGGGCGTGGTGGCGCTGGCCGCCGTGCCGATGCTGAGCGCCGCCGCCGCGTACGGCCTGCACGCGCTGGGGCTCTCGCTCGGCTGGTCCTTCCTGATCGTGGCCGGCGCCTACCTGCTGCTGGCCGTGCTGCTCGGCCTGCTGGCGCTGCGCTCGTTCAAGCGGATCGAGAAGCCGCGCCGCACCATCGAGGGCGCGCAGAAGACCGCCGACGTGCTGAAGAACGCCCGGCCGCGCCCGGCCACCCAGGAGGAGATCGACCGGGGCCTCGGCCGCATCCGCTGAGCCTCCGTCAGAGGGCCCGAGCGGCGGGCGGACGGCCTGAGCGGACGACCCGAGCACGGGACCCGGGCCGAGGCCGCGAGCCGAGGCCGCGAACTGACGACCGCGAGCAGGGGCACCCGCCAGCCACCCGCCGTCCGCTACCCGGAAGCCGGCCGGACCGAGTGCCGGGCGGCCGATCCGCCGTCGGGTGTGACAGGCTCTCGGTATGTCGCTGACCGCCAACAGGCCGACCCCCGGAACGAGAGCCGTCGAGATCGCCGAGACCCCCTGGGAGCTGCGTTCGGCCGGGCCGTGGTCCCACCGCGACCTGGCGGCGAACGGCGCCCGGTTCCACATCGCCGAGGTCGGCGAGGGCCCACTGGTGCTGCTGGTGCACGGCTGGCCCGAGTACTGGTGGGCCTGGCGGCACCAGTTGACCGCGCTGGCCGAGGCCGGGTTCCGGGCGGTGGCGCTGGACCTGCGCGGGGTCGGCGGCAGCGACCGCACCCCGCGCGGCTACGACCCCGGCAACCTGGCGCTCGACATCACCGGCGTGATCCGCTCCCTGGGCGAGCGTCAGGCCCACCTGGTCGGCCACGCGATGGGCGGTTCGCTGGCCTGGGTGGCGGCCGTGATGCGGCCCTCGGTGATCCGCAGCCTGACCGTGGTCTCCGCCGCGCACCCGCGCCACCTGCGCCGTGCGCTGCTGACGGACCGTCGGCAGATGGCCGCCTTCGACCACGTCCTGAGCTTCCAGCGCCCCTGGGTGCCCGAGCGCAAGCTGGTGGCGGACGACGGCGCCCTGGTGGGCGAGTACCTGAACGCCTGGACAGGCCCCAACCAGCTGGGCCCCGACGCCCTGCACGCCTACCGGCAAGCCATCCAGATCCCCAGCACGGCGCACTGCTCGATCGAGCCGTACCGCTGGCTGCTGCGCTCGATGGCCCGCCCGGACGGCATCCAGTTCGCCCGCCGGATGAAGCGTCCGATCACCGCGCCGACCCTGCACGTCCAGGGCGCGGCCGACCCGGTGCTGCTCTCCCACACCGCGCTGGGCGCCGGGGAGTACGTCGAGGCGCCGTACCGGTGGCGGCTGCTGCCGGGGGTCGGGCACTACCCGCACGAGGAGGTGCCGGAGCAGTTCTCGGCGGAGCTGGTCTCCTGGGTGCGCGAGCACCAGCCCTGACGGGCCCTGCCCTCCGGCCCTGACGGCCCCGAGGTCCAGCCTCGAGATCCCGCCCCGACGCCCCGACCTGACAACGGTCCTGACGGAGCAGCGGGCCTCCGTCCGGAGGTCGACGGAGCCCGCAGACCGTCCTGACGGAGTCTCATATCGGCAGACTCATATGACAATCGCATAGGCCAGGCGACCATCCGGTAGCGATTAGCCCGCCCGGAGCGCGGGCATCCATCCGGTATGACCTGGATGCCCGATCGCGAAGCTGTCACGCGCCGACGCCGCCGTGCCGACAGCCCGCAGTACCCCTACCCCGAGACCCAAGCCGTCGACTGGCCGCGCGAGTACGACGACCACAGCCGGATCGGCCGTCAGCGCCAGGCCGGCGACGAGCACCCGTTGGGCATCCCGCGCATCCTCGGGCGGCGCGCCCGCTGGGTCGGGGCGCGCCTGCGCCGCGAGGGCTAGTTCGGAGGAGGCGCTAGCTGAGGACCGTCGGCGAGACGGCGGTGAACCAGAGCAGCACGAAGGTGGCCACCGACATGATCGGCACCAGCACCTTGGTCTCCACGGCGTTGCCGCTGCGCTTGATCAGCACCGTCTCGTAGCGCTCCTTGTGCGGCCAGAGCAGCGGCGCGCCCTTCTTGGTGAGGCAGTCGCCCAGCAGGTGGGCCAGCGTGCCGAGGGCCACCGCGTACGGGAGCCAGCCGGGGGCGCTGGGCAGCCAGGTGTCCATGCCGGCGGTGCCGAGCACGGAGAGACCGACGATGGTGATCCACATCGTCGGACCGTCGCCGGGCGGGTGCAGCCGCAGGGCCCGGATGGCCAGGGCGAGCAGGAAGAACGTCGTGCCCAGGGTGAAGTTGCGGCCCAGGTAGGTGATGCCCGCCCAGGTGCCCCCGCCCATCAGGGCGACGAAGAGCAGCGAGTGGGTGGCGTGCCGGTGTCCGCCGGAGGCCCAGGCCACGAAGCGGCAGAGCAGCCGGGAGACCGGGCCGAGGAAGTTGGCGATGGTGCCGTCGTGGTGGTCGAGGTCCGGCAGCAGCGCCGCTCCGGCCGCCAGGACGGTGCCCATCAGGACGTCGGCGGGCGCCAGGTGGACGTCGAACAGCACCGGCGCCAGGAACGGTGCGGTGCCCGCGTACAGCATCGCCCCGCTGACCGCGTGCGAGTGACCCATCATGGCCGGTCGTCCTCCGTCGTCCCAGCTCGCTGACTCGTCGTCGGCTCGTCCGCCCCGCACGGCAGTTGAGCCGAACGGGTGAGCTCGGGGCGACGCTACCAGCCACGGCCCACAGAACGGCGGAGGTCGGGAACGCGATCGGACGCGCCCCGACCGACCCGGGCCCCAGGAAGCCGAGGGACCGGAGGGGCCAGAGGGAACAGAGGGAACAGAGGGGCCGTCAGAGCGCGCAGCCCTCGGTGTCCACCCGCCCGGTCGCGGAGGCGCCCGCCACCGCCTCGCCCTGCACCTCGGCGGCGGTGAGCACGTACCCGGTGTCCGAACTGTCCAGCGACTTGGCGAACACCACGCCGAAGACCTTGCCCTCCGGGCTCAACAGCGGTCCACCGCTGTTGCCCTGACGGACCAGCGAGCGGATCGAGTAGATGTCCCGGACCACCTGACCGCGGTGGTAGATGTCCGAGCCGGTGGCCTTGATCCGGCCGCGGATGCGGGCGGGCTGGACGTTGAAGGCACCGTTCTCCGGGAAGCCGGCCACGATCGCGCTGTCGTTGCTCTTCGCCTCGTCGGCGAACTCCAGCGCCGGTGCGTCCAGCTTGGGGACGTCCAGCACCGCGATGTCGCGCTGCCAGTCGTAGCGGACCACGGTGGCGTCGTAGAGCTTGCCGGTGCCGCCGACCTGCACGGTCGGCTCGTCGACGCCGCCGACCACGTGGGCGTTGGTCATCACCCGGTGCGGGGCGAAGACGAAACCGGTGCCCTCCAGGGTCTTGCCGCAGGCGGTGGCGGTGCCGACCACCTTCACCAGGCTCTGCCGCGCCCGGGTCACCACCGGGCTGGCCGCGAGCGCCGGATCGGGCGGGCTGACCTCGGTGATCTGCTCCCGCTCGAAGGGGTTGAAGACCTGGGGGAAGCCGTTCCTGGCCAGTGCGTGGGTGAAGTCGCGGAACCAGTTCGGCGCGGAGGCGGGCAGCGTCGCCTGTACCCCGCCGAGCACCTGCGAACTGCGGACCTGCTTGGAGACCGTCGGCATCGAGGTGCCCGCCAGGGCCGATCCGATCAGCCAGGCCACCAGCAGCATCGAGATCACGTTGACCACGGAGCCGCCGATCGCGTCCAGGGTGCGGGCCGGGCGGCGGCCGATGTGGCCGCGCAGCTTCCACCCGAAGTGCGTGGTGACCGCCTGGCCGACCGCCGCGAAGACGATCACCACCAGCACCGCCACCACCGAGGCCACCGTGCCGGGGTCCAGGTGGCGCAGCAGCAGCGGCAGCAACTGGACGGCGATCAGACCGCCGCCCAGGAAACCGAGCACCGACAGCACGCCGACCACGAAGCCCTGCCGGTAGCCGGTGACGGCGAAACCCAGCGCGGCGACGATCAGCAGAAGATCCAGGACGTTCACCCGGCTACCCTCCCACGGGTCGCCGCTCGAATGGCCGAAGGCCCGGACAAAGCCGGACCCCGACGCCGCAGAACCACCGATCCCGATCGGGATCCCGGCCGAGCACCAGGCTGGGCCCCCGGCCGAGCAGCAGGCCGAGCCGCTGGCCGAACCCCCGGACACGGCCCCGGCCGGCCGTGACCCGCCGTCAGAGGCTCAGCGTGCGGGAGGCGTCCCACTCCCGCTCCAGACCGCTGTAGTGCAGCACCCGGTCGATCACCCCGGCCGTGAACCCCCAGACCAGCCGCCCCGCCACCTCGAAGGCCGGGCCGACGTGCCCGGAGGGGTGGCGCAGCCTGGCCCGGTTGGCCGGGTCGGTCAGTTCGGTGATCGGCACCCGGAACACCGCACCGGTCTCGGCCAGGTCCACCGGGGCGACCGGCGTCTCGCGCCGCCACCACCCCAGCACCGGCGTCACCACGAAGCCGCTCACCGGGATGTAGAGCGCGGGCAGGGTGGCGAAGACCTGCACCCCGCTCGGGTCCAGCCCGGTCTCCTCCTCCGCCTCGCGCAGCGCGGCCGCCACCGGGCCGTCGCCCTGCGGATCGCCGTCCTCCGGGTCCAGCGCGCCGCCAGGGAAGGAGGGCTGGCCGGCGTGCGAGCGCAGTGCCCGGGCCCGCTCGATCAGCAGCAGGTCGGGACCGGACGGACCGTCACCGAACAGCACCAGCACCGCCGACGCGCGACCGCCCTCGGCCGGCGGCAGGAAGCGGCTCAGCTGCTCCGGCCGGACGGTCTCCGCCGCCTCGCGCACGGGCACCAGCCACTCCGGCAGCCCGTCCCGCTCCACCCGCACCATCTGACGACCGGTCACTCCGCCTCAGCCTCCCCCACGGACACCCACCCCGCCGGACGGGCGGGTTCGCCAGGGTAGTCGGCCGGGGGCCTCAGCCGCTGTCCCGGCTGGCCGCCCTTCTCGTACTTCAGCAACTTCGCGGCCTTCTCCGGATCGATCTCGCCGACCCCGTACGAGGGGCAGAGCGCGGTGATCGGGCAGGCCCCGCAGGCCGGGCGGCGGGCGTGGCAGATCCGGCGGCCGTGGAAGACCACCCGGTGCGAGAGCATCGTCCACTCCGACTTGGGGAAGATCTCCGCCACGGTGGCCTCGACCTTCACCGGGTCCTCGTCCTCGGTCCAGCCGAACCGCCGGGCCAGCCGCCCGAAGTGGGTGTCCACGGTGATGCCGGGGACGCCGAAGACGTTGCCCAGCACCACGTTGGCGGTCTTGCGGCCGACGCCCGGCAACGTCACCAGGTCCTCCAGCCGGCCCGGCACCTCGCCGCCGAAGTCGTCCCGCAGCGCGATCGACAGCCCGATCAGGGACTTGGCCTTGGACCGGAAGAAGCCCGTCGGCCGGATGACCTCCTCCAGCTCCTCCGGCACCGCCGCCGCCATGTCCTCCGGCGTCGGGTACTTCGCGAACAGCGCCGGAGTGGTCTGATTCACCCTCAGGTCGGTGGTCTGCGCCGACAGCACCGTCGCCACCAACAGCTCGAAGGGGTTCTCGAAGTCCAGCTCCGGGTGCGCGTACGGGTACACCTCCGCCAACGCCCGGTTGATCCTCCGCGCCCGCCGCACCATCCCCAGGTGCGTCTCCGGCTTCCCCGGCTTCGCGGCCGCCCGCTTCACAGCCGCCCGCTTCACGGCCGGCTTCGGCTCCGCCGTCTTCCCGGCCTTGCTCTCAGTCATGCTCCGCAGGCTACGCCGGGCGGGCCGCCTCGGGGGCCGGCTCGGGCTCGACCGACCCCTACGGGGCCGGCAACCACCCGCGAGCACGGCGCCGGGGGTCAGCCTGCCCGGCACCATGTACTCCGTCACCACGTGGGCCGCGCACGCCCTGGCCGAGAACGTCCGGCTCCTGGTGGCCGGGGACGGCAGCGGCATCGGCGTCGGCGTCACCCTCGTCGCCCCGGGCGTGGTGGACACCCCCTTCCGGAACGAGCACGGCGGCATCCCCGTGCTGGCACCCGTGCTGACGGCAGCCCGCCGAGGAGCGCCGGGCCCGCACCGGCAAGTACGTCCCATCGGCACCGGCGCGGCGCTAGCCTCGGCCGGGGGGAGAGTCCGGCGCCGAGGGGGACACCGTGGGGGCAGCTCAGGAACGGGCCGCGCTGTACGAGCGCGAGGCGGAGACGAGGGCCGCGGAGGAGGCGGTCCGGGCGCTCTGCGACCCCACCGGGGCGGCCGGGATCGGCGGGCTGCTGCTCTACGGCGGGCCGGCCGGGGTCGGCAAGACGGCGCTGGTCACCGAGGTCCGCCGGCTGGCGAAGCGGGCGGGCTGCACGGTGCTGTTCGCCCGGGGCGGCGAGCGCCGTCGCAACGAACCCTTCCACGTGGTGCGGCAGTTGCTGCAGCCCGCGCTGTCCGGGCTGGGCGAGGGCGGGCAGCGGCAGGTCACCGGCCACTGGCACGAGGTGGTCGGCCCCGCCGTCGGCCTGCTGCCGCCCGTCGGGGCGCCCGACCCGCAGGGCGTCCGCGACGGCCTGGACTTCGTCCTGGTCCAACTCGCCCGGCTGCTGGAGCCGTTGGTGGTGGTCGTGGACGACCTGCACTGGGCCGATCCGGAGTCGCTCGGCTGGCTGGCCGCCTTCGCGGGGCGGGCCCGGGAGCTCCCGGTGCTGCTGGTGGCCGCCTGCCGCGACCGGTCCGAGGAACTGCCCGACCGGACCCCGGACCTGCTGCGGGGCATCCGGGAGAGCGCCGACCGGCTGCACGAACTGCGCCCGTTGCGGCCGGACTCGGTGGCCGGCCTGGTCCGCGACTCGCTCGGGGAGCAGGCGGACGAGGCCTTCTGCCGTCAGGTCTGGGCGGTCACCGGTGGCAACCCGTTCGCGACCGAGGCGCTGCTGCGCGAGGTGCACGAGCAGGGGCTGGCCCCGGTCGCCGGCAGCGCCGGGCAGCTGCGCGAACTCGCCTCGGACACCCTGGGCCTGACGCCGGACCACTGGCTGTCCAGGCTCGGGCCGAGCACCCTCCGGTTCGCCTGGGCGGCCGCGCTGCTCGGCACCGGGATCCGCCCGGACCTCGCGGCGGCCATCTCCGCCCAGGGGCCGGACACCGCCGCCGACTCGGTCCGTGAGCTGCGCCGGCAGCGCGTGCTGACCAGCACGGCCGACGGGCGGCTGGAGTTCGTCCACCCGCTGATCGCCACCTCGGTCTACCGGTCCATTCCGCCCGCCGTCCGCACCGGCATGCACGGCGTCGCCGCCACCGCGATCGAGAACGCGGGCCTGGGCCTGCTCGCCGCCTCCCGTCACCTGCTGGAGACGCAGCCCGACGGCGACCCGGAGACGGTGCACCGCCTGCGCCGGGCCGCCGCCGAACACCTGGCCACCGGCGCCCCCGAGGCGGCGCAGCGCTGCCTCCGACGGGCGATGAGCGAGCCGCCGGACGGGACGGAGCGCGCCGCGGTGCTGTACGAGCTCGGCTGTTCGGCGCTGCTGACCGACCCGGCCACCACCGTGAACCAGCTCCGGCTGGCCCTGGACGAGGAGCCGGGGCTCACCGCCGCGCTCCGGGTGGACGCGACCTTCCGGCTGGCCCAGGCACTGGCCCACAGCAACCGGCTGCGCGAGGCCGCCGCGGCCTGCGCCGAGGAGGCCGACCGGACCGCCCCCGGACCGGGGCGCGGGCGGCTGGAGGTGGCGGCGCTGATGTTCGCGGCGTTCCAGGCCGAGGAGGTGGACGGGCCCGACCGCTTCCGGCGCTTGGAGGAGTACGCCCGGAGCCACGCCCGGGCCGACGGGACGGACCCGGCCGTCTCGGTGCTGCGCTGCTGGGAGCTGGTCCTCCGGGGCGGCGACGCCACCCGGGCGGTCGCGCTCGCGGAGTGGGTCCTGGAGGACGGCCGGCTCCCCTCCGAACTCGGCTGGACCAACACCACCTGGGGCTTCGAACTCCCCGGTGTGCTCGGCATCGCCTACCTCTACGCGGACCGGGCGGACCGGGCCCGGGCCCTGTTCGACGAGGCGGTGCTGGCCTACCAGGTGGCCGGCTGGAGCGGTGGGCACCTGGGGTTCGCGCTGTTCCTGACCGGCCTGCTGCACTTCCGCTGCGGCGACCTCGCCGAGGCCGAGCAGCTGCTGCGGCGCTCGCTGCGGATCGCCGAGCGGATCGCGCCGGGCATCCCGCTGCAGTGGTTCGCCGTCGGGGTGCTGGCCGACACGCTGCTCGCCCGGGGCCGGCCCGAGGAGGCCTGGAACCTCGCGCGGCGGTACGCCTTCGAGCCGCCGTTCCCCACGGTGATGGTGCTGCCCGACGCCCCGACCCTGTACGGCCGGCTGCTGCTCGCCCGGGGCGACGCCGCCGCGGCCGCCGAAGCGCTGACCCGGGCCGGGGCGGCCCTGGACGCCCGTGGCTGGCGCAATCCGGTCTGGGCTCCCTGGACCGGCCACCTGGCCCTCGCCCTGCTTCCCCAGGACCCGGACCGGGCAAGGGAGTTGGCCGCGGAGTCGGTGCGCCGCGCCGAGGAGTTCGGCCCCGGCGCGGCGGTGGGCAGCGCCCTGCGGCTGGCCGCCGCGGTGCACGACGCGCCGCGCGCGCTGCCCCTCCTGGAGGAGGCGGTCCGGCGGCTGGAGCACTCCCCCGCCCGCTACGAGCACGCCCTCGCCCTGGTCGACCTCGGCACGGCGCTGGCCCGGGCCGGCCGCCCGGCCGAGGCCCGGCCCCGCTTCGAGGAGGGGCTGGCGCTGGCCCGGCGCTGCGGGGCCGACGGCCTGGCCGACCGGGCACACGCCGCACTGTCGGACCCGGCCCGCTGATCCGGCCCGCTGGCCTCGCCCGCTGACCGGGCCCGCTGACCTCGCCCGCTGACCAGGGCCGCGGCCCGTCGGAGCGCTCGGGTAGCGTCGGCGGTCGACCGATCAGCAGGTAGACAGCGGCGACGGGGGGACCGGATGGCGGTCATGGCGGAGGTCGAGCAGGAGCTCGAAGGGTACCGGCGGGAGCTCACGGGCTACTGCTACCGGATGCTGGGGTCGGCCTTCGAGGCCGAGGACGCCGTGCAGGAGACGATGATCCGCGCCTGGCGCGGCCACCGGGGCTTCGAGGGCCGGGCCGCGCTGCGCACCTGGCTGTACCGGATCGCCACCAACGTCTGCCTGGACGCCCTGAAGGGCCGTCAGAAGCGGGCCCGGCCGATGGACCTCACCGGCCCGGTGCCGGTCTCCGAGGCCTACGGGACCCAGCTGCCCGAGGTCACCTGGATCGGTCCGGTGCCGGACGCCTGGGTGCTGGCCGGGGACCCGGCCGAACTGGCCGCCCAGCGCGAGTCGGTCCGGCTGGCGTTCGTCGCGGCGCTCCAGCGGCTGGCCCCCCGGCAGCGCGCGGTGCTGATCCTGCGCGAGGTGGTGGGCTGGTCGGCGGCCGAGGTGGCGGAGCTGCTGGAGACCACCGTGGCCTCGGTCAACAGCGCGATGCAGCGCGCCCGTTCGGCCCTGGCCGCGCAGCCGGGGGCGGACGCCGAGCCGGCCAGGCCGCTCGACCCCGGCCAGAGCGAGCTGCTGGAGAAGTTCGTCTCCGCCTTCGAGAGCTTCGACCTGGACCGGCTGGCCGCCCTGCTGCACGAGGACGTGGTCCTCTCCATGCCGCCGTTCGAGATGTGGCTCCGCGGCCTGGACCAGTACCTGCTCTGGCTGCACGGCCCGGGCGGCGGCTGCCGCGGCTCCCGCCTGCTCCCGGTCTCCGCCAACGGCGCCCCGGCCTTCGCCCAGTACCGCCCCGACCCGGCCGGTGGCTTCCTGCCCTGGGCGCTCCAGGTGCTGGACGTCCGGGACGGCCGGATCACCGGGCTGAACAACTTCCTGGACACCGACGCGCTGTTCCCGCTCTTCGGCCTGCCGCCCCGCCTGGACGACTGACCGGCCGTCACACTTCCGCGCTCCCGTCCGTCGGTGTGGTGAGAGACCCCGACAGAGACGAGGAACCCGTCATGACCGCACAGTCGATCTCCCGGATGCCCGACCCCGGCCGGTTCGTCCCCGAGCTGGCCGAGGTCAGCGCCGCCCTCTTCAAGGCCACGGGCAACCGCTCGGTGCCCCGGACCACGATCAACCTGGTGCACCTGAGGGCCGGTCAGATCGTCCACAACACCTACCTGACCACCCTCAACACCGGCTTCCTCCGCAAGGCCGGCGAGACCGAGGAGCGCATCACCGCCGTCTCCTCCTGGCAGGACGCGCGCTGCTTCACCCCGGCCGAGCGCGCCGCCCTGGCCCTGGTGGAGGCGACCCTGCAGCCCGCCCCGCCCGGGCGCGAGCGGGTCACCGACGAGCTGTACGCCGAGGTGGCCGCGCACCACGACGAGAAGGCGATGGCCACCCTGACCATCGCGATCGGCCAGATCAACTTCTTCGTCGCGCTGGCCGTCATCGGCAAGCCGCAGCCGGTCACCTCGCTGGCCGGGCAGCAGTGGGACTGAACCCGGGAAAGAACCTCCCCCGGGACCGATGAGTCCGGCCGGGGTCGGCGGTCCACCCCTACGAGAGGCTCACCCGGAGCCCCACGGAGCAGGGAGTACGACATGACCGACCTCGGCGAGCTCACCATCGACCGCGTCTTCCGGGCCGACCGCGCGGACGTCTTCCACGCCTACGTCACCCCGGAGCGGTTCGTGGACTTCTGGGGCCCGGAGGGCACCCACGTCCCGCTGGAGAGCGTCACCATCGAGCCGTTCGCGGGCGGGCGGTTCGAGAGCACCATGGTGGTCGACGGGACGGACCGGAGCTTCCCGCTCGACGCCGTCTTCGAGACCGTCACCGAGCCGGAGCTGCTGGTCTTCCGGGTCCGGGGGACCACGATGCGCAGCGCGATCCACCTCACCGACCTGGGCGACGGCCGCACGGCCGTCCGGCTGCACCAGACCGAGGTGCCGCCGCAGTACCTCGGCCCGCAGGCCGAGGCCGGCCTGAACTCCTCGCTCGACCGCCTGGCCGCCCACCTGGCGGGCTGAAGGGTCCGGCGCCACCGCTGCGGCGTACGGGTGAACGAACCCTCACGGCGGTAGCCGACCGGCCGTGATGAGTACAAATGGCCCCGTACCGTACCCCCGGCCAGCACCCCTCCTCATATGATCGGAGCGACATGCGTCATCCTTGGTGATGCAAGTCATGACCGGATGCACCATCCACCACCAGCAGGAGGAAGCACGTGGACGACGTTCTGCGGCGTGCCGCGCTGTTCGCGGCTCTCGATGACGAGCAGGCCGGCGAGCTGCGTGCCTCCATGACCGAGGTGACGCTGGCCCGCGGCGAGTCGCTCTTCCACGAGGGCGACCCGGGCGACCGCCTCTACGTCGTCGCCGAGGGCAAGGTGAAGCTGCACCGCGCCTCGCCGGACGGCCGGGAGAACATGCTGGCCGTGCTCGGCCCCAGCGAGATGATCGGCGAGCTGTCGCTCTTCGACCCGGGCCCGCGCACCGCCACCGCCAGCGCGCTGACCGAGGTGAAGCTGCTCGGCCTCGGCCACGGCGACCTCCAGCCCTGGCTGCACGCCCGTCCCGAGGTCTCCATCGCGCTGCTGCGGGCCATCGCCCGCCGCCTGCGCCGGACCAACGACGTGATGTCCGACCTGGTCTTCTCCGACGTGCCCGGCCGGGTGGCCAAGGCGCTGCTGGACCTGTCGCGCCGCTTCGGCGTGCAGTCCGAGGAGGGCATCCACGTCGCCCACGACCTCACCCAGGAGGAGCTGGCCCAGCTGGTCGGCGCCTCCCGCGAGACGGTCAACAAGGCGCTGGCCGACTTCGCCGGCCGCGGCTGGCTGAAGCTGGAGGCCCGCGCGGTGGTGCTGCTGGACGTCGAGCGCCTCTCCCGCCGCTCGCGCTGACGCGACATCAGGAAGGCCCCCGGGACCTCTTCGGTCCGCGGGGGCCTTTCCGCTGTCCGGCGGCCCGTCAGATCAGGCCGTGGTCCTCCAGGTAGGCGAGCTGGGCGCGCACCGAGAGCTCGGCGGCCGGCCAGAGCGTGCGGTCCACGTCCGCGTACACCTTGGCCACCACCTGCTCGGCGGTCCGGTACCCCGCCTCGACGGCGGTCTCCACCTGGGCCAGCCGGGCGGCCCGGTGGGCCAGGTAGTAGTCGACGGCGCCGAGCGCGTCCGCCAGCACCGGCCCGTGGCCCGGCAGCACGGTGCGCACGCCGCGCTCGGCGGCCATGGTGTGCAGGCGGCGCAGCGAGTCCAGGTAGTCGCCGAGCCGGCCGTCCGGGTGGGCGACCATCGTGGTGCCCCGGCCCAGCACGGTGTCGCCGGTGAGGATCGCGCCGTCGGCGGGGAGGTGGAAGGTGAGGGAGTCCGCGGTGTGCCCGGGGGTGCCGACCACCCGGACCTCCAGGCCGCCGACCTCGATCACCTGGCCGCCGCGCAGCCCCTCGGAGCCCAGCCGGTGGGCCGGGTCGAGCGCGCGGACGTCGGTGCCGGTCAGCTCGGCGAAGCGGGCCGCGCCCTCGGCGTGGTCGTGGTGCCCGTGGGTGAGCAGGGTCAGCGCGATCCGCTTGCCCTGCCGCTCGGCGGTGTCGACGACCCGGCGCAGGTGGCCCTCGTCCAGCGGTCCCGGGTCCACCACGACCGCGAGGTCGGAGCCGGGCTCGGAGAGCAGCCAGGTGTTGGTGCCGTCCAGGGTCATCGGGGAGGGGTTCGGCGCGAGCACGCAGAACGCCCGGGGGGTGGCCCCGCCGCCGATCCCGTCGGCGGGGTCACCCGGGAGGAGACCGGTCACCGGCCGCCCTCGCTGACCCGGTACAGGCTGCGCAGGGGCAGCTGCCGCTCCAGGCGCCGCAGGGTCGGCTCCTCCGGCACGCGGTCGGCCGCCCGGCCGGCCAGCGAACGGAGCGTCAGCGGACGCGCGGTGAGGGTGTTGTCGGTGAGCGCCGACCGGCGAGCCACGTCGTTGTGGGTCATCGGATCGTCCTTCCTGGGTGTGAGCTGGTGCTTCTCGGGGTTTCGGGCGAGCGGCGTCCGGCCTCCCACGGTCCCTTCGGGAGATCGTGACGGCTACTCGGGAGGAAAAATACCTTCGATGGTCAGCTCTTCATACCCCGGCCAGCGAACTGTCAGCCGATCCCCCGAAGTCTCCGCGCGTCCCAGCACGGGTACCACCTTCCGGTCGGCCCCGGCGGCCACCGCCCCGGCCGCCGAACGGACCGTCAGCAGCTCGCGCTGGACGGTCACGGTGGGCGGCATCATCCGGTAGCGGCCCTCGCCGTAGCCCTCGACCACCTCGGCCGGGGAGAGCCAGGCGACCCGGTCGGCCTCGCCGACCGTCTCGGCCGCCAGCTGCCCGGGCGGCATCGCGGCCACGAAGAACCAGGTGTCGAAGCGGCGCTCCTCGAACTCCGGCGTCACCCAGCGGGCCCAGGGCACCAGCAGGTCCGAGCGGAGCACCAGGCCGTTGGCGGAGAGGAAGTCGGCGAAGGCCAGTTCGTGCCGCTCGATCGCGGCGCGCTCCTTCGACCAGTCGCGCGGATCGGCGGTCCGTTCCGCGTCCGGACCGGCGAGCAGCACCCCGGCCTCCTCGAAGGTCTCCCGCACCGCCGCGCAGACCACGGCCCGGGCGGTCGGCTCGTCCGTGCCGAGCCGCTCCGCCCACTCGGCGGGGGACGGGCCGGCCCAGCCGTAGCCGCCCTCGGCGTCGCGCGGGTCCACCCCGCCGCCCGGGTAGGCGTACTGCCCGGCGGCGAAGGCCATCGAGGTCCGGCGGCGCAGCAGGTAGGCCTCCGGGCCGTCCTCGCCGTCCCGCAGCAGGACCACGGTGGCGGAGGGCTTGGGCACCGGCGGGGTGAGTTCACCCGCGGCGAGGGCCCGGATCCGTGCTGGCCACGACGGCGGCATCGACATCATGGCCGGATGCTACCGGCCGTCCGGCCCGGCCCGGCAGGGCAAGTGGTCACACCGGGGGCGCGGGGAACTGCGCGAACCGGAAGGCGGCCCACCGGCACCTGACCCACCATCAGCCAGTTGCAGATGCTGCCGTTCCCCTGCGCGCAGTTCCCCGCGCCCCTGAGGCCGCTGCCCTGCCGTCCGTTCGAGGACGACGACCGGTACGTCAGTCCCGGACCCGGACCTGGAACTCGATCTCGACCGGCGCGTCCAGCGGCAGCACCGCGACGCCCACGGCCGACCGGGCGTGCACGCCCGCCGCGCCGAGCACCTCGCCGAGGAACTCGCTGGCGCCGTTGATCACACCCGGCTGGCCGGTGAAGTCGGGGGCGGAGGCGACGAAGCCGACCACCTTGACGACCTGCTCCAGCTTGTCCAGGTCACCGATCACGGACTTGATCGCCGCCAGGCCGTTGAGCGCGCAGACCTGCGCCAGCTCCTTGGCCTCCTCGGCGGTGACCTCGGCGCCGACCTTGCCGGTGCTGGGCAGCTTGCCCGCCACCATCGGCAGCTGACCGGCCGTCAGCACGTACTCGCCGGAGCGGATCGCCGGGACGTACGCGGCGACCGGCGGCACCACCTCGGGGAGGGTCAGGCCGAGCTCGGCCAGCTTCTCCTCGACCTTGCCCATCAGATCTTCTCCCGCTTCAGGTAGGCCACCAGCTGCTCCGGGTTCGGGCCCGGAACGACCTGGACGAGCTCCCAGCCGTCCTGGCCCCAGGTGTCCAGGATCTGCTTGGTGGCGTGGACGAGCAGCGGCACGGTGACGTATTCCCACTTGGTCATGGCCCCGACTCTAGTGCCATTTCACCCACGGACCGTCGCCCGCCGTCGGTTCTCCGTCAGGGGTCACCCGTCCGTCGCGCGTCCGTCGCGCGTCCGTCGCGCGTCCGCCGGAGGTCCGCCGGACGTCGGCCGTACCTCCGTCGCCCCTCCGGGAATCCCGGCATCCGCGGCGGCGGCTGGTTACCCTCGCGGGAGAGCACCTTCGGCGGCACGTCTTCGGCGGCCCGTCGGCAACGGCAGCTCCTGACGTCGGCTGACGCCGGCACCCGAGAGGCACGGAGGCGGAGCGTGGAGCAGCAGGACCGGCACGGCCCGGACTGGGAGGGGGTCCGACTCCACGTGGTGAGCGGCAAGGGCGGCACCGGCAAGACCACCGTCGCCGCCGCGCTCGCGCTGGCGCTGGCCGCCGAGGGGGGCCGGACGCTGCTGATCGAGGTGGAGGGCCGGCAGGGCATCGCCGAGCTGTTCGGGATAGCCGCTCTGCCGTACGAGGAGCGGAAGGTGGCCACCGTCTCCCCCGCCAAGCTCGGGCTGCCGGGCCGCGGGCCGGCCGGTGAGCTGTACGCGCTGGCGATCGACACCGAGCTGGCGCTGCTCGAGTACCTCGACATGTTCTACAAGCTGGGCCGGGCCGGGAAGGCGCTGCAGAAGGTCGGCTTCGTCGACTTCGCCACCACCATCGCACCCGGGGTCCGGGACGTGCTGCTCACCGGCAAGGCCTGCGAGGCCGCCCGCCGGAAGGGGCCGGACGGCCGGCGGGCCTACGACGCGATCGTGATGGACGCGCCGCCGACCGGACGGGTCACCAGGTTCCTCAACGTCAACTCCGAGGTGGCCGGGCTGGCCAGGTTCGGGCCGATCCACGGGCAGGCCCAGGCGGTGATGCGGGTGCTGCGCTCGCCCGAGACGGCCGTGCACCTGGTGACCCTGCTGGAGGAGATGCCGGTGCAGGAGACGGTGGACGGCATCGGCGAACTGCGCGAGGCCAAGCTGCCGGTCGGCGGGGTGCTGGTGAACATGGTGCGCCCGCCGGTGCTGGACGCGGCGGCGGTGGCCGCGGTGGACGGCGACCACCGCGAGGAGGTCGCGACGGCCCTCGGCGAGGCCGGGCTGGGCGGCCGCTCCAAGTCGGCCGCCACCGTGCGGGCCGCGGTGGAGCCGCTGATCGACCCGCTGCTGGAGCAGGCCCGGGAGCACGCCGAGCGGGTCGAGCTGGAGCGCGAACAGCGGACCGCGGTGCAGCAGTTGAAGCTGCCCACCTACGAACTCCCGCTGCTCGGCGGCGGGGTGGACCTGGGCGGGCTGTACCGCCTGGCCGGCGAGCTCAAGCGGCAGGGGGCGGCATGACCGGGCTGGACATCGACGCGCTGATCGGCGACCGGGCGACCCGGATCGTGGTCTGCTGCGGCTCCGGCGGGGTCGGCAAGACCACCACCGCCGCGGCGATCGGCCTGCGCGCGGCGGAGCAGGGCCGCAAGGTCGTGGTGCTGACCATCGACCCGGCCCGGCGGCTGGCCCAGTCGATGGGCCTGACCGAGCTGGACAACACCCCGCGGGTGGTCAAGGGCGCCAAGGGGGACGGCGAACTCCAGGCCATGATGCTGGACATGAAGCGGACCTTCGACGAGGTCGTGATCGCCCACGCCGACCCGGAGCGGGCCCGGACCATCCTGGAGAACCCCTTCTACCAGTCGCTCTCGGCCGGCTTCGCCGGGACCCAGGAGTACATGGCGATGGAGAAGCTCGGCCAGCTGCGGGCGGCCGAGGAGTGGGACCTGATCGTGGTGGACACCCCGCCGTCCCGCTCCGCGCTGGACTTCCTGGACGCGCCGAACCGGCTGGGCTCGTTCCTGGACGGCAAGCTGATCCGGATACTGACCGCCCCCGCCAAGGTCGGCGGCCGGAGCGCGATGAAGTTCCTGAACGTCGGGATGGGCCTGGTCACCAGCACCCTCGGGAAGGTCTTCGGCGCCCAGCTGCTGACGGACGTGCAGACCTTCGTCTCGGCGATGGACTCGATGTTCGGCGGCTTCCGCGAGCGGGCCGACCGCACCTACCAGCTGCTCAAGGCGCCCGGCACGGCGTTCCTGGTGGTCGCCGCCCCCGAGCGGGACGCCCTGCGCGAGGCCGCGTACTTCGTGGACCGGCTGGCCGCCGACGAGATGCCGCTGGCCGGACTGGTGCTCAACCGGGTGCACGGCACCGGCGCGCCGCAGCTCACCGCCGAACGGGCCCTGGCCGCCGCCGAGACGCTCGAGGAGAACGGCTCCGGCGAGGCGCGCGCGGAGCACGACGTGGCGGCCGAGACGCTGGCCGCCGGACTGCTCCGGCTGCACGCCGAGCGGATGCAGGTGATGGACCGCGAGCGGCTCACCCGGGACCGCTTCGTCTCGGTCTACCCGGACGTGCCGATCGTCGAGGTGCCGGCCCTGCCCGGTGACGTGCACGACCTCGACGGCCTCCGGGCCATCGGCGCGCGACTGGGCGGCGAGCCGACCGGTTGACCGCGACCGACTGACCGTCAGCCCGCCCCTACGACACGCCCGTTGGGCGCCGCACGTGCGACACGCCCGTTGAGCACCCACGCCGCCGAACGGCGGCACCGCGGCACTCAGCGGGCGTACCCCCACACAGCCGTACGGGCCGATCACCGCCCGGGCTCCCCCACCCGGACACCGATCCGCCCGACGGATCGTCCTGAACCGCGACTAGCCCGCCTGGGCGTAGTCGGTGAGGATGACGCCCGTGGCGAGCGACTCCTCGTACTCCGTCCTGGCCGTCTCCAACAGCCTGCGCCAGGACATCACCGTCGGCCGGCGGCGGAGCAGCGCCCGCCGCTCCCGCTCGGTCATACCTCCCCAGACACCGAATTCCACCCGGTTGTCCAGGGCGTCGGCCAGGCACTCCGTCCTGACCGGGCAGCCACTGCAGACCGCCTTGGCGCGGTTCTGCGCCGCCCCCTGTACGAACAACTCGTCCGGATCACTCGTGCGGCAGGAAGCCTGCGCACTCCAGTCGTCCACCCAGCCCATCCCGGCGCCGTCCTCTCCCGAATCGGGGCTCCCCCACGGCGGCAACGGCATATTCACCGCTGCCAGTTGAGGACGTTACGGAAGAACGCCAGGACGCAACAGCCCCTTCGGGCCCAATCTCAAATGACCCGATCGGACTATGGGTATCCATCCACTCACCCGTTGGAGTGATCGCAGGTCGGAGGCCTTGTCAGAACCCGTCCGACCACTCTCGTCACCCTCTGCCACACCGTCGCCGGCGGACCCGCCAGTAGACCACCTGAAAGCGGGTCAATTCGGGCAAAGCTCATCACTCACAAGAGTGATGACCATGAACAGAGCGAAGCTGTCGCAGTGTTGTGACAAGCGTAGGCGAACACCTGCCCCCTTGTACGGGAATCAGCGACGTAGTGTTCTCCCCATGGCACCTCAGCGACCCGCGGGTTCCCCGCTTGACAAGGCCGGGCTCGGACTCAAGTTCCTGGGCATCAGCGTGCTGGCCGGAGTGCTGGTCGCCGGGATGGCGCTGCCCGCGATCGGCGCGCTCGGCCTGACCGCGAAGGACACCGCCGAGAGCTTCGACAACGTCCCCACGGACTTCAAGACGCCGACCCTCTCCCAGGCCTCGTACATCTACGACGCCGGCGGCGGCCTGATCGCCAAGGTCTTCGACCGCGACCGGACCATCCTCACCAAGGAGCAGATGGCCCCGATCATGCGGCAGGCCCAGGTCGACATCGAGGACGCCCGCTTCTACGAGCACGGCGCCGTCGACCTCAAGGGCGTGGCCCGCGCGATCGGCAAGAACGCGGAGTCCGGCGAGGCGACCCAGGGCGCGTCCACGCTGACCCAGCAGTACGTGAAGAACGTCTTCGTCGAGCAGGCCGGCGACGACAAGGAGGCCTTCCTCCTTGCCACCCAGAAGAGCCTCGGCCGCAAGATCAAGGAACTGAAGATCGCGGTCAAGCTGGAGGAGGAGCTGAGCAAGGAGCAGATCCTCACCAACTACCTGAACATCACCTTCTACGGCCACCAGGCCTACGGGATCGAGTCGGCGGCCCAGCGCTACTTCTCCAAGAGCGCCAAGGACCTCACCGTCCCCGAGGCCGCGATGCTGGCCGGCCTGGTGCAGAATCCCTCGGCGTACGACCCGGTGCTGCACCCGAAGGCGGCCCAGATCCGCCGCGACACGGTGATCAGCAAGCTGCTGGAGAACAAGCACATCACCGCCGAGGAGGCCAAGGCGGCCACCGCCGCCCCGCTGGGCCTCAAGTACAAGGAGCCGTTGAACGGCTGCATCACCGCGCAGAACGGCATGGGCTTCTTCTGCGACTACGTCCGCCACGTGGTGAAGCAGGACCCGGCCTTCGGCAAGACCGCGACGGACCGTCAGAAGCTCTGGTCCCAGGGCGGCCTGAAGATCTACACCACCATCGACCCGCAGAAGCAGGCCGCCGCCCACAAGGCGGTGACCACCAAGGTCTACCCGACCGACGACGTCTCGGCCGCGATGACCATGGTCAAGCCCGGCACCGGCGAGATCCTGGCGATGGCCCAGACCCGCCCGTACGGCCTCGACGGCAACCAGAAGCAGACCGTGCTCAACCTCAACGTCGACGCGGCGATGGGCGGCGGCAACGGCTTCTCCCCCGGCTCGACCTTCAAGCCGATCATGGCCGCCGCGGCCATCGAGAACGGCACCCCGGTGACCCAGCAGTACCCGTCGGACTACAAGATCCCGTACCCGTCGATGACCACCTGCAACGGCACCTGGAAGAACACCGACAAGTCGACCATCGAGAACGAGAGCAAGAGCGAGGTCGGCCCCTACCAGCTCAAGGAGGCCATGGCGAAGTCGGTCAACACCTACTTCATCCAGATGGCCCAGGAGACCGGGCTCTGCGCCTTCAAGCAGATGGCCAACAAGCTCGGCATCAAGGCGCTGGCCAGCGGCGCGGCCTTCCCCGAGGTGCCGTCCATGGTGCTCGGCGCCCGCGAGGTCAGCCCGCTCTCGATGGCCGGCGTCTACGCCGCCTTCGCCGCCCGCGGCAAGTTCTGCACCCCGATCGCGGTCAAGTCGGTGGTCAACAACGCCGGCACCCAGCTCCCGGTCCCGCAGCCGAACTGCACCCAGGCGATGAGCGAGACCACCGCCGACGCCATCAACACCCTGCTGCTCGGCGTGACCGAGAAGGGCACCGGCTCCTCCCTCGGCCTCGACGACGGCCGCCAGATCGCCGGCAAGACCGGTACCACCGACAACCGGTACGCGGCCTGGTTCAACGGCTACACCCCCGAACTGGCCACCGCGGTCTGGCTCGGCGGCCCGACCACCTACGTCTCGATGAAGAACATCAAGATCGGTGGCAAGCGCTTCGACTCGGTCTACGGCGCCACCGGCCCCGGCCCGATCTGGCAGATGGCCATGAACGAGGTGCTGATGGGCACCCCGCGCGGCTCCTTCCAGACCGTGAACATCCCCGACCCGCAGCCCAAGACCGACCCGAACGCCTCCCCCGGCGCCACCCCGCCGTCCAACGACGGCAGCCAGGCCGCCGGCGGCCTGATCGGCGGCAACTTCACCCTCCCGCCCGGCATCATCGGCGGCGGCAACGGTGGGAACGGCGGCAACGGGAACGGCAGCGGCTGGGGCAACGGCGGCCACCGCTGACCCGCCCCGCCTGACCCCACGTCAGAGGGCCACCCCCGCATCGGGGGTGGCCCTCTCTCACGTTCTCCGGCTTCCGCACGGGCCGTCGGGGGCTCCGTCACGACTGGCGTGCCGACCGGCGTGCCGACCGACGTGCCGACTGTCGAACCGACTCCCGCTCCCTGCTACTGCAGCGCGGCCTTCACCGCAGCGGCCACCCGGCCACCCTCCGCCAGACCGTCCACCTTCGGCTTCACCAGCTTCATCACCGCGCCCATGCCCTGCGGCCCGGTCGCCCCGCTGGCGGCCACCGCCTCCGCGACGATCGCGGTCAGCTCCTCGTCGCTCAGCTGCTTCGGCAG
Organism: Kitasatospora sp. NPDC004289; assembly: GCF_053602875.1. NCBI lineage: Bacteria > Bacillati > Actinomycetota > Actinomycetes > Kitasatosporales > Streptomycetaceae > Kitasatospora > Kitasatospora sp. NPDC004289. The sequence continues at coordinate 304,751 of NZ_JBSGEL010000001.1, read as the reverse complement.
GTACTGCGCCAGCACCTCACCCTCGGCCCGCTCCTGCACGGCCGACTCCACACGGCCGGCCTGGTCGAACGCCTCGGCCGCCTCCCGGCGCTTCTTCGCCTCGCGGGCGATCACCTTCAGCACCTCGGCGTCGTCGAGCTCGCGCTCGGTCTTGCCCGCCTTCTCCTCGGCCGTGACGGCGGAGAGGGTGAGCCGGATGGTGGACGTGCGGAGCTCGTCCCGGGCCTTGATCGCAGCCGTGAGGTCCTCCTGCAGCTGCTGCTTGAGCGTAGTCATGCAGCATTCCTACGCCGCCGCCCGCCACCGGGCAAACCCATTCTTCCCACCCGGCCGTCCGACCCGGCCCTCTCCACCACCCCCGCCGCCCCCGCCGCCGGCCCGTCCCCCACCCCGTCCAGCACCACCGTGGCCGCCGACCACCTCGCCGAAACCGCCCTGCCCGCACCCGGCGGCGGGCTGCTCCTGACCCTCCGTCGCCTCAGCTCCTCCCCCGGCCCCCACGACGTCCCCGGCCCGCCCTCCTGACGGACGATCAGCCCGGGGACGTTCTCGGTGCGATCAGCAGTCTGAGAGCATGGACCGATGCGACCGCTGTACTCCGTCCCGCTCGGAATCGCCGCCACCGGCGCCGCCTGCCTCGCCTACTCCGCCGGCTACGAGGTCCGCTCCTTCCGGCTCCGCCGGGTCGAGGTGCCGGTCCTGCCCGCAGGGGCCCGGCCGATCCGGGTGCTCCAGGTGTCCGACATCCACATGGTCGACGGTCAGCGGAAGAAGCAGCGCTGGCTCCAGAGCCTCGCCGGCCTGCGCCCCGACCTGGTGGTCAACACCGGCGACAACCTCTCCGACCCGCTCGGCGTCCCCGCCACCCTCGACGCCCTCGGCCCCCTGCTCGACTTCCCCGGCGTCTACGTCTTCGGCTCCAACGACTACTACGGCCCCGCCCGGAAGAGCCCCACCCGCTACCTCAAGGCCCTCCGCACCGGCGTCCACGGCCTCAACAACCCCGACGGCACCGGCCGCCGCGGCATCACCGGCGCCGTCCACAACCCGTGGACCGACCTCCGCGACGGCTTCGACGCCGCCGGCTGGCTCGACCTCACCAACACCCGCGGCCGCCTCAAGCTGGCCGGCCTCGACGTCGAGTTCACCGGCCTCGACGACCCCCACATCCGCCGCGACCGCTACAACGCCGTGGCCGGCGGCCCCTCCCCCGACGCCGACCTCTCCCTCGCCGTCGTCCACGCCCCCTACCTCCGCGTCCTCGACGCCTTCACCGCCGACCGCTACCCCCTGATCCTCGCGGGCCACACCCACGGCGGCCAGCTCTGCGTCCCCTTCTACGGCGCCCTCGTCACCAACTGCGACATCGACGCCCGCCGCGTCAAGGGCCTCTCCGCCCACCGCGCCGGCGGCCACCAGTCCTACCTCCACGTCTCCGCCGGCTGCGGCACCAACCGCTACACCCCCGTCCGCTTCGCCTGCCCCCCGGAAGCCACCCTCCTCACCCTCACCACCCGCCGCTGACACCCCAGCTCACAGCCCCGAGAAACCGGATTTCGCTTCTCGGCGCCCGTCCGATAGAGTTCTACTCGTTGCACCGGAGACGGAGAGCAACGAAGCAGGACCGGGGTGTGGCGCAGCTTGGTAGCGCGCTTCGTTCGGGACGAAGAGGCCGTGGGTTCAAATCCCGCCACCCCGACCCAGTGCAGAGGCCCTGCCGGAGAAATCCGGCAGGGCCTCTGTCGTTGCTGAGTGACTATCTGAGTGACTAAGCCTCAGAAGAGCTCGTCCATCACGGTCGCGCCGGTCTGGATCACCGGGCGGATCTGCTTCCGGTACACCTCCTCCGTGACCGCCGTGCTGGAGTGCCCGACTAGCCGTGAGATCTCCTCCAGCGGCACGCCCTTGTCCGAGAGCAGCGACACGAAGCTGTGCCGCATCTCGCGCGGCGTCCACTCCGCCGGGTCGATCCCTTCGGCGCCGGCCAGGGCTGAGCGGAAGGCCCGGCGGACGTGGGACGGGTCGAGCTCGGTGCCGACCGCGGAGTGGAAGACGAGGTTGTTCTCCTGCCAATTCTCGTCGGCGGCGTAGCGGTCCCAGCCCTGGTCCACCCAGTGGTCGAGCAGCGCCTCGACGCAGCGGGCGGGGAGCGCGATGGTGCGGCGGGAGCGCCGGGTCTTGGTGTCCCCGCCGGCGCGCACCGACCGCCAGACGGCCATGTACGGCGGCACGGGCGGATCGGCCTCCGGGTGGCCCTTGAGAAAGACGTGATCCCACGTCAGGGGCCGCAGTTCCTCGGTCCGGGCTCCGGTCAGCAGCGAGACGACGATGTAGGCGTAGCTGGAGGACGTCTCCGCTGCCTTGAGCACCGCTTCCGCCTGAGCAAACGTCAGCGCCTTGGACGGCCGGCCGGGCTGTCCGGTCGGGACGGAGCACAGCTCCACCACGTTGCGCTTCACCTTGTCCCGGGCCATGGCCCGCTTCACCGCCCGGTTCAGGCACGAGTGGATGGCCTGGAGGGTGCGGGTGCTGAGCGTCTCGGCCTTCTTGGCCAGCCAGCGGTCAACCTCCTCGGCGCCCAGGTCCCGGAGCTTGCGGGCGCCCAGCGAGGGGATCACGTGGTTCTGGCAGAGGTTGGTGCAGGTCTCGACGGTGCCTTCGTCCCGGCCGGTCAGTCCGTAGGTCAGCCAGTCCAGGACCGCGTCCTTGACGGTGTAGTTGGTCGGCGCGACGGCCAAGCCGTCGTCGTAGTCCCGGAGGATCTCCTTGAGCTTGTTCTTGGCCTCCGTCTTGGTCCGGCCGCTGCCCTTCTTGACGATCCGCTTGCCGCTCGGGTCGTAGCCCAGGCTGGCGGAGGCGATCCAGCGCTGACGCTTCTCGTCCCAGTGCAATCCGCCGTCCCCGCGGCTTCGACGGGCCGTCACGCGGCCTCCCTGGCTTCGCGCTCCAGGAGGGCGACGTACTCCGCGATGGCGGAGGCAGGGACGCGGCGGGCACGGCCCTCCTTGACCGTCCGGAGGCGCCCGGCCCGGATCAGGTCGTAGATCACCGTCCGGCTCATCCTGAGCGTCAGCATCGCGTCGGAGATGCGGTAGAGCGCCGGAGCTGGCACAGCGTCAGCCACGGGTGGGTTCTCCTTCCGTTCCGGGGGCGGCTTGGACGGCGGCGGCGAGCCAGGACTCGCCGGGGGCGAGGCCGGTGCCGGCGAACACCCAGTGGGCGAGGACGAGGGTGCTCTCGTCGTCGGCCTGGTCGAGGCCGAGGTGTTCAAGCGTCTGGGCGCGGCGCCAAGCAGCGCGGGCGGCGCGGAGGGCGCCGAGGGTGGTGGAGTAGCGGCGGGTCTTGGTGGAGAAGTGTCCGCGGAAGCCGAGCATGTGGGCCCAGGCCCGGAGGCGGAGTTCGGCGAGTTCCGGCCGGGCGCCGAGGGTCCAGGCGGTGCGGATGAGGCGGCGGGCGTGCTCGGGGACGTCGAGGGTGGCGATCTCGGCGAGGAGCTTGAGCGGCCGGTCGAGGGTGCCGGTGGCGGTCTCGGCGCCCTTGGTGGCGTACTTGGCGATGTAGGCGGCCACGGCCCGGTCGGTCAGCTGGGCGGTGCCGGTGAAGTCCGCGCTGCGGATGGTCCGGATGTCGAGCTGCCGGCCGAAGGCGAAGCGGTGGTCGCGGCCGTCGAGGTGCGGGCCGGGGATGTCGGTGCGGCGGGCAGCGTCGCGGATCGCGTCGGTGAGCAGCTCGGCGGTGGCCCAGGCCGGTGGAAGCTGGGAGCCGCCCTCGGGGCCGTCGAGGCGGATGACGGCGTGGAAGTGGATCGCGCCGCGCTTCTGGTACTCGGCGACCTTCCCGAAGGAGATCCGGGCGTGCTCGCGGAACTCACGCTGCGTCAGCCCGGCCCGCTTGGCTACGGCACGGCGCAGCAGGATCGAGAAGCGAGCCCAGAGCTTGCCGGCGTGGGCGTTCCAGAGCACCGCGGCTTCGTAGTCGTAGCGCTCGGGGTCGAGCGGGGAGCCCAACGCGGGGTCGTCGGCGGGGTGGGCGGTGCCGCAGCGGCAGCGGCCGGCGGAGGGCCGGTTGTGGACCGGGCCGAAGCTGGGGGCGGTGAAGGTGGCGAACACTCTGGGGTGTGCGGCGACGGTCTCCGGAGTGCCCTTGCCGCCGGTGAGACCAGCGGTGATCAGGTGGTAGGTGTCGCGGCGGTAGGTCTCGGCGCAGGACGGGCAGCGGGTGGTGCGGCGGTTGCCGCAGCGCACGAGGAGGTTCCCGGCGGGGAGTTCGGCGGACTCCAGGTGGTGCAGGACCTGACCGGTGTGCTGGTTGATCTCGGTGCGCCAGCCGTGGAGGCGGATGGGCGTGGTGCATCCGGCGAGGCCGGAGAGCTGGCGCATGAGGGCGGGCATGGTGCCGAGCCGGGCGAGGCCGAGGAGGTCGGCGATCGGCGGGGCGGTGGTGGTGCTCACGGGTTCACCTCCGGCGAGGTAGGGCCCCGGCGCCGGTTGGGTTCCGGTGCCGGGGCTGGGGCGGGAGGTGTCAGGTGCGGGCGGTGGCGAGGCGAAGGGCGACGGTGCCCAGGCCGTTGCAGGAGCGGCAGTTGACCGGCGTGGTGTCGCGGGAGCCGTCGCGGCGGATGAGGCCGGTGGCGATGTGGGCACGGCCGAAGCCGTGGCAGTCGCGGCAGATCCGGGCGGGGGACGTGGTGGGCTGGGGCATCATGGGCGTGTCTCCTTCATCGGGCTTCGGTCCGGGCAGGGGTGCGGCCTCGGGGCGGTCGGATGCTTGGCGGCTTTTGCCGCCCCGAGGCCGGTCGAACAGGTCAGATGCCGAGTGCGAGGGCACGGGCGGCAGTGCGGTCGAGCAGGTGGTGAACGTCGGCCTGACGGGTCGTCGGGGCGTCGTTGTAGACGTCCGGGGAGCTGACGGGCCGCCCCGTGGCGTGGAGGAGCTGCATCACCTGGTTGCGGGCCCGGCCGACGGTGGCGGGGGTGCCGTAGCCGTGGGCGAGGACGGCGGCCTGGGCGCCGAGGAGGCAGACCCGGCCGGCGTCGTCCCACAGGGCGCCCTGCAGCCAGCCCGCGTGCTGGATGTAGCGGGAGGTCAGCCGCAGGTGGTCCGCGATGGTGACCGGGACCGGGCGGGCCGGGCGGTGGGCGATCCGGTCCAGCAGGGTGGGCCGGGGTGCCGGGAAGCCCGCGTTCCAGGACTGCACGGTGCTGCCGTACGTGCAGATCAGCGGGACGGCCACGCGGGCGTTCTGCGGCAGGGAGGCGAGGTACGCCTCGATCTCGGCGACCAGGAGCGCGCCGTCCGGGCCGAGGCCGAGCGTCTGCGGGAGGAGCAGGGTGGCGGGCATCGCGGTTCCTCCGGTTCTACTTGGGCGTGACGGCGCTGACGCCGGTGCGGGTGGTCTGGTCGATGAGCGGGGCCACGAAGGTGTCGGCGACGTAGAAGCCGAAGAGGGCGATCAGGACGACGACCCACAGGCGCAGGCCGAGCATCTTCACGGCGGCCCAGGTGGCGGCGCCGAGGACGAGGACCAGGGGCAGGGTGACGTTCATGGCGGGTCTCCTGTCAGCGGATGGAGCAGCGGTGGGTTCGGGCGGCGATCTCGGCGGCGGCACGCGAGTCGTAGTCGGCGGAGAAGCCGCAGCGCGGGGCGGTGCACACCGCGGTGTGCCTCTCGCGACCCCGGCCGTCGTAGTAGGTGGCGACCTGCACGGGGCCGATGCGGATCACGTTGCGCGGGCGGATGGGCCGGACCATGGGGGTACCTCCGTCAGGTGAGTTGGGCGGCGATGGCGGCGGCGAGCTGGGGCGGGACGCCGAGGCGGATGCGCAGGGTGTCGGTGTCCATCGGGGTGCCGGTGCGGGCGCGGTGGTCGTCGACGACCTTGCGGGCGTGGTCGATCAGCGCGGCCGGTACGGCGATCGGCGCCGGAGCGGCGGCCGGCAGGGCGGGCACCGGCTCAGGGGCGGAAACGGCTTCCGGCACCTGGTGGTGCTCCCCGATCTGCTCTGACTCGGCTTCGTAGAGCGGGAGTTGAGCCTCATCGGCGTCGACGCCCCAGGCCGATTCGGGCTCGGCGGGAGTATCGTGCGGTGCCGGCCGGGAGTGGGCGAGCAGGGTGCCGCCGAAGAAGGCCAGTGCGGGCCAACCGGCGACGAGGATACGGAGCCAGGCCGGGACGTTGCCCAGGTCGAGCAGTCCGGCGGTGGCGACGTTGGCGCCGAGGGAGGCCGCCAGCGCGATCAGGAACCAGGTCCAGGCCGCGCGGGCAGTGGCACCGGAAGCGCGCAGGGTCCGCATGCGGTGCCAGGCGGCGACCAGCAGCAGGTCCACCGAGATCGGGTAGGCCCATGCCTTCCAGCCCAACTGCCCTGCAGCTTCGGCCAGATCGTGCAGGTGGGCGAAGGAGAGGGCCCCGGCGATGGCGGCTTGGACGAGGACGGGGTCCGGTCGGGGCAGGCGCATCGGTGGACCTCCTTCCGTGAACGGCGCCCTGGTCGAGGGCGTGACGGGGTAGGGGCTTGGCGCGATGCGGTCGCGCCGGCCGATGCGGTGAATGGGTCAGTCGGTCAGCAGCCGCGGCTTCGCCAGCGACGGGCCGTGGCCCTGGGCGGGCACCACCGGGCGGGCCGGGCGGAACGCGGCGAGGATGGGCAGGTCCGGGGCGAGGTGCGCGTTCTCCCGGCAGATGCGGGCCGCATCCGCGATGGACAGGTACGGGGCCCGGATGCGGGACCAGCCTCCGGAGGAGTCACCCGCGACCGCGACGCCGGGGGTCTCCGGGGCGATCTGGGTCGCGGCGAAGGCGGCTTCCGGCGAGATGTCGCCGAGGCCCATCTCGGCGGTCGGCTTGTCGTTCACGCGGTGGACCACCCGGCCGGTGAGCTGGGCACGGAGCATCGTGGCACCCTTGCCCAGCTCAGAGCCGAAACGCTGGCCGCAGACCTCCAGGAACACCCCCGCCGCACGGCCGAGTTGGGCGAGCCGGATCAGCTGGGTGACCATGTGGTCCCGGCGTTCCTCCTCCTTGCGGGTGGCGACGAGGAACAGCTCGGCCACCTCGTCCACGAGCAGGACGATCGGCACCGGCCGCAGCTCGGCGGGCAGCCCCCACACGTCCGAGGTGATCTCGCCGTCGGCCACGCTGCCGGGGATCCCCTGGTATCGGCGGATGAGCTCGTACCGCTGCTCCATCTCGTCCACCAGGGCGTCGAGCACCGAGCGTGCTTCGTCCGGGTCGGTGGCCAGTGCGGACAGCCGAGGGGCGAACGGGGCGTGCTCGACCCCGCGCTTGCAGTCGATCCCGACCAACGCGACGTTCCGCTTGGCGAGTTCGGCGATCAGGTTGCGCAGGTACACCGACTTGCCGGAGAGCGTCGCGCCGAGGGTGAGGCAGTGGGGCACCGCCCGGTAGTCCCGGACGAAGGCCGTCCCGTCACCCCGCAGCGCCACCGGCACCAGCAGCTCACCGGCCGCTAGGCGGCGCGGCATCCGCACCTTGCGGAGCACGTCGTAGCCGGTCATCCGCAACTCGACCAGGCCGGGGCCGAGCACGACCACGTTGACGGAGTGGACTCCCCAGGCGTGCCGCAGGCGTTCGGCCGAGGCCACCACGTCGGCGGGCTCCTGCCCCGGGGCGAGCCGGAGCCGGACGCGCAGTCCGGTCATGGTCGGCCGCACCCTGCGGATCTTCGGCGGCACCGGCCGGATCTCCCGGCGGGTGGTCGCCCGCAGGAGGAAAACCCGGAGCCGGGAGGGCTCCACCGTCAGGCCGCAGGCGTCCATGGTGCTGCCGTAGGTCGCGGTGAACCGAGCCGCAGTGGCCGGGAGTCCGACCGTGGTCCAGTACGCGGCCGGCGCCTTGGCCCGGGCGTACGCCGCACCACCGAGCAGAGCGGCGGCCGGGGCACCGACCTCAGCGAGCGTCAGCAGATCCGACATCGCCGTCAGCCGTTCACAGCGGCCGGGACGAGGGACGTGATGGCCGCCGCGCGGAACGAAATCCCGTGCCGCTTCTGGCCGTTGAACTCGTTCTCCCAGGATCGCGCCCGCAGCCCGATCAGCGTGACCGGCATCCCGATGCCCAGCCCCTCGGACACGCCGGTCTCCGGCACCACGACGGTGTAGAGGTTCGCCTCCCCCTCATCCGCGATGGTCAGGCCGACGGTCAGCATCCGAGCCCCGGTCTCACGGTCGATGGCGACCTCACCGGTCTGCTTGCTCACCAGCTTGGGCGCGGGCGGGACGACCACGAAGACGAAGGCGGTCGAAGTGTCGATCTTGAAGGTGGCCATGGCCGATCTTCTCCCCTAGAAGAGGGAAGCTCATGCACTCATGTACATGAGCGAGTGATAGAAGAGTGCCCGACTCCTGTATATGAGTCAACCCACTGCGGGAAGAATCCGGCAGTGGGTTGCGGAAGTTGAGGTTCCGTCAGTCCTTCGCGGCGAACCGGTAGTCGAGAACGAACTGGTCAGCGGCCATCACCGTGTCGCAGACCTCGACCACGCGGCCGGCCGAAGTCGTGGCGTTGCGGACGAGATGGATCACCGGCGACCCCGGGCTCAGCGCGAGGGAGGACGACTCCGCCTTGCTGGCGAGCCGGGCCCGCACCGTCTCGGTGAACTCCGCCAGGCCGTAGCCGTGCTCTTCGAGCCGGGCGTAGATCCCACCTCCGCCGGGGTTCTCGGCGAACATCTCCGGGATGTCCTTCACCACGTCCCACGGCAGGTAGGAGGTCGCCTCCTCCGTGGGAGTCCCGTCACGGAAGTACCGCCGCTTGCGGGCCAACACCTGGGCGCCGGCCGGAACTTCGAGCCGCTCAGCGATCTCGGGCGGGGCCGGAGTCGGGCCCACGAAGAGCACGTTCACGGAGGGAACACCGCCGGACTGCTCAGCCTCAGCCAGGTACGCAGCCTTGCCCGCGAGCCGATGGGCGCGGCGGAATCGGTCCGAGGACTTGCGCTGCACCGGGGGACGGGAGCGGACGAAGGAGCCGCGGCCGTGGTGGGTCTCGATCAGCTGAGTCGTCCTCAGCTCCGCGACTGCCTTCCGGACGGTGCCGGACGCCACGCCGTAACGCTCCATCAACTCTGACTCGCTCGGAACCGCCGCTCCAGGAGCCAGGACCCCCGAACGGATCTGCGCGGCAAGGTCATCCGCGATCTGCTGGTACTTCGCCTTGGCCGTCGAGGCCGCTTCACCGCTCGCCATAGTCCTTCTCAGACTCCTATTCTCCTGTACATGAGTATCAACCCCCCGCATCAACATCTTCAACCGTCGACGCCCCTCCACTCTGTGTCCGTGGCCGGCGTCGTGGTGCGCGAAGACGGGCGGGTCCTGGCTATCCGCCGAGCCGACAACGGCACCTGGGAGCCCCCGGGCGGCGTGCTCGAACTGGGCGAGACCCTGGAGGACGGCGTCCGCCGCGAGGTCTTCGAGGAGACAGGCATCAACGTCCAGGTGGACCGCCTCACCGGCGTGTACAAGAACATGGTCCGGGGCGTCGTCGCGCTGGTCTTCCGCTGCACCCCCGAGGGCGGGCACGAGCAGCTGTCCGACGAGTCGACGGCCGTCTCCTGGCTCACCCCTGACGAGGTCACGGCCACCATGGGCGAGGTCTACGCGATCAGGATCACTGACGCGCTCCAGGACGAGGCGCCGCACGTCCGCGCCCACGACGGGAAGACGTTGGCCCTGGTAGGTGAGTGAGTAAAAACTTTCTTTACGGGTTCAAGGGCGCGCAAGCGCGCCGCGCGCGGCCCCAGCCGCTCGCCGCCGCTCCTGTCTTCGCCCCGCTTCGGCGGCGGCCGGCCGCGCCAGGCGACGGACGATCCGAGGTGGGCCAACCCCGCCGTGGCTGGGGGCGGGCGGCTCCGCGGTTTTACCCACCTGTCGAGCCCGGGGCCCGCACCGAGCAAGACCGGGGGGCCACTCGGCCAGATTGCGGGCAGGCGAGGAGCCTGCCCGATTCGCGGGTCAGCTTACGGCCCCCCGATCATGCTCGGACCCAACCCCGACAGGACACCGGCCAAAACCGCTCCACCACCCACGTGATCAAGGCTCAACCAGGCGATAGGACTTAGGGGTTGCGCGCCGCTAGGCTCTAGCGACCAGTGCCGAACGGCCCGGCTGTCAGAGCGGGAGCATAACGTCGGCTCAGACAGTGGGGAGGAACTGTGGCTGCCGCTAGTCCATACCGTCGAGTCAACACACTGACATACCTGGGCATTGCAGGTGGAGTGCTCGTGGCTGGACTCGCCCTTCTCTATGTAGCAGGGCTGAAGGACGTTGCAGCCCATCCCGGCATCGCCGCCTTCCTGAACCAGCTAGCCGGGCTGGTGATCGCTGGCGTAGCCCTCGCCTTGATCTGGGAATTCATGGGAAGGCGTTCGTTTCTCAACGAGACCCTTGAGATCCTGCGCCTGAAGAACGACATCGTTTCAGCTGGCCTTGAATTCATTGGGACCGATTACACCAAGGCGATCGACTGGGATGACCATCTAAAGTCAGCGAAGCATCTCGATATCTTTGCGGCTTGGGCGGCCACTTGGAGAAACACGCACCAGGCGAAGCTGACGGCGATGGCCGGGCGCACGGGCGCCAAGATCCGCGTCTGCCTCCCAGACCCCACAGACAACACCTGCGTCAAGCTGCTGGCCAATCGCTTCCACATGAGTGCAGCACAGGTCCGCGCGAAGCTTAACGAGGCCATCGACGGGTACAAGGCTCTAGACGCATACGCCGGCACAGGCCGAGTGGAGATCTACACGTCCACTGTGCTTCGAGCCTTCACTGCCTATCGGGTGGACGATCACTTCGTTGTCACTCTCTACCACCACAAGGACAGCCGAAGCGGCACAGTCCCAGCGTTCACCTGCCACAAGGGCGGTTCGCTGTTCGACTTCTTCGAAGACGACCTAGAGGGGGTTTTGAATGCAAGCACGAAACTCTACCCCTGAGCCCGGCAGGGTAGGGCCTGTCCAGATTCTCTCGGGAGACCTGTCTCAGGTCGCGTTCGAGGGCCTGCTGGGGGCCGGTTGCGTCGCATGGGACATCGAAACCAACGGGCTCGACCCAGAGACATCAGAGATCGGCACGTGTCAGCTACACGCGCCGAGCGTAGGCACCTTCGTGGTGAAGGATCTCGCCGGCCGGTCCCCGGCCCTTTTGGCCAGGCTCCTGGCAGACGCCTCAGTGGTGAAGGTCTTCCACCACGCGCCATTCGACCTTTCATTTATGGCATACGCATGGAAGGTGGAGCCGAGCAATATTCGGTGCACCAAGATTGCAGCCAAGATCGTCGAACCTCGCGTAGCGCCAGGGAACCACTCTCTCAAGTACCTGATGCGACGCCATTTCGGCGTTGAGCTAGACAAGTCCGTCCGATTTACCGACTGGACCGCCGATGCGCTGACCAGTCGCCAAGTGGCCTACGCGGTCGGAGATGTCGAACTCCTCTTGGAGCTCTACGGGATTCTCTACGAAGAGCTGTCAGAGAAGAACCTATCTGACCTCTACATGGAAACCTGCAAGTTCCTTCCAACCCAGACCAGGCTCCGGCTTCTAGGCTGCCCCAACCCCTTCGACTACTAGGTCGAAGCGCGAGCTCCAGCTGACCTCCGGGTTCAGCAGGCTGCTCACTGAGTGTCTAACTGAGCTACAACAACCTCGCACCCTGGCGAACGACCACGGACGTTCGGGGATCATGTGTGCAGGTCAGCGATGGTTCGCTCGCAGGTGGTGGTGCTCCTCGGGTTGCTTCGGGACGAAGAGGCCGTGGGTTCAAATCCCGCCACCCCGACCCAGTGCAGAGGCCCTGCCGGAGAAATCCGGCAGGGCCTCTGTCGTTTTTGGTGGCCGGGCCTCGGGTGGGGTCCGGCGGGGGCGTACGTGGCTGGCCTGGGGGCGTGGCCGTGTGACGGTTGGTCAGGTGCCGGTGGGGCGGGCGGGTCGTGGCGGGTGGGTGTGCGGAGGGGCCCTGCCTGGGGTGTCGGGCAGGGCCCCTGCTGTTGGGTGACCGTTCGTCAGGAGCGGGTCAGGGGGTCAGACCTTGTTCCAGGTGTCGGTGGACCAGAGCGCGCCGCCCTTGCCGGGGCCGCCGTCGGACTTGTAGATGACGAAGTTGCCGTCGTCCTGGAGGAGGGCGTAGGCGCCGGGGTTGTTGTAGGTGCCGGCCGCCCAGGTGACCTGTGCGGGGTGCATCCAGTCGCGCAGCAGGAGGTTGCCGTCGGCCTGCATCACCAGCTCGATGATCGGGTACGGGACGTTGTACGTGCCGCTGGACCAGATGGCCTTGCCGTCGCTCTTGCGGTAGATGACGACGTTGTGGTCGGCCTGCACGATCATCCACACCGTGGCGGTCTGGGCCCAGTCACCGTCGAACCAGTAGTTGTAGGAGTTGTCGCCCTGGACCGCGCACAGGCGCGTGCCGCGCTCGCGGGTGCCGTTCCAGAAGTCGGTCTGCCAGTTGTAGTTCTTGCGCCCCAGGACCATGAGGGCGCCGTCCCAGCGCAGGTAGGCCTTGGGCGTGCGGTCGGTCTTGGTGCCGTAGGAGTTGGAGCTCCAGAGGGCGCCGCCGGACTCGGGGCCGCCGCCCGCGCGGTAGACGACGAAGTTGCCGTCCTGCTGCATGGTGACGTAGGCGCCGGGGTTGTTGTAGGTGCCGGTGCTCCAGAGCGGGAGGCGCGGGCCGCCGGGGTTGCCGAGGGCGTAGGTCACCAGGTTGCCGTCGGGCTGCATGACCAGCTCGGTGGAGCCGCTGGGGCTGGTGATCTTCTGGCCCGAGGTGAGCTTCTCGCCGATGTTGATGACGGTCTGCCGGTCGGAGTAGGCAAGGTCACAGGCTGCCGGGTCGACTGCGGCCGGGGCGGCGGCGAACGACCTGGCGGCGGGCGCGGCGGAGGCCTTCTCCGCAGCTGCCGCGGCGGCTGCGGCGGCTGCGGCGCCGGAGGCCGCGGCGGCCCGCGCGTCGGCGGGGCCGGACTTGCCCGCAGCGGCCGGAGCGCCGGGAGTGCCCGGGGCGCCCGGCGTGCCCGGGGCGGCGTGCGCCGCGATCGGTGCCGTGCCGGCCAGGGCGGAGGCGGCGAGCAGGGATATGAACGCGCTGCGGAGCAGGCGGTGGCGCATGGGTGCTTTCCCCCGTGGTCGATCTGTCCGGGGCGTCGGTGCGACGACCCCTGAGCACGCGCGTATCCCGCCGGCACGGCGGCCGTCGGGATACGGACGAATCTCGTCAATGGTCACTGTAATCGTGTGGGACCGGTGTGACATACGGGGTTTTGGTGGCGGTGCGCCGACCCGTCAGCCCTCCGGCGGGCGGTGGGCCGGGAGGAGGAGGGCGGGGAGGAGGGCGAGGGTGAGGAGGAGGGCGGCGGCGGTGTAGGCGGTGGGGAAGCCGGTGGTGGTGAGGAGGGTGGAGATCAGGGCGGTGCCGGAGGCGGCCCAGAGTTGGGAGTTGATGCTGAGGGCGGTGCCGGCGGCGGCGAGGCGGTCCGTGGGGAGGGCCCTGGTGGCGGTGGTCATGGTGGGCATCAGGACGGTGCCGGCTCCGGCACCCATGAGCATGGCGGAGGCGACCAGCCGCCAGGCGGGGACGGTGGGGTCGGCGATCTGGGCGGCGGTCAGGGCCATGCCGAGGGCGCCGAGGGCGACGCCGGCCGGGATCAGGCGGCGGGGTGGGGTGCGGTCGATCCGGCGGGCGGCGAGCTGCATGGCGAGGCCGACGGTGAGGCCGACGGGGGCGCCGAGCAGGCCAGCGGTGGTGGTGGAGAGGCCGCGGACCTGCTGCCAGTAGACCGGGCCGAGCAGCATCGAGCCGAAGTAGCCGCTGACGAAGAGGGCCAGGGTGATGACGGACACCGTGAAGGTGCGGTCGCGGAGCAGCCGGAGGTCGAGGAGGGGCTGACGGGCGGTCAGGGCGTGGCGGACGAAGGCGGCGATCAGGACGGCTCCGGCGAGGGCCGGGAGGGCGGCGCCGGGGGTGGTGAGGTCGCCGCGTTCGCCGCCGAGGGTGAGGCCGTAGAGGAGGAGGGCCAGGCCGGGCGGGAGGGTGAGCAGGCCGGGGAGGTCGAGGCGGGGCGCGACGTCCGAGGAAGCGGCGGAGGCGGGTGCGTCGGGGCGGAGGAGGAGGGCGGCGAGGGTCAGTGCCAGGGCGCCGACCGGCAGGTTGACCAGGAAGATCCAGCGCCAGTCCGCGACGTCCAGCAGCCAGCCGCCGAGGACCGGGCCGAGCACCGGGCCGATCAGGACGGGCAACCCGGAGAGGGCCATGGCCCGGCCGAGCCGGTTGCGGTCGGCGGCCCGCATCACCATCGTCATGCCGACCGGCATCAGCAGACCTCCGCCGAGGCCCTGGACGGCGCGGAAGGCGATCAGGCTGCCCGCGCTCCAGGCGCAGGCGGCGAGCAGCGAGCCGAGGGTGAAGAGGGCGAGGGCGGTCAGGTAGCTGCGCTTGGCGCCGATCCGGCCCATCGCCCAGGCGGCGGTGGGAACGACGGCGGCGAGCGCCAGGGTGTAGGCGGTGGCGGTCCACTGGACGGTCTCCAGCGGGGCGGCGAATGCGGTGGTGAGGCTGCGCAGGGCGACGTTGACGATGGTGATGTCGAGCACCGACATCACCGAGCCGGTGATGACCACCAGGAGGGTGCGGTTGAGCACCGAGGAGGAGGGAGGGGAGGAGGCGGGAGCGGAGGGAGGAGAGGCGGGGGTGGTGCGTGCGGTGGACACGGCGGCGCCTCAGCCCTGGTATGGGTGGGCGGCCCGGGCGGCCCGCAAGGCGCGCCCCCACCAGGCCAGTTGGCCGAGCATGCCCTTGGCCGCTCCCTCGGCGACGGCAGGGTCGCGCGGGGCGCCGTCGGGGCCGAGACCGGACCAGGGGCCGTGCAGGCTGACCGTGTCGCGGACCGTGGTGGCGTGCAACTCGGCGAAGACCAGCCGGAGTTGTTCGACGGCGCGCAGTCCGCCGCCGAGGCCGCCGTAGGAGACGAAGCCGACCGGCTTGGCGTGCCAGGGGCCCATGTGCCAGTCGAGCAGGTTCTTCAGGGCGGCTGGGAAGCTGTGGTTGTACTCGGGCGTGACGATCACGAAGGCGTCGGCGGCGGTCAGGCGGGGCGTGACGTCGGCCAGCGCGGCGGCGACCTCGGCGGACGGCTCGCTCCCCCACTTCGGCATCGCCAGGGGGAGGTCGACCTCGGCGAGGTCGATCACGTCGTACACCGCGCCGCCCTGACGCGCGGCCACGCCCAGGAACCAGTCGGCGACGGCGGGCCCGTGGCGGCCCTCGCGGACGCTGGCCACGATCACGGCGACGCGCAGCGGCAGCTCCGCGGGGGAAGTGACGGCGGCCGACGGGTGAACGGCGTTGACGGACATGGGTGTTCCCCTCCCTGACGGACCGCCCGGTGCGGCCCGACGTCGAGTAAAGTACAACGAGCGTTGTCACAACGATAACGGTCGTTGTACCTAGGTCGGCGGTAGGAGAGGCAGGAGGAGGGACGGGCATGACGGGCATGACGGGCAGCAGCAACGACGCCTGGGTGGCGCAGGCACGGGAGACGGTGCCGCCGCGCCGGCTGGAGAAGCAGATGGCGATGGCGAGCGCGGCCTGCGGCGTGTTCGGCCGCGAGGGCTACGCGCGGGCCTCGGTGGACACGCTCGCGGCCGCCGCAGCGGTCTCCACCCGGACGCTCTACAACCACTTCCCCGGCGGCAAGGCCCAGCTCTTCGAGGCCGTCATCCGGTGGACCGCGGGCCAGGTCAAGGACGCCCAACTGGGGCTCCTGGCAGCGATGTTGGACCCTGCAAGGCCGCCCCACCCCGAGGACCTGGAGCGCGACCTGACGGCCGTGGCCCGGGCCTTCGTCGAGCTGATGGCCGCCTACCCGGACCACTTCGCCCTGGTGCGGCACATCCACGCCGAGGCCGGCCACGTGCCGGCGGAGGTGCTGGCCACCTGGCAGGAGGCCGGACCGGCGCCGGTCGCCCGCGCACTGGCCGAGGCCCTCGGCGGGCTGGCCTCGGCGGGCCTGCTCGACCTGCACGGCGACCCGGAGTTGGCCGCCACCCACTTCATGGCGCTCGGCTCGCAGCCGATCGTCCACCTCTCCCACTACGGCGTCCTGCCCCTGCCGCCCGAGCGGATCGACCGCCTGGTCACCGGCGGTGTCGCCGCCTTCCTCCGGGCCTACCGGGCCGGGAGTTAGGCGGCGGGCCTAGGCTGGCGCCGGCACCCGCCGAGGCGCCGGACTCAGGGCCGGGGCGGGGCGGGCCGCGGCGGGGCAAGGACGAGCGCGAGAAGAAGAGGAAGAGGGGTACGGGCATGGCGGAGGCACTGATCACCGGGGTCGGCGGGCTCGAACCGCAGGTGGACCCGGGGGCGTACGTGGCGCCGAACGCGGTGGTGGTCGGCGCCGTGACGGTGGGGGCCGGGGCGAGCGTCTGGTACGGGGCGGTGCTGCGCGGGGACGCGGAGACCATCACCGTCGGCCCCGACACCAACATCCAGGACAACTGCACGGTGCACGCCGATCCGGGCTTCCCGGCGGTGCTCGGGGCGCGGATCTCGGTCGGCCACAACGCGGTGCTGCACGGCTGCGTGGTGGAGGACGACGTCCTGGTCGGGATGAACTCCACCGTCCTCAACGGGGCCCGCATCGGCACCGGTTCGCTGATCGCCGCCGGGGCCGTGGTGCCGCAGGGCATGCAGGTACCGCCCGGCTCGCTGGTGGCCGGGGTGCCCGCCAAGGTGAAGCGCGCGCTGACGGAGGAGGAGAAGGCCGGCATCAAGGCCAACGGCGAGGGCTACCTGCTGCTCGCCCGCGCCCATGCGGAGATCCCCGGGAACTGACCCGACGTCACCCGAGCCGACCGACCGGCGGAGCCGACCACCCGAGCCGACCGGCGGAGCCGGCCGCTCAGCGGAGCTCGCCCGCGGGGAGGGACATCGACCCCTCGGCCGCGGGACCCTCGCCCCGGAGCGCGTCGGCCAGCAGGGCGTGCAGGCGGGCCGGGACGAGGGGGCCGGTGGCGAGGGTGGCAGCGAGGGCGGGGAGGAGGTTGGGGGGCAGGGTGCGCGGATCGCCGATGAGGACGGACTCGTCGGGGAAGGTGAGCAGGACGAGGGGAGCGCCGTCGTCGAGCTCGGCGTGGTACCAGCTGACCCTGTTCATCTGACCCCCTTCCCGGTGGCGGTGGACGCGTTCGACCGAGATGGAATCGAACGTACACCCGATTATGGGGGCTGGCGAGAAGCGCGCGGAACCGCAATACCGCACGGGTCTGACAGACGGGGCCGCGGCGAGGGCGGGGACAGCACCGGAGATCCGCCCGGATCAGCCTCCGGCGGGGCCTTCCGGGTTCGAACGGCGGGCCACGAAGTCCTCCACCACCGCGCGGACCTTGGGCAGGTCGGCGGGGTCGAGCTCGACGAGGTGGGCCACGATGGCGCGGGCGTCGGCGGGCAGGCCGGTGAGCTCGGTGGTGACGTAGTCGAGGTACTGGGCGGCGGCGGCGCGCTGGACCCGGGCCAGCGGCAGGCCGAGGCCGGTGGCGAGGGCGCGCAGGACCTGGGGCTCGGGGGCGCGGACCACCTCGTTGCGCACCAGTTTGTGCAGCCAGGTGGTGCCGGGGCGGTAGCCGGTGGCCGGGTCGACGGTGGCCTCGGTGAGCCGGCGGAAGGTCATCCCCGGGCGGTCGAGCGCCTCGCGGACCAGCACCGAGAGCGCATCGTCGGCGCCGCCGGCCGTCGTCCCAGGCATCTCGTGCTCTCTCCCTCGCGGCCACCGGCCCCGCTCTGGGGCGCGGACATCGACCCGGACCGTCGCCCCCGGTCGGTCGGCGCGCGAACAGCCGCGTTCGCGACCGAGGCTAACAGCGCCAACCGGCCGATGCTGCCACTTCCCCCACCCCTCCCACCAGCCCGTTTCGCTCCGGGCGGCGCCGTTCGAAATAATTCGAATACGTGTTCGCGTTCGCGAACGCATCTAGGTAAGGTCCTGTCCGCAGCCCAGCGGTACCGCGACCCCCTCAGTACAGCGAGCCCAGCGGCAGAGAGCCCAGCAGCACAGAGCAGCAGCAGGAGGCACCGTGTCCACGCCGACCCAGTTCTTCGGAGTCCCGATCCACCGCAGCCGCCGCCCCGTCGCCACCCGGGTGCCCCAACGGCCGCTCTCGGCGCTGCGGCCGCTGTTCGAAGCGGTGCAGCGGGACCCGGTGATCGCGGCGTTCGGCTGGTCGCAGTCCGGTCCGGTGCCGGACGAGCACGGGCGGACCGCCGGGCTGCGGATCGGGCCGCCGTGGTTCCGCACCACCACCGACCACGCCGAACAGGATCTCTACGCGCTCTCCCTCGACCTCCCCCACCCCAGCCTCGGCGGCCACCGCTACGGGCCCGGCGCCACCTCGCTGCGGTGGCGCCGGCTGCCGTACCAGGGGCCGGACGAGGAGCGGTTCGGCCGCGCCAAACGGCTGGCCGACGCCCTGGAGTCCGGCGCCTTCGACCGCGCCCTGGCCGAGTCCTTCGGCGGCGGCCGGGGCGCCACCGACGTCACCGTCTGGCGCGACCGCATCCGCGTCGTGGAGACCACCCTGGACTGAGCCCCCGAACGGAGCGGGAACCGCCCCGGGCCGGAGGCCGGAACGGAGCCCGGAACGGAGCCCGGAACGGAGCCACGGCCGGAACGGGGCCGGCGCCGCTGACGGCCGGAACGGGACTCGCGCCGCTGACGGCCGGTCAGGTCGGCCAACCCCTGCTGGAGCACCCCCCGGGCGTGACACCCTGGGAAGATGACTGACGAGACGAGTGCCGTACCGGCGTGGGAGCAGCGGTTCCGAGCAGCGCGGGTCTCCCTGCCGGACTGGGCCGAGGAGGCACCCGACCGGGCGCTGTACGTGTCGAACTCCACCGGCACCTACGAGGTCTACGCCTGGGACCGCACCGCCGACACCCACCGCCGGGTGACCGACCGCCCCAACGGCACCACCGACGCCGAGCTCAGCCCGGACGGCGAATGGATCTGGTGGTTCGACGACACCGACGGCGACGAACTGGGCGTCTGGCGGCGCCAGCCCTTCGCGGGCGGCCCGGACGAGCTCGCCGTCCCCGGCATCGAGGCCGCGTACGGCGCGGGCCTGGCGCTGGGCCGGGACGGCACCGTGCTGGTCGGCACCTCGGAGGACGACGAGGGCACCACCATCCACCTGCGCCGCCCGGGTTCGGCCGACCTCGAGACGGTCTACCACCACCAGGAGTACGGCGGGATCGGCGACCTGAGCCACGACTCCTCCCTGCTCGCCGTCGACCACACCGAGCACGGCGACGCGATGCACTCCGCGATCCGGGTGCTCCGCCTCTCCGACGGCGCCGCGGTGGCCGAGCTGGACGAGGTGACCGGCCGTCAGGACCCGCGCGGGCTGGCCTGCCTGGGCTTCGCCCCGGCCGAGGGCGACACCCGGCTGCTGGTCGCGCACCAGCGCCGGGGCCGCTGGGAGCCGATGATCTGGGACGTGGCGACCGGCACCGAGACCGAGCTGGTGCTCCGCGACGAGCAGGGCCGGGAGTTCCCCGGCGACCTCTCCGCGCAGTGGCGCCCCGGGGCCGCCGCCCTGCTGGTGGAGCACGAGTACGAGGCCCGCAGCGAGCTCTTCTCCTACGAGCTGACGAGCGGTGAGCTGACCAGGCTGACCACCCCGCGCGGCACCGTCTCGGGCGCGACCGCCCGTCCGGACGGCACGGTGGAGTTCCTCTGGTCCTCCGCCGCCGAGCCGGCCGCGGTCCGCTCCACCGCCGGGCACGTGGTGCTGCGGGCGCCCGGCCCGGTGCCACCGGGCTCGGTGGCGGTGCAGGACGTCTGGGTCGAGGGCCCCGGCGGCCGGGTGCACGCGCTGGTCCAGCGGCCGGACGGGGCGGGGCCGTTCCCCACCGTCTTCGAGGTGCACGGCGGCCCGACTCACCACGACAGCGACTCCTTCGCGGCCGGCCCGGCCGCCTGGCTGGACCACGGCTTCGCCGTCGTCCGGGTCAACTACCGCGGCTCGACCGGCTACGGGCAGGCCTGGACCGACGCCCTCCAGGAGCGGATCGGCCTGATCGAGCTGGAGGACATCGGCGCCGTCCGCGACTGGGCGGTCTCCTCCGGCCTGGCCGACCCGGCGCAGCTGGTGCTCTCCGGCGGCTCCTGGGGCGGCTACCTCACCCTGCTCGGCCTCGGCACCCAGCCGGAGAGCTGGTCGCTCGGCCTGGCCGCCGTACCGGTGGCCGACTACCTCGCCTCGTACGAGGACGAGATGGAGGCGCTCAAGTCGCTGGACCGCACGCTCTTCGGCGGCTCGCCGGAGGAGGTGCCCGAGCGGTACCGGGCCTCCTCGCCGATCACCTACGTCGAGCGGCTGAAGGCCCCGGTCTACATCAGCGCCGGGTTGAACGACCCGCGCTGCCCGATCCGGCAGATCGACAACTACGTGGCGCGGCTGGAGGAGCTCGGCAAGGAGCACGAGGTCTACCGCTACGACGCCGGGCACGGGTCGCTGGTGGTCGAGGAGCGGATCAAGCAGCTGCGGCTGGAGATCGGCTTCGCACTGCGGCACCTGGGGCGGTCGCAGTGACCTCCCGGGCGGCACGGTGACCCCGCGGGACGGGCGCACCGCCCGGAGCTGACGGAGCGCGACTGACGGGGCGCGACTGACGGGGGGTCAGTCCAGGACCGGGTCCAGCCCGAGGGCCCGGTCCCTGGCCCGCTCCGCCTCGCGGCGGGCCAGCCGGAACCACATGAAGACCACGAAGCCGCCGAAGACGAACCACTCCAGGGTGTAGCCCAGGTTCTGGAAGGCGCGCAGGCTCAGGCCGTTGCCGCCCTGCGGCTGCACCGTCGGCACGGCGGTGAAGCCGTCCGGCACGGCGTCGGCGGCCAGCCAGCCGTCGGTGGTCGGGTACGGCAGCACGTTGACCAGCGCGGCCGGGCTGATGGTGCCCAGCTGGCCGGCGGGCAGACCGCCCGTCACGGCGCCGTCGCTGCCGCTGTTCTCCGGAGCCTGGAGGCGGCCGGCCACCGTCACCGTGCCGTCCGGCACGTCCGGTACGGCCCGGGCGTCCGCCGAGGGGCTGCCGGGGGCCCAGCCGCGGACCACCGGGACACAGGGGGCGGCGCCGGTCTCCGGGCAGAGCGGGGTGAGCACGTAGTGGCCCTGGCGGCCGTCCACCGTCCGGTTGGGGACCAGCAGTTGGTGCTCTCGGTCGTACCGGCCGGAGACGGTCACGGAGCGGCCGACGGTGTCCGTGGTCACCTTCGCGCCCGGGCCGGTCAGCAGCTCGGCGAGCGGCACGGCCGGGCCGGTCGAGCCGGCGGTGGCGGTGCGTTCGGCGTCCTGGTGCCGGTCGACCTGGTCCTCGAAGCGGCTGAGCTGCCAACTGCCCATGAGGACGCAGACCACGATCGCGAGGAGGGCGACCACGGTGCCGCCGAGCCAGCGCGAAGTCAGGAGGAACCGGTACACACGCACCACGGTAACCGGCCCTACACCGGCCCCCGGCACCAGGTCCGCTCGGGCTGCCCCGGGGCCCGCGCCCCCGGGCTCACGGAGCCGGCGAGGCGGTCGGCTGGGGGTCGGGTTCGGGGGCGGTGCGGTAGACCGTGCCGGTGCAGGCGTTCGGGACGGTGGCCTGGACGGGCTGGCCGCCCGGGTCGGGGACGTGGGTGAGCAGCAGGGTGGTCTCCGGACCGGGGGTGGGCGAGGCGGTCGGGGTCGGGGTGGGCGAGGTTTCGGGGCCGGGCGCCTCGGAGGGGGCGCCCGAGCCGGAGGGGGCGGGGACGGCGGCCCGGGCCTGGGCGGCCTCGCCCTTCTCGGGGACGCCGGCCGAGGTCGGCCCCGGTGCCGGGGTCGGTGCGGGGCACGCGGTCTCCGGGACCCAGCCGAAGCGGACCAGGTAGGCCGCGGCGGGCGCGAGCAGCAGCGGCCCGTTCGCGGTGGGTGCGGGCAGGGCGGTGGCCGGACCCCCGGCGGTGTGGACGGCCACCCGGATCCGGGCCTGGTCGGAGGTGACCGCCCCGCCGCCGGTCAGCTGGCAGGTCCGCGCGGAGACGTTCTGGACCCGGAACCACCCGTACACGTTCCCGGCCGCGTCGGGCCGCCCGACCGAGACGGAGGCCCGCCCGAGGTCGGCCGCGGTGCAGGCCGGGGCCGTGGCCGTGGGTGTCGGCGAGCCGCCGGGCATCCCGGCCACCGGCCCGCCGGCGGTGGCCTGCGGCAGCGGTGGGGTGGTGGCGGACGGCGATCCGGTGGCCGCGCTCGGGGTGCCGGAGCCCGCCGGCGCCTGCGGCACCGGGCGGGTGGTGCCGCTGGGGCTGGGCCGCAGGACGCCCGTCGCCTTGGGCGCGGCGCCGACGGTCGGGCTCTCCACCGGGCCGCCGGAGAGGTCGAGGCCCTGGACGCCCTGAATGGTGGGCCAGGCCGCGGCGCTGAGCAGCACCGCCGCGGCGGCCGTGGTCCAGAGCGTGCGGTGCCGGGCCCGGCGCCTGGGGACTTCCTGCCGCAGCCGCGGCAGGGCCGCCGCATCGGGTTCGAGCCGGGACACCGCCTGATGCAGGCGGCTCCGCAGTTCGTTCTCCAACTGGTCCTCCCCCGAAGGCAGTTGGTGGTCAGTCATCGTCCGTCCCCGCGCCCTGGTCCATCCGTACCCGGAGCGTGGCCAGCCCGCGCGAGCCGTACGCCTTGACCGAACCGATCGAGATCCCCAGCAGGTCGGCGACCTGGGCCTCCGTCAGGTCCGCGTAGTAGCGCAGCACCAGCACCTCCCGCTGACGGCGTTGCAACCCCCGGAGCGCGGCCTTCAACTCGTCGCGCTCCAGCGCATCGTAGGCGCCTTCTTCTGCACTGGCCATGTCAGGCATCGGCTTGGGCAGCAGGCGCAGACCCATGATCCTGCGGCGCAGGGTGGAACGGGAGAGGTTCACCACGGTCTGGCGTAGGTACGCCAGTGTCTTCTCGGGCTCGCGGACCCGGCGGCGGGCGGCGTGCACCCGGATGAAGGCCTCCTGCACCACGTCCTCGCAGGAGGAGATGTCGTCCAGCAGCAGGGCGGCCAGCCGGAGCAGGGAGCGGTAGTGCGCCCGGTAGGTCTCGGTCAGGTGGTCGACGCTGGCCCCCAGCGCCTCCGGGGCGGTGCCCACCGGGTTATCGACGGGACGCGCCGCCACGCGCACCGTACCCAGGCGCACGGGACCCACGTGCACCGACCCGATGTGCGCTGTGCCCACGCGTACTGCCCCCACCACGTTCGCCACGCCTGTTGGACACTCGACCCCCTGCCATGGTTGCCCCGGACTGCGGGCCATTCTCGCGTACCGGACCGAGGCCCTCCAGTGCTCCGGGGAGGGAATCTGACGGAACGTCCGGGATCGAGCGGCCCAACTCCGGACGCCCGCGGGGCCACGGGGCAGGTCCGGGCCCGCCGCGGCCGGGGTCGGTTCAGCCCAGGGCGGCGAACTCCGCGGCGACCAGTTCGGCGGTCTGCGCCAGGTTGAGCGCCGCGCCCTTGCGCAGGTTGTCGCCGCAGAGGAAGAGGTCGAGCGCGTTGGGGTCGTCCAGGGCCCGCCGGACGCGCCCTGCCCAGACCGGATCGGTGCCGACCGCGTCGTTCGGGGTGGGGAACTCACCCGCCGCCGGATCGTCGTAGAGCACCACGCCGGGCGCCCCCTGCAGGATCTCCTGCGCCGCCTCGCGGGTGACCTCGCGTTCGAAGACCGCGTGCACGGCCAGCGAGTGGGTGGTGAGCACCGGGATCCGCACGCAGGTGGCGGAGACCTTGAGGCCGGGCAGGCCGAGCACCTTGCGGGGCTCGTCCCGCAGGCGGACCTCCTCGGAGGACCAGCCGTCCTCGGCCGGCACGCCGACCCAGGGCACCGCGTTCATCGCCAGCGGGGCGGGGAAGGGACCGTGGTCGCTGACCACGGCCCGCAGGTCGCCGGTCAGCTCGCCCACGCCGGTGCCGGCGATCTCGCCCAACTGCCCGCGCAGGGTGGCCATCCCGGCCCGGCCGGCGTCGGAGGCGGCCTGGTACGAGGCCACCACCAGCTCGCGCAGCGCGTACTCGGAGTGCAGCGCGGCCAGCGCGCCGATCATGGTGAGGGTGGCGCAGCCGGGGGTGGCCAGGATGCCGCGCGGACGGATCAGCGCGGACGGGGCGTTCACCTCGGGAACCACCAGCGGGACGTCCGGGTCCTGCCGGAAGACCGGCGAGCCGTCGACCACCACGACGCCCTTGGCGGCGGCGATCGGGGCCCAGCGGGCGGCCACCGCGTCCGGCGCGGCGAACACCGCCACGTCGACGCCGGCCAGGGACTCCTCGGTGAGCTCGCCCACCTCGGTCTCCACCCCACGGACCGTCAGTTTCCGGCCCGCGGAGCGGGAGGAGGCCAGCAGCCTGACCTCGCCCCAGACGTCCTGACGGACGGAGAGGAGGCCGAGCAGCACCCCGCCGACGACGCCGGTGGCGCCGATCACCGCGAGGTTCGGCCTCCTCCCCGCGGAGGTCATCGGCCGGTGCCGCCGTAGACGACCGCCTCGTCGGTGTCGCTGTCCAGGCCGAAGGCGCTGTGCACGGCGCGGACGGCCTCGTTGACGTCGTCGGCACGGGTGACCACCGAGATGCGGATCTCCGAGGTGGAGATCAGCTCGATGTTCACGCCGGCCTCGGAGAGCGCCTCGAAGAAGGTCGCGGTGACGCCGGGGTTGGAGCGCATGCCCGCGCCGACCAGCGAGATCTTGCCGATCGCGTCGTCGTAGCGGAGCGACTCGAAGCCGATGCCCTCCTTGACCCGGCCCAGCGCGTCGATGGCCTTCTGGCCCTCGGTCTTCGGGCAGGTGAAGGAGATGTCGGTGAGGCCGGTGGACGCGGCGGAGACGTTCTGCACCACCATGTCGATGTTGACCTCGGCATCCGCGATGGCGCGGAAGATCCGGGCGGCCTCGCCCGGCTTGTCGGGCACGCCGACGACCGTGACCTTGGCCTCGGACGTGTCGTGGGCGACTCCGGAGATGATCGCCTGCTCCATCTCGCCCCCTTCGGGCTTGGTCGGGTTGGTGCTGCTGACAATGGTCCCCGGCAGACCGGAGAAGGACGAGCGTACGTGAATCGGGATGTTGTAGCGCCGCGCGTACTCCACACAGCGGTCAAGGAGCACCTTGGAGCCGGACGAGGCCAGCTCCAGCATGTCCTCGAAACCGATCCAGTCGATCTTGCGGGCCTTCTTCACCACGCGCGGGTCGGCGGTGAAGACGCCGTCCACGTCGGTGTAGATCTCGCAGACCTCGGCGCTCAGCGCGGCGGCCAGCGCCACCGCGGTGGTGTCCGAGCCGCCGCGGCCGAGCGTGGTGATGTCCTTGCTGGCCTGGGAGACGCCCTGGAAGCCGGCGACGATGACGATGTTGCCCTCGTCCAGCGCGCTGCGGATCCGGCCCGGCGTCACGTCGATGATGCGCGCCTTGTTGTGCACGGAGTCCGTGATGATGCCGGCCTGACTGCCCGTGAAGGACTGGGCCTCGTGGCCCAGGGACCGGATCGCCATGGCCAGCAGGGCCATCGAGATCCGCTCGCCGGCGGTCAGCAGCATGTCGAACTCGCGCCCGGAGGGGATCGGGGAGACCTGCTCCGCGAGTTCGATGAGCTCGTCCGTCGTGTCACCCATGGCGGACACCACGACGACGACCTCATGGCCGGCCTTCTTGGCGTCTACGATCCGGCGGGCGACGCGCTTGATGCCCTCGGCATCCGCAACGGATGAGCCGCCGTACTTCTGCACGACAAGGCCCACGTGCGCTCCTCGACTAGTGTCGTTTTCGGGGGGTGGTGGCCCCCGCACCCCCGGTGAGCGGGGGTTCTGCGGTCGGGCGCCAGTCTAGCGAGCGAGGCGGCCCCCACCTGCGGTTTCCATATGATGAGACGGTGATCTCGTTCCCCGGTCAGAGCGCACCGGCGAGTCTGCGGGCGCGGCCGGTCCGCCCCGGAGAATTGCCGGGACGGGGCCCGCGCGGCCCCGGTTTTCCCGCCCGGACGGCGCGGATGACTGGTGCGTCACACTCGCCGCCCGGGCGGGTCACCGATCGTCTACAGACCGAGCTCGGCGGCCATCAGGTCGCCCGCCTGCTGCTCCAACTGCTCGTCCGTCAGGCCGTCGTCGTCGGTGTCCGCACCGTCCGGCACCGCGCCGATCGGGCTGTCCAGCCGGACGTGCGCGATCAGCGACTGGAGCGCCCGCAGCACCGCGCTGCAGGTCGAGCCCCAGCTCGACAGGTAGGAGAACTGCCACCACCAGAGCGCCTCGCTGATCCGGCCCTCCTGGTAGTGCGTCAGCCCGTGCCGCAGCTCGCTGACCACGCCCGCCAGGTCGTCCGAGATCCGGAACGCGTTCGGCTTCTCCGGCGGCCCGTACGGGTCGAAGACCTCGTGGTAGACGTCGATCGGGGCCAGCAGCTCGGCCAGCTTCTCCCGCAGCTCGATGCCGTCCGGCTCCGGCCCGGCGTCCGGCTCGAACCGGTCCTCCGGCAGCACGTCCTCGATCGCGCCGAGGCGCCCGCCGGCCAGCAGCAGCTGCGAGACCTCCAGCAGGAGCAGCGAGACCGCGCTGCCCGGTTCGTCGCCGCGGGCGACCTCGGTCACGGCCAGCACGAAGCTCTCGACCGAGTCCGCGATCTGCACCGCGAAGTCGTCCGGCTCGTCCGCGCCGTGGCTGATCTGGGTGCCGCTGGTCTGGTCAGACATCGAGAAGTCGTCTCCCTTCGAAGGCCCGTCCGAGGGTGACCTCGTCGGCGTACTCCAAGTCCCCACCGACCGGCAGGCCGCTGGCCAGCCGGGTCACCTTCAGGCCCATCGGCTTGCAGAGCCGGGCCAGGTAGGTGGCGGTCGCCTCCCCCTCCAGGTTGGGGTCGGTGGCCAGGATCAGCTCGGTGACGGTGCCGTCCGCGAGCCGGGTCATCAGCTCCCGGATCCGCAGGTCCTCCGGGCCGACCCCCTCGATCGGGCTGATCGCTCCGCCCAGCACGTGGTACCGGCCCCGGAACTCGCGGGTGCGCTCGATCGCCACCACGTCCTTGGGCTCCTCCACCACGCAGATCACCGCGAGGTCGCGCCGCGGGTCCAGACAGACCCGGCACTGCTCGGCCTCGGCGACGTTCCCGCAGGTCACGCAGAACCGGACCCGCTCCTTGACCTCCAGCAGCGCGTGCGCCAGCCGCCGGACGTCCACCGGGTCGGCCTGGAGCACGTGGAAGGCGATCCGCTGCGCGCTCTTGGGCCCGACGCCGGGCAGCCTGCCCAGTTCGTCGATCAGGTCCTGAACAACGCCCTCGTACAACGTCGCGCCTCTCTTCGGCCCGGGCCGGTGGTCACGCCGCCGGCTCCGGTGCCATCATCCAACGAATCGGGCGCCGGACACACCGTCCGACGCCCGACTCACGATAAATCCCCGCAGCGCGTTCGAACCGGCGCGCCGGGTGCTCGGGACCTCAGAAACCGAGGCCGGGCAGACCGCCGCCGAGACCCTGGGCCAGCGGGCCCATCCGCTCGGCCTGCATCTTCTGCGCGGTCGCGTTGGCGTCCCGGACGGCGGCCAGCACCAGGTCGGCCAGCGTCTCCGTGTCGTCCGGGTCCACCGCGGCCGGGGCGATGGTCAGCGCCACCAGCTCACCGGCGCCCGTCACCGTCGCCTCGACCAGACCGCCGCCCGCCGAACCCGAGACGTGCGTCTCGGCCAGCTCGCGCTGCGCCTTGCCCAGCTCCTCCTGCATCTTCTGCGCCTGCTTGAGCAGCTGCTGCATGTTGGGCTGGCCACCACCAGGGAACACGGGTCACTCCTGTGAGATCTCGAGTCGTTCTTGCTCGGTCCAACGCTTCGGGCCGAGCCTACGTGCCCGGGTGCCGCCGCCGGGCGTCCTCAGCGGTTGTGCCGGATCTCCTCCAGCACCGTCGCCCCGAGCTCACGGACGATCAGCTCCGTCGGGTCCACGCCCGGCTGCTGCGCGTGCGTGGGCGGGCCCGTGTAGACCGCGTCGCCCTCGATGTCGTAGTCGTCCGGCGGGTACTCCTCCAGCGGGGGCTCGGGCACCGGCGCGGGCGCCGGGGCGGCCGCCTGGGGCGCCGGAGGTGCCTGAGCCGGCTGGGGCGCGGAGTGCACGGGGGGCGCCTGCACGGCTGCGGGCGCCGGGGGCTGCTGCTGGACGGGCGGGGCCGTCTGCGCCGGGGCCTGCTGGGCCTGCGGCTGCGGGGCCGGCGGAGCCGCCTGCTGGAAGGACTGCGGCGGGCGGGCCTGCTGCTGGAACGCCTGCGGCTGCTGCTGCGGCGCCCCCCAACCACCTCCGGCCGGCGCCGCCGGAGCGGCCGGGGCCTGCTGCGCGGCGCCCGCACCGCCCGACGGGTCGACGATGCACTCCACCCGCCAGTCGACGCCGAGCGCGTCGGCCAGCGCCTGCTTCAGCACGTCGTCGCTGTTGCTGCTGACGAAGCTGTCGCGGGCGCCCGCGTTGATGAACGAGACCTGGAGCGTGCTGCCGTCGAACCCGGCCACCTGCCCGTTCTGGCTCAGCAGGATCCAGGTGAACCGGCGGCGGTTCTTCACCGCCTCCAGGATCTGCGGCCAGAGCTGCCGCACCTGACCCGCCCCCTGCTGCGCGGCCGCCGACGGCTGGCCGGCCGCGGGCGGCTGCTGCACCACGGGCGGGGCCGGCGGCTGCACGGGCTGCGGGGCCGCGGGCTGGACGGCCTGCGGGACGGGTGCGGGCGCGGGGGCCGCCGCACCGCCACCGGCCGGGAAGCTGCGCGGGATCGGCCAAGCGCCGGGCGCGGGCTGAGCCGGCGTCACCCCGCCCTGCGGGGCGGGCTGCTGAGGCGCCGTCGACTGCTCCGGCACGGGGGCGGCCGGCACCGGCGGCATCTCCACCGGAGCGGCCTGCACCTGCGGCACCTGCTGCACCTGCGGCACCTGCTGCACCTGGGGCATCTGCGGCATCGCCTGGGCGGCCTGCACCGGAGCGGCGAAGCCGCCCGCCGTCGCCCGCCGCTCGAGCTTGTCCAGCCGGGCCTGGAGCGACAGCTCGTCCCCGTACGCGCCGGGCAGCATCACCCGGGCGCAGATCAGCTCCAGCTGCAGCCGGGGCGCCGAGTTCCCGCGCATCTCCGTCAGGCCGGTGTTGACGATGTCCGCCGCCCGGCTGAGGTCGGACGGGCCGAAGCGGTCCGCCTGGGCCTGCATGATCGCGATCCGATCGGCCGGCGCGTCGATCAGGCCCTTCTCCCCGGCGTCCGGCACGGTCCCCAGGATGACCAGGTCGCGCAGCCGCTCCAGCAGGTCGGTGACGAAGCGGCGCGGGTCGTTCCCGCCCTCGACCACGCGGTCGATCACCTGGAACACCGTCGCCCCGTCGTGCGCGGCGAAGGCGTCCACCACCTCGTCCAGCAGCGCCGAGTCGGTGTACCCGAGCAGCGCGGTGGCCATCTGGTACGTCACGCCGCCCTCGGCCGCGCCCGCCAGCAGCTGGTCCATCACCGACATCGAGTCACGGACCGAACCCGCGCCCGCCCGCACCACCAGCGGGAACACCGGGTCCTCGACCTGGATGCCCTCCCGGCCGCAGACCTCCGCCAGGTAGTCCCGCAGCGTGCCGGGCGGCACCAGACGGAACGGGTAGTGGTGCGTCCGGGACCGGATCGTCCCGATCACCTTCTCCGGCTCGGTGGTGGCGAAGATGAACTTGAGGTGCTCCGGCGGCTCCTCCACCACCTTGAGCAGCGCGTTGAACCCGGCCGAGGTCACCATGTGCGCCTCGTCCAGGATGAAGATCTTGTACCGGCTGTGCACCGGCGCGAAGAACGCCCGCTCGCGCAGCTCGCGCGCGTCGTCCACACCACCGTGCGAGGCGGCGTCGATCTCGATCACGTCGATCGAGCCCGGCCCGCCGGTCGCCAGGTCACGGCAGGACTGGCACTCGCCGCAGGGCGTCGGGGTCGGGCCCTGCTCGCAGTTGAGGCAGCGGGCCAGGATGCGGGCGCTCGTCGTCTTGCCACAGCCGCGCGGCCCGCTGAACAGGTACGCGTGGTTGACCCGGTTGTTGCGCAGGGCCTGCTGGAGCGGAGCGGTCACGTGCTCCTGCCCGATGACCTCGGCGAAAGTCTCGGGGCGGTAGCGGCGGTACAGGGCTAGGGACACACCCCGACGATATCGGGCCAGACGGACAGCCGGGCCGCTCCCGGGAACGCAAGGACCCCTCGTGCACCCGCCAGAGCCCTCCTACCCTTGCTGCCTTCCGGCCCTGGGGGGGTTCAGAGAGATGACGCCACACGAGGGGCTGGTCCCCACAGTAGCGGATCCCGGACCCAAGCCGCACCACCCCACCCGCCCACCCATCCCCAGGCACCCACCCCCGACCACCTGCAGATGGTTGGTCGCGAGCACCCCCGAACATGTACTAAGCTCTCCCACGGAGGATTCGCCTAGAGGCCTAGGGCGCACGCTTGGAAAGCGTGTTGGGATAAAACCCTCACGAGTTCGAATCTCGTATCCTCCGCCTTCTCGAAGGCCCGGACCGCTCAGCGGTCCGGGCCTTCGTCGTTGCCGGGCCGTCCCCGCACCCGCCTCGCCGAGCTCCGCCCCTGCCCGGCCGACGGCCGGGCAGGGGCGGAGCTCGGCGAGGCCGGAGTCCTAGCCGGCGGCTCCCCAGGTGCCGGTGGACCAGAGCGGCCGGCCGTCCTGGCGGTAGACGACGAAGTTGCCGTCGTCCTGGAGCACGGCGCGGGCGCCCGGGTTGCCCCAGGTGCCGGTGGACCAGACCGGGGCGTCGATCTGGTAGCGCATCACCAGGTTGCCGTCGGCCTGCATGTTGAGCACCCAGGGGTACATGTGCCAGGTGCCGCTGGACCAGATCGGAGCGTCGTCCCGCTTGCGGTAGATGACCAGGTTGCCGTCCGGCTGCATGATCAGCCAGACGCTGGCCGACTGGGCCCAGCTGCCGGCGTACAGCTCGCCCTGGTGGTCCGGCCGGCTCGCGTCCGCGTCGCAGAAGGAGGCCGCCCGCCGGGTGGTGTGGCTCTCCCACAGGGCCTTCGAGCTGACGTTGGCGACGAGCACGTACAGGTTGCCAGCCTGGTTGAAGTAGGCCTTGGCCCCCGGGGAGCCCCAGGTCCGGGTGGACCACAGCGCGGTGCCGTCCTGGCGGTAGACCACCAGGTTCCCGTCGGCCTGCATCTCCGCGTAGGCGCCGGGGTTGCCCCACGTCCCGCTCGACCACATCGCGTGGTCGGGCCCGCCGGTCGAGTTCACCAGCGACAGCACCAGGTTGCCGTCCGGCTGCATCCGCAGCGCGGTCGAGCCGGTGTGGTCCGTGCGGGTCTGGCCGGCCGTCAGCCGCGCGCCCGAGTCCAGCGCGACCCTGATGTCGTCGGTGTACATCGGGTCCTGACGGCAGATCGGCGTGCTCTCGGCGCTGGCCTGCGGCGCCGGGACGATGCCCGCCAGGGCGGCTGCGGCCAGCAGCGAGACGGCGGATCTGCGGATGTGACGACGCGTCATGCGTGGGTCCCCCTTGTGTGGTGCGGTCGGGGATCTTCCTACACCCCGGGGGCGCGGCGACGACGACCGGGGGTGGGTCGAAGATCGTTGCCGCACGACCCCCTCGCCCGGGGGGCGGTACCGGACCCACGCGCTCGCCGGCGTCCGCGCACCCGGGCGGCGGTCCCGTCCTCACGTGGGCCCCGGACCGCCGGGGAGCAGACGGTCCAGCCACCTCGGCAGCCACCAGTTGGCCCGGCCGAGGAGCGTCATGGTCGCCGGCACCAGCACCATGCGCACGACCGTGGCGTCGATGAGGATCGCGGTGGCCAGGCCGAGTCCGAACATCTTGGTGGAGGGGTCCTCGGCGACGGCGAAGGACACGAAGACCGCCACCATGATGAGGGCCGCCGAGGTGATGATCCGGGCGGTGCCCGCGACGCCCTCGACGATCGCCGTGCCGTTGTCGCCGGTGCGCAGGTACTCCTCCCGCACGCGGGAGAGGAGGAACACCTCGTAGTCCATCGACAGGCCGAACAGGATGGCGAACAGGAACATCGGGATGAACGACACGATCGGGACCGTCGCCTCCAGCCCGATGAGTGCGCCTCCCCAGCCCCACTGGAAGACCGCGACCAGGACGCCGTAGGCCGCGCCGATGCTCAGCAGGTTCAGCAGGACGGCCTTGAGCGGGACCAGGACCGAACGGAAGACCGGCATCAGCAGCAGGAAGGACGTCGCCAGCACGGTGGCGACGAGCAGCGGCAGGCGTTCGCTGGTGCGCCGGCCCACGTCGGAGAGGCTCGCGGCGGCTCCGCCGACGTGGGCCCGTGCCGGGCCGGGGCCGGTCGCCGCGGGCAGCACGTCGGTGCGCAGCCGGGCGATGGTGTCGGCGGTGGCCTCGTCCTGGGGGCCGGTGGTCGGGAACACCAGGAGGGTCGCGATGCCTCCGGCCCGGTCGACGTGGGTCGGTGCGACGGACGCGATGCCCCGGTCCGCCGCGACCGCCGCGACGAGCCGGTCCAGCGCTCCCGGGTCGCCGGCGGTGTCCGCGGCGATGACGAGCGGTCCGTTGGTGCCCGGGCCGAACCCCTCGGCGACGAGGTCGTAGGCCCGGCGCTCGGTACGGCCGACCGGCATCGAGCCGTCGTCGGGCAGGCCGACGCGCAGGCCGAGCACGGGGAGCGCGGCGGTCAGCAGCAGCCCGGCCGCGCCGACCGCGTACGGCACCGGGTGCCGGTTGACGTGCCCGATCCAGCGGCGCCACCCGGCGGCACGGTCGGCGCCCGCCGCCGGGACCGACCGCCTCTTCAGGGCGCGGCCGATCCGGCCCGCCCCGGCCAGGCGCGGGCCGGCCGCGCCGAGGAAGGCCGGCAGCAGCGTCACCGACGCGGCCACCATGATCAGGACGACGATCGAGACGGCCAGCCCGCCGACCGTCATGAACGGGACGTCCGCGACCGCCAGGCCGAGGATCGACACGACCACGGTGCCGCCGGCGAAGACCACGGGCCTCCCCGCCGTGGCCACCGCCCGCCCCGCCGCCTGGCGCGGGTCGAGCCCGTCCGCGAGGTGCTCCCGGTGCCTGGCGAGCACGAAGAGCGCGTAGTCGATGCCCACGCCGAGCCCGACCATGCTGCCCAGGACCGGGGCGAAGGTCGGGACGTCCGTCACCCCCGCCAGTACCGTCATCGTGGCGACCCCGACGGTCAGTCCGAAGACCGCCATGCCGATCGGCAGCGCGGCGGCGACGAGCGACCCGAAGGCCAGGAACAGGATCGCGGCCGCGGCGAGGAGGCCGATCAACTCGCCGGCGCCGCCGTCGGGTTCGGAGAAGGCGTAGAAGAGGCTCCCGCCCATCTCGATGCGCAGCGGCAGTTCGGCGCGCAGCCGGTCGCCGAGGCCGACCAGGGCGTCGAGGTCCTCGGACGACAGCCGGCTCTGGTCGGGGTACTGCACCCGGACGACCGCGATCCGCCCGTCGGCCGAGACGAGGCCGCCGCGCACGGCGGTGTCCCCGCCCGCGTCGAGTGCCGCCACCGGGTCGCTCGTGCCGAGCACGTGCGGCAGCCGCTGCACCTCGGCCCGCAGCCGCGTGAGGGCGGTGCGCGCACCGTCGTGGTCGACGAAGGTCGCGGCGCCGTCGAGGGGGGTGACGACCACTTGGGCGGTCATCCCCTCCTGGCCGGTGCCGGCCCGCTCGATCAGCTGCGCGGCCCGCTGGGAGTCCAGCCCCGGAGCGGTCATCGCGTCCGCGTTCCGCCCGCCGAAGGCGACGGCCGCGAGGACGGCGAGCGTGGCGGCGGCCAGCCAGGCCGCGATCACCCGCCAGGGACGGCGGGCTGCGCCTGTGCCCAGGCGCAGCAGGGCTCTTGAGAGCATCGGGTCCTCCAACCACCGCGTCGGCCGTCCTTGCGCGGCCGCCCGATGCCGAGGTTCGTCGTCACGGGGCGCGGCGGCATCGACCCACGGGCCGCGGATGAGTCGGCCCCGGGGCCGGGTGCGGACCCGTCCTTTCGGCCGATGCGCGCAGCCGCGCGGTCCCCGAGGCTGAGGACCGTGCTGCGAGACGAGCTGCGAACCCTGTGGACCGAGCCCAGGCCGCCCGACCCGCCCGCCCGGGTGCGGCGGGACTGGGCACTGGTCGCCGCGGGCCTGGCTGCCGTGGCGCTGGAGGGCGCCCTGCGCGAGGACCTCGTGTGGCGGCCGGTGGCAGTGGTGTCCGCCGCGGGGCTGTGCCTGCTGGCCCTGTGGCGCCGGACCCACCCGCTGGCGACGGTCCTGCTGGCGTTCGGCTCGGTGATCGTGCTCCAGCTGGTCTCGCTGATCGCCGCACCGCGCGAGCCGGTCGGCCTGGACAGCAGCGTGGTCGTGCTGGCGCTGGTGTACGCGCTGCTCCGGTGGGGGTCGGGACGGGAGATCGTGCTGGGCGGCACGGTGATCCTCACGGCCTTCGCGCTGGCGGCCTCCGTGGACGGGACCCCGGCCGCCGAACAGGTCGGGGGCTTCGTCTTCCTGTGGCTGCCCGGCCTGCTCGGGGCTGCGGTGCGCTTCCAAGTGACCGCTCGTGCAAGGCAGTTGGAGCAGCTGCGGTCGCGCGAGCGCGAGCAGCTCGCCCGGGAACTGCACGACACGGTGGCCCACCACGTCTCGGCCATGGTGATCCTCGCCCAGGCGGGCCGGGTGCTCGCCGGCACCGACCCGTCCGCCGCCGTCGAGGCGCTGGAGGGGGTCGAGGAGGAAGGGGCGCGCACGCTGGAGGAGATGCGGGCCATGGTCGCCGCGCTGCGCGACCGCGGGGCCGGAGCCGAACTCACGCCGCCCGCCGGGGTCGCGGACCTGGAGCGCCTGGTGCGCACCCCGGGCGGCCGCCTCCGGGTCGACCTGGGGCTCGACGGCGAACTGGGCACGCTGCCCCCGGCCGTGGACGCCGCCGTCTACCGGATCGTGCAGGAGTCGGTGACCAACGCGCTGCGCCACGCGTCCGACGCGACCGAGGTGGTCGTCCGGGTCGTCGCGGAACGGCACGCGGTACGGGTGAGCGTGCGCGACGACGGCCGGCGCACCGGCCGGGGCCGCGACGGGTACGGCCTCACCGGGCTGCGCGAGCGCGCCGCCCTGCTCGGTGGCACACTACGAGCCGGCCCCGGCGCCGACCGGGGCTGGCAGGTCGAAGCCGAGCTGCCGAGAGGGAGGACCGACGGCGGTGTCCATCCGCGTCCTCGTCGCTGACGACCAGACCATCATCCGCACCGGGCTGCGGATCCTGCTGAACGCCCAGCCCGGCATCGAGGTGGTGGGCGAGGCCGCCGACGGACGGGAAGCGGTCCGCCTGGCCCGCGAACTGCGCCCCGACGTCTGCCTGTTCGACATCCGCATGCCCGTGGTCGACGGGCTGGAGGCGACCCGGCTGGTCGCCGGCCCGGGCGTCGCCGACCCGCTGGCCGTGGTCGTCATCACCACCTTCGACCTCGACGAGTACGTCTACGGCGCACTGCGGGCCGGCGCCCGCGGGTTCCTCCTCAAGGACACCGGGCCGGACCTGCTGGCCCAGGCCGTGCTGTCGGCGTCCGGCGGTGAGGCGCTGATCGCGCCCAGCGTCACCATCCGTCTGCTCCGGGCCTTCGCGGACCTGCCCGCCGGCCGGCCCGCGGTCCAGCCGGTCTCCCCCGTCACCGCCCGCGAGGAACAGGTCCTCCTCGCCGTCGCCCGCGGCCTGACCAACACCGAGATCGCCGATGCCCTGCACATCAGCCTCAGCACGGTGAAGACGCACCTGGCCAGCCTGATGGCCAAGCTCGGCGCCCGCAATCGGGTCGAGATCGCGATGTGGGCCTACGAGACGCGCCGCATCCTCCCGGGCACCTGAGCCGGCTGCCGGACCGTCAGCACGCGCCGCCCCGGTCAGACCGTCGTGGCGGCCGTGCAGCGGGCGCGGACGGTGAACTCCAGGCGGGCGACGGCCGCGCGGGCGGCGGCGACGGCCTCGTCGGGGGTGGGGGCGAGGGCGCGGGCGTAGGCGACGCGGGATTCGGAGTGCTGGAGGCCGCCGACGGTCGCGCCCGGCTTGGCCAGCGCGGCGGCCTCGGTCACGCCGGGGAGGGCGCGGGCCTCGTCCAGGCCGGACACGGTCTCCAGGACGCCGGTGGTGTCGAGCGCGCCGAACCAGATGGCCGAGCTGGGCCGCCCGGCGGCGGAGGCGAGGGCGGCGCGGATGGCCAGCAGGACCGGCTCGCCGAGGGTCTGGCGCACGGCGCAGTCGTCGATGTCGACGCCGGTCGCCTCCAGGGTGATCAGCGGGATCTGGTCGCCGCCCATCCGCACGTGGGTCTCGATCAGCCGCGGGCCCTTCGCGGTCAGCACGACCTCGCTGTGGGTGGGGCCGGCGGCGATGCCGAGGGCGTCGAGCACCCGGCCGACGTAGGCGTGGACCTCCTCGGCCTGACCGTCCGTCAGCGGGGCGGGTGAGACGTGCCCGAGCTCGACGAAGCCCACCGGGTCGGAGTACTTGAGGGTGATCCCGACCACCTGGTGCTCGCCGTCCTCGGAGAAGGCCTCGACGCTGTACTGGGTGCCCTCCAGGTACTCCTCGACCAGCACGCCGCTGTGGCCGAGCCCGAGGTAGCTGCCGTCGGCCCGCTCGAAGGCCCCGGCGAGCCCGTCCTCCGTCGTGACCTTGGTGACGCCGGCGCTGCCGGAGCTGGCGACCGGCTTCACCACGCAGGGCAGGCCGTGCTCGCGGACGAAGGCGAGCAGGCCGTCGACGTCGGTGGCCCGGGCGCTGGCGGTGGAGTCGATCCCGGCCGCGCGCAGCCGCTCGCGCATCCGGCCCTTGTCGTGCACCAGCTCGACGGTCTCGGGGGTGTGCGCGGCCAGGCCCAGGGCCTGGCCGATGGCGGCGTAGTGGTCCTGGTCGCGCTCGCCGAAGGTGGCGATCCGGGTGAAGGGGTGCCGCGCGTGGGCGGCGGCGGCCAGGGCCACCCACTCCGCGGGGTCGTCGCCGCGGGCGCCGAGCACCCGGGCGTTGGCGCCGGGCTCACGGACCTTGGCGAGGTACTCGACCTGGCAGATGACGGTGGTCTCGGTGCCGGGCCCGGCCGCGCGCAGGCGGGCCGGGAAGTCACGGCCGGGGCCGACGATCAGGACGTGCTCGGACATCAGGTGCTCCTCAGCAGCTGGAAGGGAAGGGCAGGAGGGAGGTCAGTGCCAGGCGGCGTGCGCGTGCCACCACTCGATGGCCGCGGCGAGCCGCTCGCGGACCAGGTCGGCGGTCCCGGCACGGACGAAGAGCTGGGCGGCGGCGTCGGAGACGTGCTCCACGCCGCGCCGTTCGGCGCCGGGTTCGATCAGCAGGGTCAGCTCGGCCCCGGGCACCGGGCACGGCCCGGCGGGCGGCGCGAAGCTGCCGTGCCCCGGCGGGAGCAGGACCCAGCCGACGGCGACCGCCGGCCGCGCGGGCTGCTCGTCCAGCACGAGTGCGGCACCGCACTGGGCCCGCAGTCCCTCCCGGGCCAGCTGCACGCCGAAGGCCGTCTCGTACGCCTCGGCGATCAGCGCACCGCCCGCCCGGCTGGCGATCTCGCACAGCACGGGGGTGCCGCTCGCGTCGATCCAGAGCTCCAGGTGGAAGGCGAGCGGCAGCGGTGCGGCGGGCAGGGCCGCGACCACCGCGTCGGCCGCCGCGAGCAGCACCGCCGTGCGCTCGTCCTCGGGCCCCAACAGCACGCTGCCGACGTGCAGTTGGTCGCGGATGCGCTCGGCCAGGCCGCCGCTGTACTGGCCGGGCCAGGCGTGCACCACGCGGCCGTCCCGCATGATGCCGTCCACGTGGAAGAACTCGCCGGCCACGAAGGACTCCGCCATCCACTGCCCGGGCAGGTACGGCACCTCGGACTCGCGCTCGCGGGCGAGGAAGGCGGTCACGTCCGCCGCCTCGCGCAGGATGGCGACGCCCTCGGCGCCGGCGCCCAGGCGCGGCTTGACCACGGCCGGCAGGCCGTGCTGCTCGACGAAGGCCCAGAGGTCCTGCGGGCTGTCGACGGGGGCGTGGGCGGGAACGGCGATCCCGGCCCCGGCGGCCAGCCGCTTCATCACCAGCTTGTCCCGGTAGGCCGTGGCGGAGGCCACGCCCTGGCCGGGCAGCCCGAGCCGCTCGCGCAGCCGGGCGGCCCGCAGCACGTCGCTCTCGCTGGTGCTGGCGATCAGCTCGGCCCCGAAGGCGCGGGCGGCCTCCTCGGCGTACTGCTCGGTGGACCAGCCGTGGTAGTCGGGCACCAGGCGGTGCAGCGGGAAGTGCTCGGCGAGCCCGGCCTCGGTACCGGCGACCGCCTTGGCGGTGGTGACCAGTACGACGCCTTCGGCGGTGTCGTCCAGCCAGTCCTGGAGCGGGCGGGAGGCGAGCGGCTGGCGGGAGAGGACCAGGGTCCTGGGCATGGGTCAGATCCTCGAAGGGGTGGCGGTCAGGACGGGACGCAGGGCGCCGTGCACGTGCACCAGGCTCTCGCCCGGGAGGCCGTGCTCGACCTGCTCGACGGCGCCCGCGAGCAGGTGGTGGTCGCCCAACTTGACCTGGTGGTACGGGGAGCAGACCAGCCAGGCGAGGCAGTCGTCGAGCAGTGGCACCCCGTGCGGGCCGCGCCGCCAGGCGGTGGGCGCGGCGAACCGGTCGGCCCCGGGGGTGGCGAAGCGCATCGCCAGCTCGGCCTGGTGGGCGCCGAGCAGCTGGATGCCGAACCAGTCGCAGTCCTTGATCAGCTGCCAGGTGCTGGAGGTCTCGGCGAGCGAGACGGACACCAGTGCCGGGCTGGCGCTGAGCGAGCTGAACGAGGTCACCGTGACCCCGGCCGGGCGGCCGTCCGGCCCGGCGGCGGTGAGCACCGCGACACCGGCCGCGTGCGAACGCAGCACCGAGCGCAGGGCGGTGGAGTCGACGCCGGTCACGCCGTCACCACCGAGGAGGAGAAGTCGGGCCGGGGCAGGCCGAGGTGGTCGCGCAGGGTGCGGCCCTCGTACTCGCGGCGGACCAGGCCGCGCCGCTGGAGCTCGGGGACGAGCAGGTCGACGATCGCGTCCAGGCCGTCCGGCAGGTAGTCCGGCATGATGTTGAAGCCGTCGGCGGCCTCGTTCAGGAACCACTCCTCCAGCTGGTCGGCGATCACCTCCGGGGTCCCGAGCAGGAAGCGGTGGCCGCGCCCGGCGGCGACGGACAGGTAGAGCTCACGGATCGTCAGGCCCTGTCGACGAGCCTGCTCGTAGAGCACCGCCTGCTTGCCCGCGCTCCCCTCCACCGCGGGCAGTTCGGGCAGCGGACCGTCCAGCGGGTAGCCGGAGAGGTCGACCATGCCGAGCTGGTACGAGAGCATCCCGAGGCCCACCACCGGGTCGACCAGGGCCTGGAGGGTGGCGTACTTGTCCTCGGCCTCGGCCTGGGTGCGGCCGACCACGATGAAGGCACCGGGCATGATCTTCACGTGCTCGGGGTCGCGGCCGTGCGCGGCGACCTGCGCCTTGAGGCCGCGGTAGTGGGTCTGGGCCTGCTCCAGGGTCTGCTGCACGGTGAAGACCACCTCGGCCCACCGGGCGGCGAAGTCCTGGCCGTCGGCGGAGGACCCGGCCTGGACGATCACCGGGTGGCCCTGCGGCGGCCGGGCCACGTTGAGCGGGCCGCGCACGGAGAAGTGCTCGCCCCGGTGGCCGAGGATGTGCAGCTTCTCCGGGTCGAAGAAGCGGCCGGACTCCTTGTCGTAGAGGAAGGCGTCGTCCTCCCAGCTGTCCCAGAGGCCGGTGACCACCTCCATGAACTCCCGGGCGCGGTGGTAGCGGGCGGCGTGCTCGGGCTGCCGGTCCAGGTTGAAGTTGCGGGCCTCGGCGTCGGTGGCGGAGGTGACGACGTTCCAGCCGGAGCGGCCGGCGCTCAGGTGGTCCAGCGAGGCGAACTGACGGGCCACCGTGAACGGCGCGTTGTACGTGGTGGAGGCGGTGGCGGTGAGTCCGATGTGCTCGGTGTGCACGGCCAGCGCGGAGAGCAGGGTGAGCGGCTCGAAGTGGACCATCCGGCCCTGGCGGCTGAGCTCGTCGGCGTCCTTGTACTTGGTGCGCACGCCCGCGCCGTCGGAGAGGAAGATCATGTCGAACTTGCCGCGCTCGGCCGCCTTGGCCAGCGAGCAGTAGTAGTCGAAGTCCAGGCCGCCGTCCGGCCGGGCGTTCGGGTGGCGCCAGGCGGCGACGTGGTGGCCGGGGGCGGGGAGGAAGGCGCCGAGCTTCATCATGCGGCGGTTCTGGCTCACCGGTGGGTACTCCAATGCGGAAGTCTGGGAGGGTGGCGCCGAGCGGGACGGCGCAGGTGGTTCGGCGGGGGTGGTTCAGCCGAGGAGGCGGACGGGGGCACCGTCCAGCCAGGCCTCGATGTCCGCGACGGCCTCGCCGTAGTAGGTGCGGTAGTTGAGCTCGGAGACGTAGCCGAGGTGCGGGGTGGCCAGCAGGCGCGGCGCGGTGCGCAGCGGGTGGCCGGTCGGCAGCGGCTCGACGTCGTACACGTCCACGCCCGCGCCCGCGATGCTGCCCGCGTGCAGGGCGGCGAGCAGCGCGTCCTGGTCGATCAGACCGGCGCGCGAGGTGTTCACCAGGTACGCGGTCGGCTTGAGCAGGGCCAGCTCGGCGGCGCCGAGCAGGCCGCGGGTGCGCTCGCCGAGCACCAGGTGGAGCGAGACGAAGTCGCTGGTGGCCAGCAACTCCTCCTTGGAGGAGGCCAGCTGGACGCCGACCTCGGCGGCCCGCTCGGCCGTCAGGTTCTGGCTCCAGGCGACCACCTCCATGCCGAAGGCCAGTGCCACCTGCGCGACCTTGGAGCCGATCTTGCCGAGGCCCAGCAGCCCGAGGCGCTTGCCGTGCAGGTCGGCCCCGACGGTCTGCTGCCAGGGCCCGCCCTCGCGCAGCCCGGTCGCCTCGGTCACGATGCCCCGGGCCAGGCCGAGCAGCAGCGCCCAGGTCAGCTCGACCGGCGGGGTCGAGGAGCTGGCCGTGCCGCAGACCGTGACGCCGTTGCGCTCGGCCGCGGCGTAGTCGATCACCGAGTTGCGCATCCCGGAGGCGATCAGCAGCCGCAGCCGCGGCAGCCGGTCGAGCAGCGGGGCGGGGAACGGAACCCGCTCGCGCAGGGTCACGACGATGTCGAAGTCGGCCAGCGCGTCGGCGAGTTCGTCCTCGCTGCCGAAGTGCTCGGTGAAGCTGGTGACCTCCACCCGGCCGGCCAGCGGGCTCCAGTCGGCGACGGTGGTGGCGACCGCCTGGAAGTCGTCCAGTACGGCGCAGCGCAGCGTGGTGTCAGCCATGTCGGTCTTCTCCGTCTTCTCGGTGGAACATCGGGTCGGGGGCGACGCCGAGGCCGGGCGCCCCGGGGATGGTGAGCGTGCCGCGGTCGATGCCGAGGCCGTCGAACGGGTCGGCCGCCAGGCCGACCGGTCCGTCGAGGTCCAGGTGGTCGGCCAGCGGTGCCAGCTGGGCCATCGCGGTGACACCGAGGCTGCTCTCGACCTTGCAGCCGAGCATCACCTGGAGACCGCAGGCCCGGGCCAGGACGATCGCCTCGCGGGCGCGCTCCAGACCGCCGCACTTGACCAGCTTGAGGTTGACCCCGCGCACCCGGCCGCGCAGCGCCGGCACGGACTCGGGCCCGGTGCAGTCCTCGTCGGCGAAGACCGGCACCGGCGAGCGCTCGTGCACCCACCCCAGATCGTCCAACCGGCCGGGGGCGACCGGTTGTTCGAGCAGCTCGACGCCGTGCCGGTGCAGCTCGCGGGCGACCCGCAGGGCCTGGTCGGGCTCCCAGGAGCCGTTCCCGTCCACCCGGATGCGCCCGGCGTAGACCGATCGCAGCAGCCCGGCCCGGCTGCCGTCGTCCTCCGGGGTGAACTTCAGCTTGAGGACCGGCCAGTCGGCCAACTCCCTGCCCTTGGCGAGCAGTTCCTCGTCCGGGCAGGCCCCGATGGAGAGCGCGGTGGGCGGCACGGGCAGCCCGTCGAGCCCGAGGATCCGGTGCAGCGGCTGGCCGCAGGCCTTGCCGAGCAGGTCGTGCAGGGCCAGGTCGACGGCGGAGGCCGCCGCCGGGCCGATGCCCGCCGAGGCGAGCCGCCCGAGCAGCTGCCGCAGTCCGTACGGCGAGGCGTCCTCGAGCAGCGGCGCGCAGGCCGCCAGTTCGTCCGGGTCCGCCCCGCGCGCGGTGCCGTACCCGGTCAGCCCCTGCCAGCTCAGCTCGACCACGCTCTGGCGGACCTCGGTGATGACACCGGTGTTGCTGGCGAAGGCCTCCTTGAGCGGGACGACGATCCCGTACTGACGGAACCTCACCCCCACACCTCCTCGAACGCGGCGACGGCGCCGCAGGCCTGGCGGAACGTCAGCTCGTGGAAGCCCTCCGGCTCGACCGGTACGGCGGGCTCGCGGTGCGCGCCGTCGGCCGGCACCCCGCTGCCGCCGCGGAAGCGGCCGCGCAGGTAGTCCGACAGCCGCTCGCCGTGCCCGTCCAGCCAGCCCAGCGTCGTCCCGTAGGCGTCGTCCGGTCCGGCCGCCCGCACCCGGTGGAACAGGCCGGCCAGCAGCTCGGCGTCGCCCGGCGAGGTGCTGGGCGGGCAGAGCATGAACGCCTGGGCGGGCAGCAGGACGAAGGCCAGCGGGGAGGCCTGCTCGAAGTGGCGCACCAGCGGGTCGGTGATGGCCCGCAGCGAGCGCACGGTGGAGCGGCGCGAGAAGTAGCCGCCGCGGCGCGGCGGGCAGCCGGCCATCGCCCGGGCCCCCCAGTGCAGGTGGGTGATGAACGGGCGCTCCGGCGCTCCGGCCGGCGCGTCCGGGTGGTGCATGTCCAGCATCCCGAACAGCACGTTGGTCAGTTGGAGCGACATCACCGGGAGGACCGACGGCAGTTCGCCGATCCGCGCGAAGAACTCCCGCGGCTCGACCAGCGCGCGGACGGTCAGCAGCACCGCCTCGGCCAGCGCACGGGCGGAGCCGAAGCGGTGGCCGTCGAGCAGGTAGCCGGTGCCGTCGGGGACCAGGTCGCAGCGGGCCACCTCGCCGTCCAGCCGGACGGCCTGGCTGATCAGCTCGGCGAAGGCCTGGTTCCGGCCCT
The DNA here is from genome assembly GCF_053602875.1 of Kitasatospora sp. NPDC004289. Lineage (NCBI taxonomy): Bacteria > Bacillati > Actinomycetota > Actinomycetes > Kitasatosporales > Streptomycetaceae > Kitasatospora > Kitasatospora sp. NPDC004289. The sequence continues at coordinate 261,604 of NZ_JBSGEL010000001.1, read as the reverse complement.
GGGCCGCCGCCTGCTCCAGGAGCAGGGTGAGCATGTCGACCACCAGCGGCGCGTTCTCCACCAGGGCGGCGGCCCACTGCTTGAAGCGGTAGCCGGGCAGTTCCAGCATCCGCCGCCAGTGCACCTCGACCAGCGGCACCAGCTCACCGTCCACCTCGGCCTGCACAAGCGGGCAGAACAGCGGGCGGGAGCGGTCGCGCCGGGCGAAGCCGGTGCCGTCCCAGGTGTACAGGGCGAGGGTCTCCCGCTCGCCCCGCTCGATCACCGAGCCGGGCTGGTAGGCCTCGTCGCCGCCCTCGGTCTCGGCCTCGGTGCGGGTGAAGCCGTAGATCAGCGGATAGCCGTAACCGGCGCCGCAGATCGCGGTGTTGAAGTCCATCGGACCGGAGCGGCCGGCCGCGATGTCGGCCCAGTTGCCCAGGTGGCCGGTGCGCGGCGGCAGCAGGGACGGGTCCTCCCGCAGGGCGGCCAGCACGGTGCCGATCGGCACGTCGTGGGTGCCGACGTGCACCGGCTGGAAGGTCTTGGCCCCGGCCGCGAGCGCGTCGGCGGCAGCCGCCGCCCGCAGGCCGAGCCGGTCGAGCACGTGCGCGTTCACCGGGCCTCCTCCGCCCGCAGCCGCTCCAGCAGGTGGGGCAGGGTGCCGCCCGCGAGCAGCACCTCCCACTCCCCGGCCGACCGCACGTCGGCCCGCAGGGTGACGCTCCGTCCGGCGGCGGTCAGCCGCGCCTCGCCGCTCTCCCGTACCCCGTCCAGCTCCAACTCGTACTCCTCCCGCCCGGTCAGGCCGAGTGCGGCCCAGCCCTCGGGCAGCAGCAGCGGCAGGATGCCCATCGCGCACAGGTTGGCGCGGTGGATCCGCTCGAAGCCCTCGGCCAGCACGGCCCGCACGCCCAGCATCCAGGGGCCCTTGGCCGCCCAGTCGCGGGAGGAGCCCATGCCGTAGTTGCGCCCGGCGAGCACGATCAGCGGGGTGCCCTCGGCGCGGTAGCGCTCGGCCGCCTCGTAGACCGGCAGCCGCTCGCCGCCGGGCAGGTGCAGCGTGGTGCCGCCGCTGTCGCCCTCGCCGACCAGGTGGTTGCGCAGCCTGGGGTTGCCGAACGCGCCCCGGGCCATCACCTCGTGGTTGCCGCGCCGCGCGCCGAAGGAGTTGAACTCCCGCTCGCCCAGGCCGCTCAGGTAGCGGCCGGCCGGGGAGTCGGGCGCGATCGCGCCGACCGGCGAGATGTGGTCGGTCGAGACGTCGTCGCCGAGCGCCAGCAGCGCGCGGGCGCCGCGCAGCGTTCCGAGCGGGGCCGCCGGGTCGACGTAGGCGGGCAGCCGCAGGTAGCCGGAGCGCTCGTCCCAGGCGAAGACCTCGCCCTCCGGGGCGGCGATCGCCTGCCAGGCGGCACCGGCCGGCTCCGGCTCGGTGAACAGCTCGACGGTGGCGAACTCCTCCTCCAGGGACCGCAGTTCCTCGTCATCGGGCCAGAGGTCCCGCAGGTGCACCGGCGCGCCCTCGCGGTCGGTGCCCAGCGGCTCGGACTCCAGGTCCACCCGTACGCTCCCGGCCAGGGCCAGCGCGACCACCAGGGCCGGGGAGGCCAGGTAGCCCGCGCGCACCTGCCCGTGCACCCGGCCCTCGAAGTTGCGGTTGCCGCTCAGCACGGCGGCCACGGTCAGGGCCGCCTCGTCGACCGCCGTGCCCACGCCCTCGTTGAGCGGGCCGCTGCCGCCGTTGCAGGTCATGCAGCCGTAGCCGGCGACGTGGAAGCCCAGGCGCTCCAGATCGGCCAGCAGGCCGCTGGCGCGCAGGTAGCGGGTGACGGCCCGGGAGCCGGGCGAGAGGCTGGTCTTGACGTGCCCGGGCACGGTCAGGCCGCGCTCCACGGCGCGGCGGGCCAGCAGCCCGGCGGCCAGCATCGCCCGCGGGTTGGAGGTCGAGGTGCAGGAGGTGATCGCGGCGATCACCACGTCCCCGTCGGTGACCCCGCCCGAGGTCCGGTACGGCCCCTGGTGCAGGGCCGCGAACGAACCGGGCAGACCGCCCAGCGCGATCCGCTGGTCCGGGCGGCTCGGCCCGGCCAGCGCGGGACCGACCTCGCCGAGGTCGAACTCGACCACCCGGCCGAACCGCGGCTCGGCCTCCTCGCGGAACAGCCGCTGTGCGCGGCAGTACCGCTCGACCCGCTCGACGTGCTCCGCGCCGCGGCCGGTGCGCCGCAGGTAGTCCAGCGTCTCCCGGTCGACCGGGAAGTACGCGGTCATCGCGCCGTACTCGGGCGCCATGTTGGCGATGGTGCAGCGGTCGGGGGCGCTCAGCGCGGCCACCGACGGGCCGGTGAACTCCAGCATCAGGCCGGTCACGCCCTCGCGGCGCAGCCGCTCGGTCAGCGCCAGCACCACGTCGGTGGCCGAAGTCCCCGGCCGCACCTGCCCGGTGAGCCGGACGCCGACCACGGCGGGGATCCGGATCGGCTGGGCCAGGCCCAGCATCAGCGCCTCGGCCTCCAGGCCGCCGACGCCCCAGCCGAGCACCCCGAGGCCGTTCACCATGGTGGTGTGGCTGTCGGTGCCGATCACGGTGTCGGGGTACAGCTGCCCGTCCGGGCCCTCGGCGACCACGGTGGCCAGCCGCTCCAGGTTGACCTGGTGCACGATGCCCCGGCCGGGCTCGGTCACCCGCAGCCCGTCGAAGGCCTGCTCTGCCCACTTGAGGAAGGCGAACCGCTCCTGGTTGCGGCTCAGTTCCAGTGCCTCGTTGCGGGCCAGCGCGTCCGGGCCGCCCGCCCGGTCGGCCTGCACCGAGTGGTCCACCACCACGTCGACCGGCAGCGCGGGATTGACCCGGCCGGGCCGGTCGACCCGGCTGCGCAGCGCGGCCAGGTCGGTGAGCAGCGGGATGCCGGTGTAGTCCTGCACCAGGATCCGGGCCGGGCGGAAGGGCAGCTCCAGGCCGGGCTCCTCGCCCCGGGCGAGCCGCTCGCCGAGCAGCGCGGCCAGGTCCGACTCCCCTGCCCTGAGCAGCTGTTCGAGCAGCACCCGGCCGGTGTAGGGCACGGCGCCGAGCTCGAACCCGGCACGCCGCGCGAAGTCCGGAAGGTCGACGGTCATCGGGCCGCCCCCGGATACGCCCGGCCCTGCGGGCCGACGTAGTCGAGCAGCGGGCGGATCAGCACGTTGTTGGCCTGCTGCTCCAGCGCCTGGGCCACCCAGCCGGCGGTGCGGCCGACCACGAAGAGCGGCACGGCCAGGTCGTCCGGCAGGCCCATCAGGCGGTAGGCGAGCCCGGCGTACAGGTCGACGTTGGCGGCCACGCCGTGGCGGCCGCGCGGGCCCATCGCGGCGGCCACCGCGTCCAGGATCTCCAGACCCCGGCTGTCGCCGCGCTCCTCGCTCAACTCGACCACGGTGGAGCGCAGATGACGCACCCTCGGGTCCTCGGTGCGGTACACCCGGTGGCCGAAGCCCATCACCGGCTCGCCCCGGTCGTGCAGGTCGGCCACGTACGCCTCGGCGTTCTCCGGGCTGCCGACCTGGTCGATCAGGCCGACCACCCGCTCGGCCGCGCCGCCGTGCACCGAGCCCGCGAAGACCGCGACGGCGGCGGTGAGCGCGGCCGTCATGCCGGAGCGGCTGCCGATCGCGACCCGGGCGGTGAACGCCGAGGCGTTGGAGCTGTGGTCGGCGTGGACGATGAAGCCCTTGTTGACGAAGCGGACGGCGGCCGGGCTCGGCCGCTCGCCGAGCAGCGCGGTCAGGAAGGCCTCCGGGTACGACAACTCCCCGTCCGGCAGCAGGGGTTCGCGGCCCGAGCGGTAGGCGTGGTGGGCCGCGACGATCATCGGGATGCGGGCGATCAGCTCGATCCCGGCCGCGCGGGCCTCCGCCAGGCTCTCGTCCGTGCCGGCCGGCCGCCGCGGGCCGAAGGCGCCGAGCGCCGAGACACAGGTGCGCAGCGCCTCCATCGGATGCGCGTGGGCCAGCGTGCGGGCCAGCTCCAGCACCGGCCCGGGCAGCTGCCGGGCGGCCGCCAACTCCTTGGCGAACAGCTCCAGTTCGGCGGCCTCGGGCAGCTCGCCGTGCACCAGCAGGTAGGCCACCTCCTCGTACGAGGCGCGCTCGGCCAGGTCGTGGATGCCGTAGCCGCGGTACTCGAGCACCCCGGCCGCGCCGTCGATGCGGGTGACGGCGGTCCGGTCGAAGCTCACGCCCTCCAGGCCGCGGTGCACGGTGTGCCGCTCTCCCGTCGCGGCGTCCTCGGCGGCGGGCTCCGGCTCGCCGCCGGCCACGAAGGCGCGGATCGAGCCGACGCTGCGCAGGGCCAGCGTCCAGTCGTCGTCCACCGTGACGCCGTACTCCTGCTCCAGCGCCACCATCAGCGTGACGTGGCCCAGGGAGTCCCACTCCCGGATCGACTGGTACTCCAGCTCGTCGGTGACGAGCTCCTCGGCGATGCCGAGGGTGCGCGCGACGAAGTGCTCGACGCTGCTCATGAATTCCCCTCCTGGATGTGCTCGTTGTGGCCTGTCGCGGCCGGGGTCAGACCCGGGCCCGGCCGACGGCGTCCTGCCGCTCGTCGAGCCAGTGGCGCAGCGCCGCCCGGTCGACCTTGCCGTTGCCGTTCACCGGCATCTGCTCGATGGCCCGCACCGAGCGCGGCACCATGTACCCGGGCAGCCGGTCCGCGCACTCCGCGGCCAGCGCGTCGGTGTCCCCGGCGCCGCTGTCCCCTGCTCCGGAGACGACGGCGGTGATGGTCTCCTCGTCCGGCCAGAGCAGGGCCACCGCCTCGACGGCGCCCGCCCGGCGCAGCACCGCCTCGATCTCGCCGAGCTCGATCCGGTAGCCGCCGACCTTGACCTGCTGGTCGTTGCGTCCCAGGCAGACGTAGTCCTCGCCCTGGAGCCGGACCAGGTCACCGGTGCGGTAGTAGGTCCGCCCCGCCCGCTCGAACCAGCGCTCGGCGGTCAGGTCCGGAGCCTGCCAGTAGCCCGGCGTGGTCTGCGGGCCCGCCACGCACAGCTCGCCGGCCTCGCCCTCGGGCACCGGGGCCAGCGCCTCGTCCACCACCAGCGCGTGCAGGCCGGGGTACGGGCGGCCGATCGGCACGTTCTCGTGCACGCACTCGGCTGGGCTGCGCTCCGGGTCCCAGCGGTAGGCGGTGCAGGCGATGGTGAGCTCGGTCGGGCCGTAGAGGTTCTCCACCACCGAGTGCGGAGCGGCGGCCTGCCAGGCCTCGGCCGTCGCGCGCGGCAGCGCCTCGCCGCAGAACAGGCTCCAGCGCAGCGTCGGCATGGAGCCCGGCTTGAGCGAGCCGCGCTTGCGCAGCATCGCCCCCACCGAGGGCACCGAGAACCAGACCGAGATCTCGTTGCGCTCCAGGTACTTGTACGGGGCCAGCAGCTCGATCGGGTCCATCCCGCAGAGCCGGGCGCCGTGCTCCCAGGCCATGAACAGGTCGAAGACCGAGAGGTCGAAGGTCTGGTCGAAGGTCTGGGTCAGCCGGTCCGCGGGGGTGAGGCGGTAGCGGGCCTGGTTGGCGTCGAGGAAGGCCCGTACGTTCCCGTGGGTGACCGGCACGCCCTTGGGGGTGCCGGTGCTGCCCGAGGTGAAGAGCAGGTAGGCGACGTCCTCCGGGCCGACCTCCGGCAGGTCCTCCAGCGGCGCGGCCGCCGCGAGGTCCGCCGCGTCGAGCACCCGGGCACCGCCCAGGTCGCCGGCGGCGCCGCGCAGCACGTCGGGCAGCAGCACGACCGGCCGGTACGGCAGGCCGCGCAGCAGCTCGCCGAGCATCGGCAGCGAGCCGGCGTCCACGATCAGCGCGTCCACCCGGGCGCGCTCCAGCATGGCGCGGGTGCGCTCCAGCGGGAACCGCCGGTTCAGCGGCACGAAGGCGGCCCCGGCGCACAGCGCGGCGGCCACCCCCAGGTAGGAGGCCTCGCTGCGGTGGGCGAACACCCCGACCCGGGCCGGACGGCCACCGGCCGTCTCGACCAGCAGCGCGGCCCAGCGGCGGGCGGTCTCGGCCGCCTCCCGGTACGTGTGGTCCCGGCGCCCGACGGTCAGGGCGATGTGGTCCGGGCGGATGCGCGCGTGCTCAAGCAGGCCTGCGCCCAGAGGTGCTTTCAGTGCAGTGGTCATCTCGATCCGAACATCCGAACATCGGCAACTGGACGGGTACGACATTAGTCGCGCCAAAGCCCCCGGGCACGGTTGAGCCCATTTATCCCACGACAATTCACGCGCCCCGGAAAACGCCGGACACCCCGGGGGGAAAATCTCCCCGGGGTGTCCGGAAAAACATCCGTCAGCCCTCGAAGCCGGTGTCCTTCAGGGCCTTCTCGATCTTCGCGCGGTGCGCCGCCTCCCAGTCGTCCAGGGTCTCGGCGGCCTCCTTCGCGAGCTTGGCCAGGGCTGCGGCCCGCACCTCCTCACGGCGGGCGGCGGGCACCACGACGACACCCTCCTCGTCGGCCACCACGATGTCCCCGGGACCGACCAGAACGCCGCCGCAGCGCACCTCGGTGCCGTGCTCGCCCAGTCCCTCCTTGGTCCCGGGGATCGGGATGACGCCCCGGGCGTACACCGGGAAGCCCGCCTCGCGCGCCTCGGCCACGTCGCGGATCAGCCCGTCCAGGACGAAGCCGGCCACGCCCCGGCGCTGCGCGACGGCGCAGACGTTGCCCCCGGCCAGCGCGTAGTCCAGATCGCCGGACTCGGCCACGATCACCGCGCCGGGCTCGGCCCGGTAAATGGCGGCGTGCAGCATCAGGTTGTCGCCGGGCGGGCACTTCACGGTGAATGCCGGACCGGCCGTCCGCTCCATTCCGGACCAGAGCGGGCGGACACCGATGTCCATGACCTGGGCGCGGCCGAGGACATCGGCCAGCGTGGTCGTCGGAATGTCCTGGAATTCATTGTGCTGAACCATCAGATTGCATCCTTTTCCGGGCTGTAGAGGTGTTGGTCCCAGGTGGTGCCACCGTCGGCGGTCGACAGGACGGTGCCCTCGTCGCCGACGATCCACGACTCCCGCGCGGAGACCACGCGGACGTTCCAGAGCGACACGCCCGAACCGGTGGTGCCGGCCTGCCAGCTGGCGCCGCCGTCGAGCGTGGTCGCGACGGTGTCGCTGCGGCCGACGGCGCGGCCGGTGGTGCCGTCGGGCGAGAAGTGCACGGCGGTGAAGTTCTGCCGGGTGCCCGCGTCCCGGCGCTGCCAGCTGCGGCCGCCGTCCCGGGTGTGCAGCACGGTGCCGCGGTGGCCCACCGCCCAGCAGGTCAGCGGGTCGACGGCGTGCACGTCGATCAGGTCGTCCTCGACGCCGCCGGGCTGGAGCTCCCAGCTCGCGCCGCCGTCCCGGGTGCCGAAGACCTTCCCACCGGTGCCCACGGCCCAGCCGGTCCGGTCGTCGGCGAAGTCGACCGCCCACAGGGCGCCGTCGGGCTCGGGGAGGGCCTGGTGGACCCAGGTGGCGCCGCCGTCGGTGGTGGCGAGCACGGTGGGGCCGTCGCCGACCGCCCAGCCGGTGCGGCCGTCCGGGCGCGCGTGCACCTCCAGCAGGTCCTTGAGGCTGCCGCTGGGCTGCCGCTGCCAGCTCGCACCGCCGTCCCGGGTGACCAGGACGGTGCCGGCCCGGCCCACCGCCCAGGCGGCGTCCCGGCCGGCGGGCGAGACGGAGTACAGGTTGGCGGGGGTGCCGCTCGGCCGGGGCGCCCACCGGGCACCGCGCGAGCCGAGCAGGGTGCCGCCGTCCCCGGCCACCCAGCCGCCGGCGCCCCGGCCGTCCTCGGCGAAGACGTGCAGGCCGTAGAGGTTGCGGCCGGTGGAGGCGACGCCGCTGCGCCAACCGGCGCCCAGGTCCTCGCTGGTGAGCACGGACGAGCCGTCACCCACCACGTGGACCCACGAGCCGTCGGGCGCGGCCCGGACGGCCTTGAGGTTGCCGGCCACCCCGCTCTCCTGCCGGGCCCAGGTGGCACCGCCGTCCGCCGTGGCCAGCACGGTGCCGCCGTCGCCGACCGCCCAGCCGTGCTCGCCGGAGGCGGTGAACGAGACGCCCCACAGGGCGAGTCCGGTACCGCTCTCGCGCCGCTCCCAGTGCGCGCCGCCGTCGACGGTGCGCAGCAGGGCGCCGTCGCGGCCGACCGCCCACACCGTGTCGCCGTCCAGGACGTGAAGGTCCGTCAGGCTGCCCGCCACCGGGGTGCTCTGGTGCTGCCAGCTCGCGCCGCCGTCCTCGGTGGCCAGCACCGTCCCGGCCGCACCGACCACCCAGCCGCGCTTCTCGTCCGCGAAGTCCACCGCGTACAGCGACTCGTCCCCCGGCAGCTGCCGGTGCTGCCAGCTCGCGCCGCCGTCCTCGGTGGCCAGCACCGTCCCGGCCGCACCGACCACCCAGCCGCGCTCCCGGTCGGTGAAGTGCACCGCGTACAGCGTCCGGTCGGTGCCGCCGTCCTGGCGCTGCCAGCTCGCGCCGCCGTCCCCGGTGGCCAGCACCGTCCCGGCCGCACCGACCACCCAGCCGTGCCGCCGGTCCGTCAGGACGTGGGCGCCCCACAGCAGTTCGTCCGTCCCGGTGGCCGGGGCCTGCCAGGTGGCGCCGCCGTCGGCGGTGACGGCGAGCAGGCCGTCCTGCCCCACCGCCCAGGCGGAGGCGCCGGTGCCGTGCACGCCGACCAGGTCCTTGTGGATGCCGCTCAGCTGCGGGGTCCAACCGGACCCGGAGTCGCGGGTGTTGAGGATCGTGCCGCTGTCGCCGACGGCCCAGCCGCGGTCGCCCTCGGGGGCGAAGACCAGCGCGACGAGGTCCTTGGCCGTGCCGGTCGGCAGCACCGCCCAGCTCAGCCCGCCGTCCTCGGAGGCCAGCAGGACTCCGTCGTCGCCCGAGGTGTAGACCCGGCGGCCGTCCGGAGCGGCCCACAGGCCGTACAGGTCGAGGTGGGTCCCGGTCTCGGCCGCGGCCCAGCTCGCTCCGCCGTCGGTGGAGCGCAGCACGGTGCCGCCCCGCCCCGCCGCCCAGACCGCCCCGCCGGGGACGGCGTGGATGCCGCGCAGGTCGACCGTGGTGGTGCTCGGCCGGGCCGCCCAGGTGGCGCCGCCGTCGGTGGTGGTGCGGATGCTGCCGTGCTTGCCGATCACCCAGGCGGTCCGCTCGTCCAGGGCGAAGCACCGGGTGTAGTGGGTCTCCTCGAAGGACTGCGGACTCCAGGTCCGGCCGCCGTCGACGGAGACCAGGATGACGCCGCTGTCGCCGACGGCCCAGCCGACCCGGCCGGAGGGGGCGAAGGAGACTCCGTAGAGGTTGCGGTCGGTGCCGGTCTCCCGCCGCTCCCAGTGCGCACCGCCGTCGACGGTGTGCAGCAGGGTGCCGTCGCGCCCCGCGATCCAGCCGGTCCGGGTGTCCGCGAAGCAGACCGCCCGCAGGTCCTTGTCCGTCTCCCCCTGGGCGTGCCAGCTGCGGCCGCCGTCGGCGGTCGCCAGGATCATGCCGCCGTCCCCGGCGGCCCAGGCGTGCGCGTCGTCCACCCGGCAGACGCCCTGGAGGTTCACGCTCCGCGGAGCGATGTTGCAGATCATCATCTTCACCTTGTCGAACGGGAATCGTGGGGAACGGCGGTCAGCCGGCGGCAATCGGCTCGGAAGCCGGCTCGGCGGCGGGCCGGCGCCGGGCCCCGACCGCGACGACCAGCGGCATGGCGGCCCCGAGCACGGCGAACGCGGCGCCCAGCACGAGCCACCCGTCCGCGCCGTGCTCCAGCACCAGCCAGGCGAACAGCGCCGGGGCGAAGGTCTTGCCGATGTCGGCGCCCATCTTGTAGGTGCCCTGGTACTGCCCCTGGGCGTGGTCGGGCGCGAGGTCGAAGGCGATGGTCCAACTGCCCGCGGCCTGCCGGATCTCGCCCCAGGCGTGCAGCAGCGCACCGGCCAGCAGCAGCGTCACCGCGAGCGGCCAGCCGCTCCCGCCACTCAGCGCGAACAGCAGGCAGGCGGCCGCCACCGAGAGGGCGCCCTGCCGGCTGGCCCGGGCCGCCGAGCGCAGGTCGTCGGTGCCCCGGGCCACCTTGGTCTGGAAGGCCACCACGAAGCAGGTGTTGGTCAGCAGGATCACCGCGCTCATCCAGCCCGGCGCACCGGTGTGCTTCAACACCCAGAGCGGGAGCACCACTTCGAGCAGCAGGGTGTGCATGGTGAGCAGTCCGTCCAGCACCGTGAAGGCGAGGAACGGGACGTCGCGCAGCACCGCGAAGGCCGAGCCGGCCGAGGCGGGCACCGGCGGCACCGGCGCCTCCCGCAGGGTGAGCAGACCGGTGGCCAGGAAGCAGACCGCGGTGAACAGCACGGCGGCGTGGTAGCCCGTCGGGGAACCCCAGGCGATCACCAGGCCGGAGAGGCAGGCTCCGATCGAGATGCTGACGTTGAGCCCGGCCCGGATGGCGGCCATCACCATGACCCGTTCGCCCTTCGGCACCACCGCCGCGATCATCGCCTTCCGGGCGTTGTTGCCCGAGCGGTAGGCGATCGCCTGCACCACGGAGACCGCCAGGTACGCCCAGAAGCCGTCCACCAGGAGCAGCGCGGCGGTCAGCGGGGCCAGCGCCAGGAAGGACCAGAGCTGCACGGTGCGCGGCCCGATCCGGTCGGCCATCGCACCCAGCGGGATGCTGAGCAGCAGCACGACGGCGGCCGAGGCCCCGACGCTGATGCCGAGCTGAGCAGGTGTCAGGTGCACCTGGGTCACGGCGTAGATGGCACTGATCGCCATCCACAGCCCCTGCCCCAGGCTCATCACCATGGTGACGTAGGCGAGCAGCCGGGCGGGGCCGGCCGGCGGGAGGATTCGGGTCAACACGGGTAGGTCTCCTGTCGGGTCAAGCCGCCCCGCCAGGGCCCGCGCACCTCAGCGGCACGGGGGCGGGGTACTGCGAGGGGTGTCGTCACGTGGGCGGCGGCCCGGGCGTGGGCCGGGGCGGGAGCAGGGGCGTGGGCCGGGGCGGCCGCCGGCGCCGGGGTCCGGTCGGGCAGGTCGTGCCGCCCCGCCAGCCACTCCTGGGCCCGGACCTTGGCGGTCATCGCCGGGGCCCGCAGGGTGCGTTCGCGCCGCTCGGCCCGGATCCGCTTGTCCGGACGGGCCCGGTAGCACCGGCGGGCCCAGGGCGCGCCCGGCCGGCTCAGCCGGGCCGCCCCGAGGAGCAGCAGCGGCGGGCAGAACACCCCGGCCAGGCCGGTCCAGTACTTGCCCTTGAGCACGGTGACCACGGCGAGCGGCAACCAGCCGAGCAGGTAGGGGAGTTGACCACCCACCAGGCCCGGCCCGAGCAGCGGCCGGGCGGCCAGCGCCAGCGCCACGCAGACCGCGTCCAGCGAGACCCGCCCGCGCGCGGTCCAGTACACGTCCTCCAGGTGCAGGATGAGCGCGAACTCGTCCAGCACCAGCCCGGTGCCGGCCCCGAACGCCGCCGCGAGGGCCACCCGCCCGGCACCGTCCGGCACGACCAGGCCGGCGACTCCGGCAGCCACCATCAGCACCACGCCGAACACCACGTGGTGCACGTGCAGCCCGCCGAGGCGGACGTTGCCCGGCCACCAGCGCACCCCGGCCCGGATCAGCCGGGTACTCACCCGGATCCCGGCGAACCCGACGGACAGCCCCGCCACGAACGCGGCCAGCGCCGCCCGGCCCGCCTCAGACACCGGAGTACAGGTGCTCGGGGCGGCCGCTGCTGCCGTACCGCAGCGTCAGGCTCACCGTGCGGGTGTGCTCCAGGAACTTGAGGTACCGCTGCGCCGTGGACCGGCTGATCCCCGCCCGCTCCGACACCTCCTGGGCGGAGACCGGCCGGTCCGTCTGGGTGACGATCCGTCGGATCAGCTCGACGGTGCGCTCGGTGACGCCCTTGGGCAGCACGGACGGCGCGGACGGCACGGCGGCCGCCGGAGCTCGGAGCGCGCCGAGCGCGCGGTCCAGCCCGGCCTGGTCCAGCAGCGGACCGGCCAGCAGCTGCCGCAGCCGGGCGTACGCCGCCAACTTCTCGGCCAGCTCCGGCAGTTCGAGCGGCTTCAGCAGGTAGTGCAGCACCCCGGCCCGCAGCGCCTCCCGCACCGAGGCCGGCCTCCGGTCCGCCGACAGCACGATCAGGTCCAGGTCCCGCCCCTGCTCCCGCAGCCGCCGGGTCAGCGCGCAGCCGCTCCCGTCGGGCAGGTGCTGGTCCAGCAGGACCAGGTCGATCCCGCCGCGCTCCACCGCGGCCAGCGCCCCCGCCGCGCTGTGCGCGACGGCCGCGACCCGGAATCCCGGCACCTGCGCCACGTGACGGGCGTTGATCCGCGCCGCGCAGGGGTCGTCGTCCACCACGAGTACGTCGATCACGCCGCCCACCCCTCGAACCGGCTGCCGGGCCGGCCTGTCCCCTCCGACAGGCCGGCCCGGCCGTCGCACCGCCCGTGGTCCCGGACGCGCGGCTGAGCGGCGGTCGCGCGGCGACGGGACGAGGGGCGGGGCGAGGTCCGTGGAGAAAGCGGTTGCCGGGTCACGTGCAACGACCTTTCTGAGCGTGCTTCAGGGCCCGGCGGCTCCGGTCGGGAGCACGGCGGCGGGTCCGGTGGTGCGGGAAGGCCTCCGGCGAGGCGGGGCGCGGCGCCTCCGGCGAGGCACGGCGCGGCGCCACGCGGCGCCAGGTGGCGCTAGGCGGGCGGCAGGTAGCGGCTGCGGATCAGCGGCGAGGCGCGGTGGCAGCGCTGGAGCAGCCGGCCGACCCGCCCCTCGGGGCTGCCGCCGAACCGGTCGGCCCGCCGCAGGAAGAACAGGATGACCACCCGTTCCAGCAGCACGCGGACGCTCGCGTGCTCGATGCCGTCCTCGGGGAGGGCATGGGCCCAGAGCGCCCCGACGAGCTCCGAGGCCTCACCGACGGAGGTCGGCTCCCCGGACTCCTGGCGCACCAGGCTGGCGTAGACGATGTCCACCCGGGTCCTAGCCCCACTGGGCGTTGTCGAGGGACAGGACGACCGTCTGCGGCGCGGACGCCTCGGCGGCGAGCTGCGCCGACGCGGCCGTCGGCGCGGGGGCGGCCGCTTCGGCACCCACGACGCCGACGGAGAGCGCGAGGGCGGAGGCGGCGACGAGGGCGGCGGCGGCACGGGCGAGGCGGATGCGGTTCATGGGTCGGTGTCTTCCTGGTCCTGTGATCTCGACCGCGTGGTCCTCGACCTCGCGGTCTCCGGTGTCACGGTCCTTCCGGCGGGGCCGCCCGGGCTGTCCCCCGGTCGGCAGGCCCTCAGCTTCACCCGGGGAGCACGGCCACCGGAACCGCTTTCGGCGGCACGAAGCGGCCGCGCAACTTGCTGCCATGTAGTCATGCTCACTTCAAACACCTTCGGCCATTCCCCCCACCCGTACACTCACCCCGGTGGCAATGCACTTCATACGAACCAATTCCGATCCCACCGCCTCCCACCTGCGGCGGAGGCCACACCCGTCAGACCTTGAGGCAGCGCCGAGGAGATGTAACGATGTGGCCGGATCAGGTGCTGCGGGGGGCCGCACCACGTACGGGGGAACCATGCTCGAAGCGCTCGGCCTGACCGCGACCGCGGTCGCCGTCTACCAAGCCATGCTCGACCGGCCGGACCACGGGGTCGAGGAACTGGCCGCCGACTGCTCGCTGAGCCCGGGCCAGGTGCACGACTGCCTGGACGAGCTGGCCGGCCTGATGCTGGTCCGGGCCTCCAACGAACGGCCGGGCACCCTCTGCGCGGTCATCCCCGAGATCGGCCTGGCCGACGTGCTCGCCCGCCAGGAGGCCGAGCTGGCGGCCCGTCAGGCCCAGCTCGCCGCCTCCCGGGCCGCGCTCACCCAGATGGTCGCCGAGCGCGCGGGCTCCCGGCCCGCCATGGGCGAGCGGCTCTGGGGCATGGACGCCATCCAGCACCGCATCGAACTGCTCGCCCGCCGGATGACCTTCGAGTGCCTGGGCGTCCACCCCGGAGCCAGCCACCGCCCCGAGGACCTCGCCGCCGCCCGGGTGGCCGACACCGAGCCGCTGTCCCGCGGCGTCAGCATGCGGACGCTCTACCAGGACACCACCCGGAACGACCCGCACACCACCGCGCACGCGCACTGGCTGCTCAGCCGGGGCAGCGAGGTGAGGACCGCCCCGGTGCTCCCGCACCGTCTGGTGATCTTCGACCGGGCCGCGGCCATCGTCCCGATCGACCCGGCCGACAGCCGGGTCGGCGCCCTGCACGTCACCGAGCCCGGCATCGTCACCGCCCTGGTCGACCTCTTCGAACAGGCCTGGTCCACCGCCGTCCCGCTCGGCGCCACCCTCACCCAGGACCCGGCCACCGGCCTGACCACCATCGAGCGCGAACTGCTCCGCCTGCTCGGCGGCGGCCTGACCGACGAGGCCGCCGGCACCCGCCTCGGCATCTCCGTCCGCACCGTCCGCCGCCACATGGCCTCGATCATGGAGCGCCTCAACGCCAGCAGCCGCTTCGAGGCCGGCATCAAGGCCGGCCAGAAGGGCTGGCTCTGAACCGGCCCGCCAAGACGGTGGCATCCGACTCCGACGGCACGGTGAGACACTCCTGACCGGCCATCAGGCCGCGCTCCGCAGGCCGTAGTCCCCTCACGACGCCCGTCGCCGCGGCCGCGTGAAGAGGAATCCGGCCCGGGGCGTAGTAAGGGTGTGACGACACTCTTGAGACGGCTGCAGGGGCAGCGCGTGGCTGCGGCGCCCGACCGTGCCGACGGTGCTCCGCGCGCCCACGAACCGCCCGACGCCGGGCCGTCGGCCCACCCGTTGGCCGACCCCGAGGACTTCGCGCTGGCCTACGACAGGTTCCTCCCGGACGTCCACCGGTACGTGGCGGCCAGGATCGGACCCGATGCCGCGGACGACGTGACGGCCGAGGTGTTCCTGACCGCGTTCCGCGAGCGGCTGCGGTTCGACCCCGCGCGCGGGGAGGTCCGTCCCTGGTTGTTCGGCATCGCGACCAACCACCTGGCCCGGCACGGCCGTGCCGAGAGCCGACGCTACGCCCGGATGCGCCGTGGCGACGGGGCCGCCCTGCCGCGGGCCGAGGACGGCGACGCCCGCTTCGAGGACGCGGCCCTC
Organism: Kitasatospora sp. NPDC004289; assembly: GCF_053602875.1. Lineage (NCBI taxonomy): Bacteria > Bacillati > Actinomycetota > Actinomycetes > Kitasatosporales > Streptomycetaceae > Kitasatospora > Kitasatospora sp. NPDC004289. Next base: position 246,500 of record NZ_JBSGEL010000001.1, on the reverse strand, counting down.
GCCAAGGTCGCCGCGCAACGTCTGCGGCCGGAGCTTGCCGGAGCCCTGGCCAGCCTGAAGCGGGCCGACCGCGACGTCCTGCTGCTGGTGGCGGTCGCGGGGCTCAGCTACGCCGAGGTCGCCCAGGCCCTCGGTGTCCCGGCGGGCACCGTCGGCTCCCGGCTCAACCGTGCCCGCGCCGCGGTCCGCCGGACCCTCGGAGCGGTCCTCGGCCCGGCCCTCGACCCGAAGGAGTAGGCACGCATGGACCAGACGAACGCCCCCCTCGACCCGCTCGACGCCCCCGCGCTGAACGCGATCCTCAGGGAGGCCCTCGCCGAACGCGGACCGGACCCGCACACCGCCGCCCGCACCAGGGCCGCCCTGCTGCGGCAGCCCGCCACGGGCCCCGGGCCCCGTCGCGCACCACGCCGGATCCGGTTCGGCGCCCTGCCCACCCGCCTGTCCACCGGCCTGGCCGTCGGCCTGGTCGCGGCCGCCGCGTTCGCCGTCCTGCCCGGCACCACCGGTGACCGCGGCGGCGAGATCGGCGGTACGGCCTCGGCCCCGGACGGCCGGGACGTCCTGCTGGCCGCCGCGACCGTCGCCGCCCACGACTCCGCACCCGGAGGCCGGTTCTGGCAGACCAGCACCATCCAGTACTCGCCGCCGTTGCAGGTCGTCGGCGGCTACCGGGTCACCGACCGCACCCTGAACTCCCTCTGGGTCTCCGCCGACGGGGCCGAGCGCTACTCGGGCCGCACCCCGCTCGGCGCCGGGCCCGCGGGTCCGGCCGACGAGGTGGCCTGGCGCGCCGCCGGATCACCCGACACCTTCACGGTCCCGGCCGACGGCGAGGGGGGCGAGGCCCGACTCGGCACCCGGGCCGGGCCGCTGACCGTCCATCAGGTGCCGAGCACGGTGCCGCCCCTGCTGCCGCTGGGGGGCTGCGTCCTCACCCCGGGCCAGGCGGCCGAACTCCCCCAGGACGAACGGGGCCTGGAGGCGAGGCTGAGCTCCTGCGCGGGCACGGTCACGCCCGGCCCGACGCTCCGCAGCAGCCTGGTGGACCTGCTGACCGTCTGGCCGACCTCACCCGGCACCCGGGCGGCCGGACTCCGTCTGCTGGCCGGGCAGGGCGGCGTCACCGACCTCGGCCCGACCACCGACCCGCTCGGACGCCCCGGCGAGAAGCTGTCGCTGGCCAACGACCCCGGCACCCCACCGACCGTCCTGGTCCTCGACACCACCACCGGTCAGGTCCTCTCCTCCCAGCACAAGGCGGTCGCCACCGGCTGGGCCGGAGCGGTCGTGCTCGGCGGCCGGTGGACCGACGCACCGACCCCCGGGACGAACGGCTGACCCCGGGCACCGCTCCACCCCGCCACCCCCCCACTCCTTCGCCCCTGCACCCCTTCACGACAGAGGAGAAGCATGAACACCCGCGTACGCCACGCCCTGACGGCACTCCTGACCGCTGCGGCCATCGCCGCCTCCGGCGCCTGGACCGCGACTCCGGCCCACGCCGGCACCGCCGCCGGCCTCCGTACCTCCGAGCTCCGGGCGGTGGCCTCGGTGCCGGACCTGGTCTGGCCGCCGACCGGTGCGGTCCGGCCGTCCCTGTCCGCCGACGCGCTGCGCCGGTCCGGCGCGAGGATGAGCGCCCACCTCGACCGGTTCTTCCCGCTCCTCGTCCCGACGGCCCGGGCGGTCAGCTGGGCGCCCTGGGGCGGGGAGATCGGCGGTGTCGTCGAGGACGGCCAGGACTACCTGATCACGCAGTCCCGCCACACCGACCCCCTCGGCCGCACCGGCGTCGCCGTCGAGGTCTTCGCCCCCGCCGCGTTCGGCTGGGGACCGCGCGAGCTCTGCGCCCTGCCCGACACCGCCTGCAGCGCCTACACCCTGCCCGACCGGTCGACCCTGGTGGTCCAGGACAGCTGGTTCACCTCCGGCGCGGGCGTCAACCGGCTCCGGGCCGCCGTGCACTACCGCAACGACGGTTCGCTGACCCGGGTGACGGGATACAACTACGACCCGAACTTCGACGCCCACTGGGACCCCACCGTCCGCCCCGACATCAACCTCACCACTTGGCAGCTCGCCGCCCTGGCCGTCGACCCGGCCCTCACCGTCTGAGCAACGGACCTCTGCCCCCGGGTGCACCCCGCGGGGCGCCGGTCGTCGTGGGGCCCGCGCCGCCGCTGCGGTGCGGGCCCCACGACGGTTCAGAGGTCGAGCGGTGCCAGGCCGGCCGTCCGCTGCTCGCGCAGCGGGCGGACGGCGAGGCGGAGCAGGGGCAGCGGGTTGTCGTCACCCGCCGTCCGGTTGGCGCTCAACTCGCCGCAGGACAGGCACTGGTGGATGATCAGCCACTCCCCGTCCGGGCGGACGGAGAGGCCGAGGGGCTCCATCCGGCCCCGGCAGTCCGAGGCGCGGTCGCCGGGGATCCGGCGGTCGACGTGGAGACTGGCGAGGCAGTTGGGGCAGTGGTTGCGGTGGGCGGTGCCGGGGGCGTCCAGGGAGACGTCCAGGCGGCAGGAGACGCACCGGAAGTCGTGCGCCCGGTGCCCGCTGCCGAGGCCGTGCAGGACGTCCTTGTGGCGCTGCGGGCGGTGCTGCTGCCGGCGGTCGGCGTTGCTGCGTCGTGGCATGACCGTCCCCTCCTCAGAGCGCGCCGAACGCTTCGAGCGGGAACGGGGGTTGGGCCAACGGCCGGACCGCCGTCCGCATCAGGATCAGCTGGTTGTCGTCCGGACGGACCGGATTGGACGTCAGCTCGTCGCAGCGCACGCAGCGGTGGACGACCATCCAGTCGCCGGTGCGCAGGACGGCGATGGCGATCGGCGTCATCCGGCCGTGGCACTCGCTCGGGCCGCCCTCGACCTGGTCGAGGACGTGCCGGGACTGCAGGCAGGACGGGCAGTGGTTCCGCCGCGCGCCGTCGGGCGCGAAGGTGGTGACGGTGAGACCGCACCAGGCGCAGTCGAAGGTGGCGGTCTTCATGGTGGTGGAGACGGTGTGGCTGGACACCCGGGGTGCTCCTTGCTGAGAAGGCTTCACTGACAGCAAGAGCAGGCCGAGCGGCCTCGACAGGGGAACCCCGTCCGGCGATCGCCGCCCTCAGGAGGGCGACGGAGAACGGGAGTTACGCGTTACCGCGAGGCGCACTCGGCGCGGTCCGGGTCATACACTTCCCTGCCTTCCGGCCACCGTGGCCACTGGACGTCCCTGACGGAGCGGTCACGCTAACAACCGCCGCCTCCGCGTCGCCACCGATTTACCCCGGACGTGATGTCCGGATCTGACGGGGAATCGTCATTGCCGCCATCGGCGGCCCGCCCCAGGATGGAGGCATGTCCACTCCGCACGCTCCCCGGCCGCCGCACCGCGTCGTCATCGCGGTCTTCCCGGACGTCGACCTGCTCGACGTGACCGGCCCGGCCGAGGTGTTCGCGCTGGCGAACCGGGAGACCGCCGGGCGGGCCGGGTACCGGGTCGAGCTGGCCGGGCCCGAGCCGGGCGAGGTACGGACCTCCGCGGGGGTGAGGCTGGCCACCGACCTGGCGTTCGCCGAGGTCGGTGGCCGGGTGGACACGCTGCTGGTGCCGGGGGCGGTCGAGATGACCGCCGACGGGCCGGTGGCGCTGAACGATCCCCGGGTGGTGGCCTGGGTGCGGGAGACCGCGCCGCGGGCCGGGCGGGTGGCCTCGGTCTGCGTCGGCGCGCACGTGCTGGCCGAGGCCGGGCTGCTGGACGGGCTGACGGCGACCACGCACTGGTCCACCGCCGCCCAGCTGGCCGCCGACCACCCGGAGGTGACGGTCGATCCGGACCCGATCTTCGTCCGGACCGACCGGGGGAGGATCTGGACCGGCGCCGGGATCAGCGCCTGCCTGGACCTCACCCTGGCCCTGGTGGCCGAGGACCAGGGCGAGGAGGTCGCGCTCGCGGTGGCCCGGCAGCTGGTGATGTACCTGAAGCGGCAGGGCGGCCAGAGCCAGTTCTCGGTGCCGCTCTCCCGGCCGGCCTCGGCCCGCCGGGACATCGACGAGCTGCGCCTGTGGATCGCCGACCACCTGGACGGGGACCTGTCCGCCGCCGCGCTGGCGGGCCGGATGTGCCTGAGCGAGCGTCACTTCGCCCGGGTCTTCCGGCAGCAGACCGGCACCAGCCCGGCCGACTACGTGCAGGCCGCCCGGGTGGAGGCCGCCCGCCGGCTGCTGGAGGGCACCGACGAACCGCTGGAACGGGTCTCCTCGGCCGCCGGCTTCGGTTCGGCCGAGAGCCTGCACCGGGCGTTCCGCCGCCAGCTGGCCACCACCCCGGCCGCCTACCGCCGCCGCTTCCGCACCGACTAGACCGCCCCACCGGCCGACCGACCCACCGGGACCGCTGCGTCCCCGGCATGCCCCTTTTCTCACGGAAAGTCAGGAATCACCCATGACCACCACCACTGCCTCCGCCACCCTCCGCGACGTCAGCGGCCTGGACAGCACCCCGCCCCGCCTGAGCGAGTCCGTCCTGGTCCTGATCGACTACCAGAACACCTACCGCACCGGCGTGATGGCGCTCGACGGCGCCGAGGAGGCCGTCGCGGCCGGCGCCCGCCTGCTGGCCCGGGCCCGGGAGCTGGGCACGCCCGTGGTCCACGTCGTGAACGACGGCGGCGAGGGCACCCCGTACGACATCCGCGCCGAGATCGGTGCGATCAGCCCGGAGCTCGCCCCGGTGGCGGGCGAGGCGGTGGTGGTCAAGCAGGTGCCGAACGCCTTCCACGGCACCGGGCTGGAGCAGGTGCTGCGCGGGCTCGGGGTCGCCCCCGAGGACGGCAGGGACCTGGTGCTGGCCGGGTTCATGACCCACATGTGCGTCAGCTTCACCGCCCAGGGCGCGTTCAACCTCGGCTACCGCCCCACCGTGGTCGCCGAGGCCAGTGCGACCCGGGCGCTGCCGGGCCCGGACGGCCGGGTGGTCCCGGCCGCCGTGCTGCACACCGCCGCCCTGACCACCGTCGCCGACCTGTTCGGCACCGTGGTCCCGACCGTCGACGCGCTCCCCGCCTGAGGCGGCGTGCCGGTCTACCGTGCGGCCGTGGCAGCCGCGCGGTAGACCGGGTCCTCGGCCAGATCGGCCAGCAGGGCGTCCAGCTTGGCCCGGTCCACCGAGGGCATCAGGAAGACGTGCACGTAGTCCCGCCGGGAGGACGGATCGCCGGGAGTGGTGAGCAGGCTCTCGCAGGAGAGCGACCACTTGGCCACCGCCTCCGGCCCGGGCCGGCGGAACCGCACCGTCACCGCGCCGGGCGTCCGCGCCGTCCACAGCTCGGCACCCAGCTCCCGCTCCAGCTCGCCGAGCCGGCCCTCCAGGTAGCCCGCCAGCTCCTGGGACCGGCGGATCCGGTCCACCTGGTCCTGGTGGGAGTGCCGGGAGAGGTGGTCCCAGAGCACCAGCGGGGAGAAGCCGTTGCGCGAGCCGGCGAAGGTGGAGTCGGGCGCGCCGATGTACTCGGGCCGGGTGGGCGGCTCCAGCTGGTACTTGGTCCGGGTCATGAAGACCCCGCAGGGCCACGGCACCCCGGCCCACTTGTGGCCGCTCAACGCGATCGAGGAGACGAAGTCCAGCTCGCCGTGGCCGGCGGTGGGCAGCCGCAGCCCGAAGTCGAACTCCGGCAGGTCCTGCTCGGGCCGCCAGCCGTACGTCTCCGGGTCGGCCGCCGCCATCCGCAGGAAGGGGGCGTACCCGCCGCCGAGCGCGCCGTCCACGTGGATCCAGAAGCCCCGGCGGACGGAGCCGTCCGGCAGGTGACGCTCCATCAGGCCGTACCGCTCGAACACCGGCAGCAGGAGCTCACCGGCGGCGCGGACGTCGTCGTGCGCGCCCTTGAAGGTGCTGCCCAGGTTGAAGTTGACGAAGACCGGGTGCCCCTTGGCGGCGAAGAACTCGACCAGCACGGCGAGCGCCCGCGGGTCCATCGCGCCGGGCCCGTCCCAGGAGTGGCCGGAGGGGCCGGCCAGCGAGGGCACCTCGGCGGGCCAGGCGCCGCCGAGCGGGCACTCGTCCGGGTAGAGCTCGGCACCGACGGCGGCGAAGGTGGCGACGCCGAGCACCCGGACGGCCTTGGCGAAGGAGTAGTGGGTGTCCTCGGAGTAGAACGCGACGGGCTGCGGCGCGCCGGGGACGGTGAGGTAGTCCCGGGCGTTCCACAGGGCGTACATGTTCCCCTCGGTGGAGCCCATCGAGAGCATGTAGCCCCAGTACGAGTCCGGGTCCTCCCGGTCGTACGGGCGGCCCGCACGCCAGAGCTTGGCGTAGTAGTCGAGCACCGCGCGCTCGACCACCTTGGTGTTGGGCTTGTAGCCGCCGCTCTGGAACGGATCGCCGAGGTTGTTGATGTTGCTCAGCATGAACCGGGCCAGGTCGAGCGCGCTGCCCGCCATCGACTGCGTCGCCTGGTAGCCCACCAGGTGCTGCCGCTTGCGGGTCAGGTAGTCGTCCATCGCGTCGAGCGCCCGCAGGCGCTCCGCGTCGGGCAGCCCGGCGGCCGGGATCTCGAAGTCGCGGAGCTCCGGCTCGGGGTCGGGACCGGTCGAGGGGTGCCGGGTGACGGCGGGGCTGCTCATGGAGCCAGGATGAGTTTTCCGATGATCCAACGAAAGCGATCCGAACAATATTCGGAATCCGGCCGTGGGAGCTTGCGGATCGACCGTCCGGGCCGGGAGCCTGGGGGGCGTGCCGAATTATCGTCAGCCCGCCCGGGGCCCCGTGGACGAGCTCGACCAGGCGATCCTGCGGGTCCTGGTGGAGAACGCCCGCACCCCCAACAACGCCCTCGCCGAGGCCGTCGGGATCGCCCCCTCGACCTGCCTGGCCCGGGTCCGCTCGCTCCGCGAGCGCGGCATCATCAAGGGGTTCCGGACCGAGGTCGACCCGGCCGCGATCGGCCTGCCGCTGCAGGCGATGATCTCCGTCCGGCTGCGGGCGCACACCCGCGAGCAGAACGAGAGCTTCCGCACCACCGCCCCCGAACTCCCCGGCGTGCTGGCCGTCTTCCACATGGCCGGCTCCGACGACTACCTGCTGCACGTCGGCGTCGCGGGCCCCGAGGGCCTGCGCGACTTCGTGGTCGACCACCTCACCACCCACCCGGCGGTGGCCCAGACCCGCACCAACCTGATCTTCGAACAGATACCGGGCCGCCACTACCTCACCCCGGAGGGCTGACCGCGCCGGAGGACCGACCGTCCGTCAGCCCTCCGGCCCGGCGTGGGTCAGGCGACCCAGAACGAGTAGTAGTACGAGTCGAGTTGCAGGCCGTCCGCGAGCACGGGGGTGACGTTCAGCCCCTGCAGGTCGCTGTACTCCGGCGCCCAGTCCAGCCGGGCGGTGCCGTCCGCGGCGGCCGGGACGGTCACCGGCGGGCGGCCGTCGAAGGTGCACAGGTAGCTCGTCACGCCCGGCACCTTCGGGGCGAGGAAGAAGGTGCCGGTCACACCCACGCCACCGCCGAAGTCGTTCTCGGGGTAGACCTGCGAGGTCACCGTGGGGGTGGTGTCCGTGGCCGGGCTGGTCCACTGGTTCTGGTTGCTCACCCAGCCGTTGGCGCTGGTGCTGGAGACCGAGAGGCGGGTGATGAGCTGACCGTTCAGCGGGAGGTGCACGATCGCGTTGCCGGTGGCGGAGGGCTTGACGGTCTGCTTGCGGGTGCCGCGGCCGTCGTAGATCTCCACCGAGTACTCCGTCACCCGCGCCTCCGGCGGCAGGTCGGGGTTGGCCGTGATCTTGAACGGCACCGTCTCGCCCCACTGCGGATCGGCCACCAGCTGCCGGATCTGCGGCGCGGTCGAGTTGACGTAGAAGCTGTACTCGGAGGTGGCGGCCGAACGGGTCCAGGTGCGGTCGAGGCTGGCCACCGTGAGGCGCATCGGCCCCGAGCCGTGCGGCGGGAGCAGCCGCACCGTGGTCGGCCGGCCGGGCCCGGCCGCGCGGACCAGGTAGCTCGTGGAGGTCTCGTAGGAGTCGATCGGGGTCGGGATCCCGCGCTCGCCGATCCGGAAGCCCCCCACGACGGGCAGCGACCCGACCCAGCTGAACTGGTACCCGGCCACGTCGTCCACCCCGGCGGGGTCGAGCGTGATCTCGACCGGGAGGCCGCCCGGGGACCAGGTGTCCGCCGGGTAGTTCGAGGAGCTGATCACCGGCGGCGCGGCCGGCCGGGTGTTGTCCACCACGAAGTGGCAGGGCGCCGTCCAGGCGGAGGACTCCCCGCCCGCCACCGTGCGCGACCGCCAGGCGTAGGTCTGACCCTCCGTCAGCGCCTCGGGCTGCACCACGACAGAGCCCTCGCGACCGTTCGGCACCGTACCGCTGACCAGGGTGGTGGTCCGGGCCGGGTCGGCGACCGGCCAGTACTCGAACTCCTCACCGAGGTACCGCAGCTCGGCCGTGTCGGGATGGCTCGGGATGCCCATCAGGGAGACCCCGCTCCGGGCGTTGAGCCAGGTGGCCGCGGCCGGGTCGGCGGCACAGGCCCGGTTGCCGGAGTACAGGTCGGTGGGTACGGCGGGCGCACCGGTGGCCGCGCCGGCCGGACCGGCGGTGGTCAGCCCGAGGACGAGCGCGCCCAGCGCGGCGAGCGTGGAGCGGACCCGCGGGCCCGGAGTGGATCGCATCTGTTCCCCCATCGTTCGGTGCCGCCCGGCGGTGCACCTGTGTGCCCCCGCATACGAACGGCGAGCGGCAGGCTAGCGGAGATCACCGACGGCGTCGTGCGATTTCGCTCCGTCATATGTCCCGTTATGGTCGGTTTCTGGTGGACCGTGACCGAAAGGGAGAGCAATGGCGCTGCACGAGGTGCGGGAGCACGGGGCGTACGACGGGGCCACGGACGTGTTCGCCTCGGCACTGAGCGAGCACGTGCTGCCCAAGCACCACATGCCCGCCGAGCACTCCCGGCCCGAGGTGGTCTACGCCCTGCTCCACAACGAGCTGCTGCTGGACGGCAACGCCGCGCAGAACCTGGCCACCTTCTGCACCACCTGGACCGACGACGAGGTGCGGCGGCTGATGGCCGAGTGCCTCGACAAGAACATGATCGACAAGGACGAGTACCCGCAGACCGCCGAGATCGAGTCGCGCTGCGTCAACATCCTGGGCGATCTCTGGCACGCCCCGGCCGGCGCCGACGGCACCGCCGTCGGCTGCTCCACCACCGGTTCCAGCGAGGCCGCCATGCTGGGCGGGCTGGCGCTGAAGTGGCGCTGGCGGGAGCGCCGCCGCCGGGAGGGCAAGCCCACCGACCGGCCGAACCTGGTGGCCGGACCGGTGCAGGTCTGCTGGGAGAAGTTCGCCCGGTACTTCGACGTGGAGCTGCGCCAGGTGCCGCTGGAGCCCGGTGCCACCGGTCTGCGGCCGCACCAGCTGCGCGAGTACGTCGACGAGAACACCATCGGCGTGGTGGCGATCATGGGCGTCACGTACACCTGCGACTACGAGCCGGTGGCCGAGATCGCCGCCGAGCTGGACCGGATCCAGGCCGAGACCGGCCTCGACGTGCCGGTCCACGTGGACGCGGCGAGCGGCGGCTTCGTCGCGCCGTTCCTCCACCCGGACCTGGTCTGGGACTTCCGGCTGCCCCGGGTCGCCTCGATCAACGCCTCCGGGCACAAGTACGGCCTGGCCCCGCTCGGCGTCGGCTGGGCCGTCTGGCGGACCGCCGACCTCCTCCCGGAGGAGCTCGTCTTCCGGGTCTCCTACCTGGGCGGCGACATGCCGACCTTCGCGCTCAACTTCTCCCGCCCGGGCGGCGGGGTGGTCGCGCAGTACTACACCTTCCTGCGGCTGGGCCGGGGCGGCTACCGCCGGGTCCAGCGGGCCTGCGCCGAGACCGCCCGCCACCTGGCCGGGGAGATCACCGCCATGGGCCCGTTCACCCTGCTGTACGACGGCACCGGGGCGCTGCCGGCCGTCTCGTACACGCTCACCGACCCCGAGGGCGCCGGCTTCACCCTCTACGACCTCTCCGACCAACTGCGGATGCGCGGCTGGCAGGTGCCCTCCTACCCGCTGCCGGCGGACCGTCAGGAGACGGTGATCCAGCGGGTGCTGGTCCGCCACGGCATCGGACGGGACGAGATCGAACTGCTCGCCCGGGACATCCGTGCCGCCGTGGCCCGGCTCACCGAGGGCGCCCCGGCCGAGACCGACCGCAGCGGCTTCCGCCACTGACACCGCCGCACGGCCGAGCGCGAACGGCCGTCGACGCACGGCCACCGACGAACGGCCACCGGCGAACGGCCACCGGCGAACGCACGCCGACGGACGGGCGCGGTCAGCGCCGCAGCGCCGGCCAGCGGCGCCCGACCGCCTCGGCGAAGCGCCGCCGCCTCCCCCAGGGGGCGGTCGGGAGGCCCGCGGCGGTGACCAGGGAGCGCAGGTGGGCCTCCGTCAGGGCCCGGTCGAAGGAGACGTACCCGCCCGGTGCCGGGTCCGGCCGGCAGCTCTCCCGCAGCGCGGGCGGGACCAGCCGCGACCCGGTGACGGCGGCGTGGCTCGCCCGGTAGCGGAGCCGGTCGCCCGCCGCCCCCACCACCGTCAGGTCGCTGCCGACCGGGTCCTGGTACCAGCGGCCGCCGAGCCGGGCGAGGAAGAGCAGCACGTGGTCACCGGGCTCCGGCGCGTGCTGCGCCCAACCGGCCGAGCGCCCGACGAACTCGAAGGACTCCCCCGGGCGCAGCCCGAACTCCCGCGTGGAGTACACCTCCTGGACCACCGCCCGGAGCCGCTGCGGCCCCGTCCGCCCGAGCACCCGGACCCGCACCAGGTCGTGCTGCCGCAGCCGCTCCGCCAGGAACGCCGTCTCCGTCATGCCGTCACCGTAGACCCTGGTCCCGGTGCGGACGGAAGACGATGACCAGCACCCGGAGGGCGAGCGCCGAGGCGACCACCAGCAGGCAGTAGCCGAGGAACTGGTGGACGGTGATCCGGCCGTCCAGGGTGGGCCCGCCCTCGACGCCGACCAGCAGGGCGGCCATCACTCCCGAGGTGGCGGCGAGCACGGTGAGCAGGACCTGGTGGAGCAGGCCGGTGACCGTGCGCCGGTCCCGTTCGTCGGCGAGCAGGCGGACGTTGACGCCGAAGCGGCCGCCCTCCATCGCTCCGGCTATCCGGTCCAGCCGCCGCGGCAGCCGCCGCAGCATCGGCAGCAGCGCGAGCAGTTCGTCGCCCGCGGCCTCCCTGAGCGAGGCCGGGCGGAGCGCCTCGGCGAGGTGCCGCTCCCCGAACGAGCGGGTCTCGGCGACCAGGTCGAAGCCCGGGGCGAGCTGGCCGAGGCCACCCTCCAGGGTGCCCAGGGCACGGAAGACGGCGGCGAACTCCGGTGGGACGGTGAGCCGGTGGCGGGCGACCAGCCGGAACAGCGCGGCGAAGAGCTGGACGTCGGGGGCGGCGCCGGGGCCCAGGTGCCGGGCCATGAAGGCGCCGAGGTCGCGCTCCAGCGCCGCCTCGTCCAGCCCGTCGGGGCGGGTGGTCACCTCCAGCAGCGCGTCGGTCATCCCGACCGGGTCGGCCTGGTTCAGCGCGACCGTCAACCGCCCCAGCGCGGCGCGCAGTTCGCGGTCCAGGCGGCCGACCGAGCCGAAGTCCAGCAGGCCGAGGGAGCCGTCGGTGAGCAGCAGCACGTTGCCCGGATGCGGGTCGGCGTGGAAGACCCCGTCCAGGGTGATCTGCCGCAGCACCGCCTCCAGCAGCTGCCGGGCCAGCACCCGGCGGTCCAGGCCCGCCTGCTCGATCAGCGGCCCGGCCTTGGCCAGCGGAGTCCCGGTCAGCCGCTCCATCACCAACACCCGCTCGCCGCACAGGTCCTGGTACGGACGCGGCACCCGCACCGGCCCGGGCTCCCCGCCGTCGCGGGCGTCGGCAGCGGCGGCCACCGCGGTCATGTTCCGCGCCTCCACACGGAAGTCCAGCTCCTCGCGCAGTGCCGTGGCGAAGCCCTCGGCCAGCGCGGCCACCCCGATCGACCGCCCCCAGCCGCCGCGGCGGTCGACGGTCCTGGCCAGCCGCCCGACGATCTCCAGATCGCGCTCGACGGTCGCGGCCGTCCCCGGACGCCGGACCTTGACCACCACCTCCTCCCCGGTGCGCAGCCGGGCGGTGTGCGCCTGGGCCACCGAGGCGGAGGCGAGCGGCTCGCGGTCGAACGCGGCGAACACCTCCTCCACGGGGGCGCCCAGTTCGGCCCGCAGCACCGGCTCCAGCTCCGCCCACGGGACGGGCGCGGCACCGTCCTGGAGCCGGGCCAGCTCCTCGACGAAGGCCGGCGGCAGCAGGTCACGGCGGGTGGAGAGCACCTGGCCGAGCTTCACGAAGGTCACGCCGCCCTGCTCCAGCGCGCTGCTCAGCGCCCGGGCCAGCCGGGCCTGGTCGGCCGGCCCCGAGGCCCGGCCCCGGCCGCGCAGCTCGGGGCCGAGGCCGTTGCGCACCAGGATGCGGGTGAACTGCCAGTACCGGCGGGTGCGTTGGACCCGGGACCGCAGGCCGCGGAGCAGGCCGAGCGGCGTGGTGCCGCCGGCCGGCACGAAGGCCTCCCAGAGCACCAGCACGATCATCGCGATCAGCAGCGCCACGGCCCAGCCGAGCCCGACGTAGAGCACCGCCAGGCCCGGCCTGCGCTCCGGGTCGACCCGGCCCAGCAGCCCGTTGATCACGGGGCCGGCCGCGAACTGGCCGACCGTACCGGCGATCACCGTCCGCAGCAGCGAGAACCGGGTGTCGAGCAGCCGCCTGGCCCCGGAGGCCAGCAGGGCCGTGTTGACCGCGACGCCCACGACGACGGCGGCCAGGAAGGTGAAGGTCATGGGGCCACTTCACCACCGACGATCTGAGAGATCATCAGATTTTGCGAGGAGCGTACGACCGACGGCCGCCGCCGGGCTCAGGCCTCGGCGCCGGCCGCGTCCAGGGCCGCCGTGACCCTGGCCAACTGGGCGTGCAGGGTCGCGAGTTCGGAGACCGGGAGGCCGGTGGCGGCCAGGATCCGGCGCGGCACCCCGGCGGCCTCGGCGCGCAGCTCCGCACCGGCCTCGGTGAGGCTGACGACGACCGAGCGCTCGTCCTCCGGGCTGCGCTCGCGACGGATCAGGCCGGCCGCCTCCAGGCGCTTGAGCAGCGGGGAGAGGGTGCCCGAGTCGAGGCGCAGGTGCTCGCCGATCCGCTTGACCGGCAGCGCGCCCTGCTCCCAGAGCACCAGCATCACCAGGTACTGGGGGTAGGTGATCCCGAGGTCCTTGAGGATCACCCGGTAGACGCCGTTGAAGGCGCGCGAGGCGGCGTGCAGCGAGAAGCAGATCTGGCTGTCGAGCCGGAGGAAGTCCTCGTCCGGCAGCTCGGTGGGCGGCGTGGTCATGGGTCCAGGGTAGCGCCACCCCACGCTATTCAGTTGCGCACAATTTAATTGCGTGCTCTACTTGAGCCCGTCAGGAGGACCGCCGGACCCCACCGGCGGCACAGACCGAAGGGAACGTCGACATGAGCGCGCTCTACACCGCCGTGGCCACCGCGAACGGCCGGGAGGGCCGGGCCGTCAGCTCCGACGGTCAGCTGGACCTCGCCCTGGCCATGCCGCCGGCCCTCGGCGGCTCCGGTGAGGGCACCAACCCCGAGCAGCTGTTCGCCGCCGGTTACGCCGCCTGCTTCGCCAGCGCCCTCGGCCTGGTCGGCCGCCAGGCCAAGGTCGACACCGGCGACGTCTCGGTGACCGCCGAGGTCGGCATCGGCAAGGACGACTCCGGCTTCGGCCTCTCCGTCGTCCTGCGCGTCGAGCTGCCCGAGGCCCTCGACAACGAGACCGGCCACCTGCTGGTCAAGCAGGCCCACGAGGTCTGCCCCTACTCCAAGGCCACCCGCGGCAACATCCCGGTCGAGCTCGTCGTCGAGTGACCGACCCGCAGCCGCCGCAGGCCCGGACCGCCCCCGCGGTCCGGGCCTGCGGCGTGCCGCTCACTCCCCCGCCCGCAGCTCCTCCACCGCCCGGGAGAGGCTGGCCGCGGCGTGGCCGGCGTCCAGCTGACGGAGGAACAGCTCCTGCAGCGGGGCGAGCAGGCCGGCCGGCACGCCCTGCCGCTCGGTGGCACGGAGGATGTTGCCGAGGCCGGTGGCGTTGATCGCGATGTTGGAGGTCTCGGTGGTGTAGTCCCGGGAGTCCATCTCGGCCGCGAAGTGCGGCAGGGCCGGCAGCAGCGCCGTCAGCCAGCGCACCAGCTGCGTGGTCACCTCGACCGCCGACAGGCCCGCCGACCAGCCCAGCGCCACCGCCTGGAAGTGCCCGGCGAACATCCCGTACATCCCGCTGAGCAGGGCGACGTCCTGGAGCAGCGCCAGCCCCGGGTCCTCGCCCAGGTGCCTCGGCTCGCCGAGCAGGGCCAGCAGCTCGTGGTGCTCCCGGTACGCCTCCGGGGAGCCGCTGAAGAACAGGAAGGCCTCGGGGGTGCCGACCGTCTGCGGCACCGCCATCACCGCACCGTCCAGGTAGCGGACCCCGCTCCGCTCGGCCCAGGCCGCGAAGGCACGGGCCTGCTCGGGGGTGCCGCTGGTCAGGTTGGCCACGGTCCGCCCGGCGAGCTCCTCGGCCAGCGGTTCGAGCACGCCGTGCACCGTCGGGTAGTCCAGCAGCGCGACCACCACCAGCTCGGCGGCGGCGACCGCCTCCGCGGCGGACCCGGCCCGGACGGCGCCCTGCTCGACGAGCTTCGCCGCCTTCTCCGGCGAACGGTTCCAGACGGTGACGGAGTGACCCGCCGTCAGCAGGGTGGCGGCCAGGGCCTGGCCGAGGTTGCCGAGGCCGAGCACGGTGACGTTGGTCATGGGAGTACCTCCGGTACGGGCGAGCGGCCGTTCCGTTCGCTGCCCCCACCGTCGCCGCCCGCACTGCCGGTCCACTGTCGGTCCGCTGTTGCTGCAGGCCCGGACGGTGTGGCCGGGGGCGCGAGGAACTGCGCGAGTCCGGAAGGCGGACCAGCGTGAGATCGGCGCAGGCAAGCCAGTTGCACGTGCTGCCGTCCCCCCGCGGTTAGGCTGACGATCATGAGATTCGGGGTGCTCGGACCGGTCGCCGCGTGGGCCGACGACGGCGCGCCGGTACGGGTGCCCGAGGCCAAGGTCCGTGCCCTGCTGGCCGCGCTGCTCACCGAGCCCGGCCGTCCGGTGCCGCCGCACCGCCTGGTCGACCACCTCTGGCCCGATCGCCTCCCCGCCCACCCGCTCAACGCCCTCCAGGGCAAGCTCTCCCACCTCCGCCGCGTCCTCGACGCCGCCGAGCCCGGAGCCCGTGCCCTGGTGCACTCCGGCCCCGCCGGCTACCGGGTCGACGTCGAGGGCGCCGCCCTCGACGCGGCCCGCTTCACCGCCCTCACCACCGAGGCCCGGGCCACC
Organism: Kitasatospora sp. NPDC004289; assembly: GCF_053602875.1. Taxonomy (NCBI): domain Bacteria; kingdom Bacillati; phylum Actinomycetota; class Actinomycetes; order Kitasatosporales; family Streptomycetaceae; genus Kitasatospora; species Kitasatospora sp. NPDC004289. The sequence continues at coordinate 231,092 of NZ_JBSGEL010000001.1, read as the reverse complement.
GACCGCCCCGCCGAGCGGGCACGACTGCTGACCGAGGCCCTGGAGCTCTGGCGCGGCCCGGCCTTCGCCGACTTCGCCGACCGGCCCTTCGCCCTCGCGGCGGCCGCGGGGCTGGACGAGGCCCGCCTCACCGCCGAGGAGGAGTTGGCCGAGGCGCGGATCGACCTCGGGCAGCACCGCGAACTCCTGCCCCGGCTGGCCGATCTGACCACCCGCCATCCGCTGCGCCAGCGCCTGTGCGCCGCCCGGCTCCGCGCCCTGTACCGCTCCGGCCGCCAGGACGAGGCCCTGGAGGCCTACGCCGAACTGCGCCGCGCCCTCGCCGACCAGCTCGGCCTGGACCCGGAACCGTCCCTGGCCTCGCTCCACCGGCAGATCCTCCGCCGCGACCCCACGCTGCTCCCACCCGCGGACACCGGCAACCTCCCCGCGCCGGTCTCCGAACTCGTGGGCCGGGACGGACCGTTGGCACAGGTACGGGAGCTGCTGGCGGCCGGCCGCCTGGTCACCCTGACCGGCCCCGGCGGCATCGGCAAGACCCGGCTGGCGCTGGCCGCCGCCCGGGAGGCCGCCCGGAGCCACCGGGACGGCGCCCGGCTGGTCGAGCTCGCCGCCCTCGCCCCCGGCAGCGACAGCGCCAAGGTCGCCGAGGCCGTCCTCACCGCCGTCGGAGCCGAGGCCGAACGGACCGACCGCGGCCGCCCCACCCCCTCACCCACCACCCACCTGCACGACGCCCTGCGCGGACGCGACCTGCTGCTCCTGCTCGACAACTGCGAACACCTGACCCGGGCCGTGGCCGAGCTGCTCGGCCCCCTGCTGGCCGCCACCCCCGGCTTGAGCGCGCTCCTCACCAGTCAGGAGCTCCTCGACCTGGAGGGCGAACTCCCGTACCACGTACCGCCACTGCCCCTCCCGGTCGATGACGGCCTGGCCCAGGTCGGCGGTGCGGCCGCCGCCCGGCTCTTCCTCCGGCGCTCCGGCGCCGCCCTCGACGAGGAGAACGCCCCGGCCGTCGCCCAGCTCTGCCGCCGACTGGACGGCAACCCGCTGGCCCTCGAACTGGCCGCCGCCCGGGCCCGCACCCTCGGGGTGCACGGCCTGCTGGCCCGGCTGGACCACCGTCTCGACCAGCGCCTGGAGCTCCTCACCGGCGGCCATCGCGGCGCTCCGGCCCGGCAGCAGACCCTCCGGGCGGTGATCGACTGGAGCTGGAGCCTGCTCACCCCGCCCGAGCAGTCCGTGCTGCGCCGCCTCGCGGTCACCGCCGAGAGCTGCACCCCGCGGACCGCCGCCGCCCTGTGCGCCGGCCCCGACGTACCGGCCGGGGACGTCCCCGGCCTGCTGGCCCGGCTGGTGGACCGTTCGCTGCTCACCCTCGCCGACCGGGCCGACGGCCCCCGGTACGGACTTCTCGAATCCGTCCGCGCCTACGCCCTGGAACAGCTGACCGAGCACGGCGAGCTCGCCGCCACCCGCGACCGCCACCTCCGGCACTTCACCGAACTCGCCCTGACCACCGGACCGTTGCTGAAGGGCCACACCCAGGCGCGGGCCCTGGCCTCGCTCGACGCCGAGTCGCCCGAGCTCCGCCGCGCGGTCGAGCACGCCACCACGGGCCGGTCCGCGGCGGCCGCCCACACCCTGGTCGGCGCCCTCGCCTGGTACTGGGTGCTCCGCTGCCGCTACGCCGAGGCCCGCCGGGCCCTCACCGCCGCCCTCGCCCTCGGCGACCACCCGACCACCGCCGTCTGGCTGGCCGGGATCGCCCTGCTGGAGGGCGGCGCCGAGGCGGACGGCCCGCACCTGCGCGAACTGCTCGCCCGCCACCCGGACACGTCCGAACTCCCTTTCCTCACCTGGCTCCTCGGCTGGGCCCAGCTCGGCAGCGGCGACGCCGCCGAGAGCGAGCACCTCGTCGCGGCCGCCCTCGCCTCCACCGGGGCCGACCGCTGGACCACCGCGGCCGCGCTCAGCGTCCGGGCCCGGCACGCCCTCGGCCGCGGCGAGCTGCCGGCGGCCCGCTCCGACGGCGAGCGGAGCTCCCGGATCTTCGGCGAACTCGGCGACGGCTGGGGCGAGTTGCAGAACGTCTTCCCGCTCGCCGCACTGGCCGAGATCGCCGGCGACTACCGCACCGCCACCCGCCTGCACCGCACCGGTCTGGCCACCGCCGAACGGCTCGGCCTGCGCACCGAACAGGCCAAGCGGCTCTCCAGCCTCGGCCGGACCGCCCTGCTCACCGGCGACCTCGCCGAGGCCCGTGCGCTGCACGAGCGGTCCCGCCTCCTCGCGGTCGAACAGGGCCACCGCGCGGGCGCGTTGAACGCCGAGCTCGGCCTGGCCCTCGGCGAGCGCCGCGCCGGCGACCCGCAGGCCGCCACCAGCCGCCTGCACCGACTCCTCGACGCCTACGGCGGCCGGGCCGGCTACGGCCCCGTCACCACCCTGCTGCTCGCCGAACTCGGCTTCGCCGCCGAGCAGTCGGGCGACCAGGCCACCGCCCGGCGCCACCACCTCGACGGCCTCGCCATCGCCCGTGCCCTCGGCGACCCCCGGGCCGTCGCCCTGGCCCTCGAAGGTCTGGCCGGCACCGCCGCGGCCACCGGCGACCACCCCGCCGCCGCCCGCCTGCTCGGCTGCGCCGCCGCCACCCGCGCCGCCGTGGGCGCCCCGCTCCCCACGGCCGAACGCACCGACGTCGACCGCATCGGCGCCCTGGCCCGGGCCGCCCTCGGCGCGGCGGCATTCACCACCCACCACGCCGAGGGCACCCTGCTCCCCCACTCCGCCCTGGTCCCCTGACCCCGGAGCGGTCAGTACCGGGCCGCCTCCCACCGGAGGTCGTCCGTGTCCTCGGTCACCCGGGCCTGGCGGCGGAACTTGGCGGCCAACTCCTCGATCGCGGCGTCCACTTCGGCCTCCTCCATGGCCTGCTTGTCCATGTCCGCCTGGTCCAGCGCGGCCATCCGCTGCCGCTCGTGGTAGCGCAGCTGGGAGAGCCGGATCCGGGCGTCGGACATGCCGAGCTGCTCCTCCAGGTCCTTGCGCGCGTCGTGCAGCACCTCGTCGGCCGCCAACTGCCGCTCCAGCCGCCGGTCGTAGGCGGTGGTGCCGCTCATCAGCTTCACCAGGACCGGCAGGCAGTCGAGCACGATCAGCACCAGCCGGGCCAGCCACTCGGTCATCCGCACCACCCAGTTGCGCTCGCCCAACCGGTCCAGCGCGGCCACCTCGTCCAGCAGGTCGATCCGGCCCTGGGTGGCCTTCTTCTCCTCGACCGCCTTGGTGATCTCCCGGTTCAGCGCCTCGGTGTACGTCCGGACGGCGGCACCCGTCTCACCGGAGTGGCCCGTCAGCTCCTGCTCCGCCTGGTCGAGCAGCCCCTGCTGCCGGGCGTGCAGCGCGGTGGTCTCCTCCAACTCCTTGCGGTCCTGGAGGCAGTTGAGGCCGATCCCGGCCCGGCCGGTGGTGCCCTGCCGGGAGGTGCCGGTGCACTCGTCGTGGGCCAGGTTCTGCTGGGTCTGCATCAGCTGCTTCAGCCGGTCCACCTCGGTGGCCAGGCGGTTGCGGGCCTCCTGGGCGTCGGCCTGCCGCTGCTTCGCGGCGACCCGGGTGTCCGGCACCGAGACCGGGTTGTCCCGGCAGTCCCCGGAGGTGGAGCGCTCGCGGTCCACCGGGTTGCAGCGGTGGAGCAGCTCCTCGTAGCCGCCGACGGTGGAGATCCGGTACTCCTTCACCTCCTGGTGGATGGCCGGCTCGAAGACCCGCAGGATCAGCGGCTCGGCGATGAAGAGTCCGAGCAGCACCGAGAGCGCCAGCCGGGGCAGCAGCGCCCGCCAGCGGCCGACGCCGGTCTTCCCGTGCGAGCCGGCGATCATCATGCCGTCCAGGCAGACGATCACCCAGGCCCAGAGCAGCGCCGGGGGCAGCAGCACCCACCAGGAGGCTCCGAGGAACCGGTTCATCGCACTCAGCAGCGAAAGCCCGGCGAACAGACCGGTGTTGAGGATGACCAGACCCATCCAGGTGTACTTCCGGCGCTCCTCCGGCACCCAGTCGAGGACGTCCTCGTCCACCCCCGCGACCTTGCGGATCCGGCGGCCGACGGCACCGCCCGGCCCGGCCGGCCTGACCACCAGCACCGGCCCCGCGACGGGCACCGGCTCGAAGGGCTCCGCAGTGGGCACCCCTTCCCCGGGCACCCCCTGCACGGGCGCCCCGTCCGCAGGCACCTCCTCGGACACCTCCCCCGCAGACGTCCCCTCCGCAGGCGTCCCCTGCGCGAGCGGCTCCTGCGGGACGTCCCCCGGCACCTGCTCCGGCCCGTCCCCGGGCACGGTCCGGTCAGTCGTCATCGTCGTCCTCGCCCACCGCGTCGTACTTGGTGCCGCGGCCGCGGCCGCCCGTCTCCAGCTCGGCCGCCTCGGGCCCGTCCAGCGCCGGGGTGCCGGCCCCGAGCTTGGTGAGCATCCGCTCGAAGTCGACGAAGGTCTGGTCGCCGTGGCCCCGCTTGATCAGGTCCCGCACCACCTCCAGCGTGGCGTTGCGCTCCCAGGCCCGGTCGGCCCGCTCGTTGGCCTGCTGTTCGGCCGCCAGGGCGCGCTCCAGCGCCGCCTGCTCCTTCCGGTCGGCCCGGCTGCGGTCCTGCAGCTCCGCCTGGCGCTGCCGCTTCACCTCGATCCGTTCCCGCTGGACCTCCCAGTGGCGGTCCTGCCGCTGCAGCCGGTCCGCGCGCTCGATGGCCCGGCGCTCCCGCTCCGCCTCCTGCCGCCGCTCCTCCCTGGCCAGCAGCTGGTCGCGCACGTCGGTCACCGTGAGCTCGCCGGCGGCCTGGCCCCAGTAGACGGCCGCGTCCGGATCGTCGCCGAACGTCCGGGCGGCCAGCTCCGCCTCCCGGCGTTCGAACTCCCGCCGCTCCCGGGCGAGCATCTGCTCGTGGTCCTGGTCGACCACCTCGTTGCCGCGCTCGAAGTCGCGGCGGTGGTTCAGCATCAGCTGGTCCTGCTGCTGCCGGGCGAAGTCCAGCCGGTGGTTCTGGGTCAGCTTCTCGCTGGCCAGCACGTTGCTGCGGTCCTGGTCCCGGCGCTGCCGCTGGAAGCCGACCAGCTCGTCCGGGTCCGGCATCTCGATGCTGGCGTAGGCGACGGCCATGCCCGAGATCCGGGGCGGGGAGACCGCGGTGTACGCCATCACCTGGGCGTTGACGTCCCGTCGGAGCCGGGTGATGTCGGCGAGGCGGTGGTCCAGGCCGAGTTCGAAGAACCGCTTGTGCCGCCGCAGGTAGGCCAGCAGGACGCGCTCGGCGTCGTCCTGCCCCTCCTGCACCACCACGGCGGGGTCGGTGACCGTGCAGCTGAAGGTGACGTCCACCTTGAACTCGGCCGCCTCGGCCGAGGGGATCGACATCCGGACCGTCACCAGGACGTTCCGGCGCAGGTCGACCACGGAGACGTGGTTGGCGTTCACCAGCTGCGGGTCGTCCAGCCGCCGCCGGCCGGTGTCCAGGACGTACCGTCCGTCGACCCGGAAGACCAGCACCTCGTGGGCGGCCACCGAGGGCAGTTCGTCGGAGGTCCGTCGCCGGCTCGCCAGGCCGAACGGACCGCGCTTGGGTGGTTCGGCCAGCGGCTGCTGGTGGACCACCGGGTAGGGCTTGCTCATCGTGCTTCCTCTTCCCAGGCCGGGCGGCCGTGGCTCTCCTCCACCGCCGCGAGCAGGACTTCGATCAGTTCGTCGGGGGCCGGCCGCTGCCGCGTTCCGGCCACCAGGTTGGTCAGTTCTCGCCGCAGCGGCACCAGTTCGCGGTGCGGCAGGGCGGGGCCGAGCGCCGCTCCGAGCCGCGCGGCCTCCGCCTGCGCCCTCGCCCGTGCCGGGCCGCCGGACCGGTCCAGGCCCTCCACGGCCCGCACCAGCGCCGTCAACGCCCCCCGTCGCAGCGGTCGGTAGCGGAGCAGGTCGGCCCAGAGCCGGCCCAGCCGGGCGGCGTGGTCCGGCCGGGCCGCCAGGTGGTGCATCACGGCCAGGCCCGCGGCCCGCTCGGCGGGGGCGGAGAGCACCGCGAGCACCGTGGAGAACACGGCCCCGGGGTCGCGCCGGCGCTCGGCGGCGTCCATCCGCTCCAGGTTCTTCAGCACCACGGTCGCGGCCCGGCCCTCGGCGGTGAGCATCGCGAACAGCACGCCCAGCGCCTGCTGGGCCATCCCCCGCAGCCGCTCGTCCTGCCGCACCAGGCCGCAGAGCCGGGCGGCCGCCTCGTGCGGGTAGCGCAGGCCGAGCTCGCCGGTGAAGGCCACCGAACCGGCCCACCGCCGCGCCTTGTTCGGGCCGGTGACCCAGCCCTCGGCGATGCTCAGCGCGACGGGGGCGAGCCCCTCGTCCAGCCGGCACATCATCCACAGGGTGTGGACGGCGGTCTGCTGCCCGGCCCACCCCAGCTGTCCGGCGGCCCACGGGTGGAGACAGGAGTTCTCCACCTCGTACACCTCCAGCCTGGCCAGCTCGGCCAGCCCGGAGGCGACCGCGGTGCGCAGCTCGGGGTCGGCGTCCGGGCGGCCGCGGACCCGGCCCGCCAGCCAGCTGCTGACGCCCCGCCAGAACGCCACGTCGTAGTGGTCGTTGAGCTCGGCCAGCACCCGCTGCCGGTAGACCGGCTCGCGGAAGACCATCACCGCCCTGGTCCGGACGCCCTCGGCCAGCCGCTCCCGCCGGATCAGGCCGTCGGGCCTGATCCGGGCGGCCCGGCTGGCCGGGAGCACCGGCACCGCCGGGGCGTCCGGCCCGTCCTCGACGGAGGGCGCCAGCGAGGGCACCGCCACCGCCATCCGCTCCACCAGTTCGGCCAGGCCGTGCTCGTACTCCTGGATGCTGGTGTGCTCGCTGAAGGCCAGCGCCGTCACCTCCAGCACCTCGACCGGCCCGGGCCCGGCGCGGAACCAGTCGGCCACCGCCGCCGAGGCCGCCAGCGAGAACTGTTCGAGGGCGGCCGCCGTCCCCTCCCCGGCGGCCAGCCTCCGGGCGACCGTCCGCAGGTCCTGCGGGCGGAAGTCGGCGGGCACCGAGGCGAGCACCTCGTCCACCGTGCCGGGCGGGAGCTCGGCCGGCCCGAGCCCGGCCAGCAGCAGCGCCCGGGCGTCCGGCCGGCGCCACTCCACCCGCCAGGGCGAGGGCGGCGAGGCCACCGAGGCGGTCACCACCAGGTGGGCGCCGGCCTCCCGGACCGTCGTCCGCACCCGGCGCCAGAGCAGGTCGGTGTCCTCGGCCCGGTCCCCCTCGCCGAGCCGGCCCGGCAGGACGTAGCCGCAGCCGGAGCGGTAGTCGCGCTCGGCCAGCTGCCGCAGCGAGAGCGTGGGACGGAGCAGGAAGACCGGCCCGTCGAGCAGCTCGTCGAGCAGCACGACCGCCCCGGCCCGCTTGCCGGTGCCGGCCTCGCCCCAGAGCTCCACCACCCGGTGCTTCATCAGCAGGGCGAGCGCTCCGTCGTACGGCGCCGGCCGGATGTACCCGGTGGTGGCGTCGGCCAGGTCGTCCTCGGTGAGCCGCCCGGTGTCGGTGGCGCGGCGCGCCGGGCGCCCCGGCTCCCGCCCGGTTCCGCCGCCTTGGCCGAAGACGCTGTTGCGGGCGTCCACCGGACCGGCGAACAGCTGGAACACCTGGACGGCACTGGCGAGTTGGTCGGCCACCAGCTCCTCGGCCGGCAGCCCCTCGTCCTCGCCGGCCGCACCCCCCTCGGGCTCGGCCGCCGCCGCGCCCGGGCCGTCGGCCGGATCGGCCCCCTCCTCCTCGCTCACCGGTCGTTCCCGTGCCGGTTGTGGACCGTCCCGAAGCCGAACACCGAACCGGGGGCGGTGACGTGGTGGAAGACCTGCTGGAGGCCGGGCGCCGACGCGGCCGGAGCCGGATCCGCGCTTCCGCGCTCCGGCCCGGGGTCCGATCCCGACCCCGATCCCGCGCTCGGGCCCGCGCCGCCGTCGAGGTCCAGCCCGTGGACGTCCTCCCCCGGCACCCGGAGCCAGGCCGCCACCGGACGCTCCTTGGTCTCCACCGTCACCCGCCGGAACTCCCCCGGGGCCAGCCGGGTGTGCCGCTGGAGCACGGTGTCGGTGTAGACCCGGTCCGAGACGACCACCACCAGGTCGGCCGCCCTGGCCACGGCCAGCGCCCGCTTGACCGGCGCACCGTCGATCAGCCGGCTGACCAGGACCACGCCCTGGCTGGCGAAGCCGTTGTCGGCGTCCGAGACCGGCCCGAAGTGCACCGCGAGCCGCAGCCGGAGCCGGTGCTCCGGGCGCCTGGGCTCGTTGTGGTACGCCAGCGCGGCGCGCAGCTCGGCCACGTAGTCGTCGACCACCTTCGCCTCCGGGACGTCGGCCGGCAGGATCGCCAACTCCCCGTCCCCGGCGCCCTGTCGGATCCAGTCCGACCGTGCGAGGCCGACCGCGTCGGCGGCGTCGCCGAGCACCTGCACCAGCCCGCGCTGCGTGTCGAACTGGGTCCGGTCGTCACCCTTCCCGTACCCCTCGACATCGGTGGAGAGCAGCAGCCGTCGCGGCCCGCCCTGAAACCTGCTCAACTCCGCCCAGCCTTCCTTGCGGTGATGCGCCTCATGGGCAGCAGTGTGGTGCGCCGGGGCAGCAGGAATACCGGATCGATACGGATTCCCCCCGGTCGATCGCACCCCTCGCGGGTGACCATGCTCACACAGCGGAACCCGGATTCCTCCGGCATCTCCGATTCGTTACCGAGCTTCCATGAATGTGCGAACACCCGTACCAAGGGGGGGCTTTGACGAATCATCAAATCGACATGGCGGCTCAGCCGGAGCCGTCCGCGCTGAGCGTCGCACTCAGCGCGCTGACCGCCTTCCAGGGTTACGTGCAGCAGGCCGACAGCAAGGTCAACACCCTCCTGGTGGTGCACACCGGCGGGGTGGTCGCGGTGGTGAGCGCCCTGGCCGGGCGGGACACCCCGGCCCGCTTCCCGGTGCCCACGCTGCTGGTGATGGCGGGCTTCGTGGCGGCCTTCCTGATCTCCGGACTCCATCTGGTCCAGGCGCTCCGCCCCCGGCTGAGCCCGCCGGTGCCGCCCAGCCGGTTCGCCATGACGGGCGTCGGCCACCTCGGCCTCGGCCACGTCGCCGGTGCCGATCCGGACGCCCAGCGGGTGGAGGCCTGGGCGATGGCCCAACTGCTGGGCCAGATCGCCCTGCTGAAGAACCGGCACCTGTCCAGGGCGACGCCCTGGACGGCCGTGATGCTGCTGCTCGGGGTGGTGGCGGCCCTGCTCCGCTCCTGGTGACCGCCGGGAGCGGGGCGGGGGAGCTCACGCGTCGGCGAGGCACCGCGGAGGGGCCGGAGCGGGGCGGCTCACTCGTCGGCGAAGTGCCGCAGCCCCTCCAGGTCGAGCACCACGACGCTGCGGTACTGCGAGCGGACCAGCCCGGCCGCCTTCAGGCGGTGCATCGCCCGGCCGACGGCGTCGGTGCCCGCCCCGATCAGCCGGCCGAGCTCGGGCTGGGAGAGCTCGACCCCGATGCTGTGACCGCCGCCGACCCGGTGCCCGTACTGCTCGACCAGCTCGACCAGGATCCGGGAGAGCCGCTGCGCCACGTCGAAGGCCGCGAAGTCGAGCCGGCGCCGGTTGGCCGAGTTCAGCCGGTCCGCCATCATCACCGTCAACGCCAGCCCCGCCGAGGGGTGTTCGGCCAGGAAGCCCATGAACCGCTCCCGCGTGACGTGGCCGACCAGCACCGGGCTGCAGGCCGTCACGGTGGCCGAGCGCGTCCCGTCGGTGATCACGGCCTGCTCCCCCACCAGGTCTCCCCCGACCCTGATGCCGAGCAGCCCCTCCGCCCCGTTCTCCAGGGTCGCGGTCACCTTGGCGCAGGCCAGCGCCGAGCTGTCCACCGGCTGGAGCAGGCAGACGTGGGTGCCGTCGTCCCCCTGACGCACGATCACTTCGCCCGGCGCGTACCGGACCTGACGGGCCAGGCCCAGCAGACGCTCTGCCTGGACCGGCTCCAGCCGGGCCAGGTACGAGTTGCGCGCCCAGGGCGCGTTCTCCCTCATGTCCGGTATTGAACCCCCGTCGGAGCCCCAGGTGAAGCCCTCGGAGCGGCACCCCGCCGGGGCGGGCGGGCACACCTACGCTGGGCCGCAGCGACGACGAGGAGACGGCGATGGCGACCGAGGTGCACCTGGCGCAGCAGGCGGAGGCCGACGAACTGCTCGGGCGCAGCCCGTTGGCGGCGTTGATCGGCATGCTGCTGGACCAGCAGGTGCCGATGGAGAAGGCGTTCAGCGGGCCCCGGGTGGTGCTGGACCGGATGGGCGGGGAGGACCTGGACGCGCACGCCATCGCCACCTACGACCCCGAGGGGTTCGTGGCGCTCTGCGCACGGACCCCGGCGGTGCACCGGTACCCGGGGTCGATGGCCAAGCGGATGCAGCAGCTCTGCCAGTACCTGGTGGCGGAGTACGACGGCGACGCGGAGGCCGTCTGGCGGGGGGCCTCGACCGGGGCCGAGCTGCTCAAGCGGCTGGAGGCGCTGCCGGGGTACGGGCGGCAGAAGGCGCAGATCTTCCTGGCGCTGCTGGGCAAGCAGTACGGCGTGCGGCCGGAGGGCTGGCGGCAGGCGGCCGGCGCGTACGGGGAGGAGGGCAGCTTCCGCTCGGTGGCGGACATCACCGGGCCGGAGTCCCTCTCCCAGGTGCGGGCGCACAAGCAGGAGATGAAGGCGGCGGCCAAGGCGGAGAAGGCCGCCAGGACGGGCAGGGTCAGCTGAGGCGGCGGTAGGGGTACCGGTCCCGGATGTGTGCGTGGAAGTACCGGCCGAGGCTGGGCGCGGCGAGCAGTGCGCGGTACTCCGCCTCGGGCACGTCCGCGTACGCGTAGACCGAGCCGCCGTGGAACTCCAGCTCCAGCGTCGTGCCCCGGTGGCCGACGGAGGAGAGGCAGCTGGATTCGACGGGTAGGCGTTCCACTGGGTGCTCCGCCCTCCAGTATGAGCGGGGAGCCGCAGGCCCGGCGATACTGACGGCATGTCACCCATGACGGACACCGGACGGCGGCTGCTGGCCGATCTGCTGGCGCTCGGCACCCGCTTCCCGCTGGTGCTCGGCGGCGACTGCGCCGCCCTCGCGCACGGCCTGCCGGACCGGCCGGTGCGCACGGTGGAGCTGGCGACCGCGAGCCCGGTGCCGCTGGAGGAGCTGACCGCGCGGACGGCCGCCGAACTGCTGGCCCGCGGCTGGACCGTCCGGGTGCTGGTGGACGATCCGCTGGCCTCCGCCCTGACGGCGGCCGGTCCGGGGACGGGCGAGGAGTACGGGGTGGAGCTGCGGAAGGAGAACTTCTGGCAGCCCCCGCACCAGGGCCCGGACGGGCCGGTGCTGGCCCTGGCGGACCTGGCCGGGACGAAGGTCCGCGCCCTGGTCGACCGGGGGCTGCCCCGGGACCTCGCGGACCTGTTCGCCCTGGCGGACCGGTGGTCGTACCCGGAGCTGGAGACCCTGGGCCGCCGGCACACCGGCGAGCCGGGGCTGGACCCGGCCGAGCTGCAGGCCCGGCTGGCCGAGGCGGGGTGGCGCGAGGAGCGCGACCTGGCCCGGCTGGGGCTCGACGCCGGGGAGTCCGCCGCCCTGCGCGACTGGGCGCAGGGCTGGCTGGACGACCTCACGGAGCGCCTGATGGAACGTCAGGCACCGCTCGCGGAGGAGGACGACGAGGACCCCGACGGGGAGTCCTGAACCGCCGTCACTTGTAGAACGGCGCGTCGTCCGGCCCGACGTACTCCGGCCGGTACCAGCGGGCCGGGCGGAGCGAGCCGGGGATCTCCTCGGCGACGCCGAGCACCGAGGCGAAGAGCGCCATCCGGGTCGGGATGCCGGCGTCGGTCTGCCGGAAGACCGCCAGCCGCGGGTCGCGGTTGAGGTCGGCGCTGAGGTCGTTGGAGCCGGGGCGGGAGTCGCGCGGGAGCGGGTGCATGATCACCGCGTCCTCCCGGCAGACCCGGTTCACCAGGGCGCTGTCGATCCGGAAGTCGTCGCTGTAGGGCAGCGGCCGGTCCTTGAAGCGCTCGGTCTGCAGGCGGGTGGTGTAGACGAGGTCGGCGTCCTTGAGGCCCAGGGTCGGCTGGTCGGTCACCTCGACCCGGTGGCCGCGCTCGGCGGCCAGCTCCAGCAGGTGGGCGGGCATGCCCAGCTCCTCCGGGGCCACGCAGACGATGGTCATGTCCTGGTAGCGGGAGAGCAGCTTGACCAGCGAGTGCACGGTGCGGCCGTGCTTGAGGTCACCGACCAGGGCGATCCGGCGGCCGTCCATGGACTTGCCGAGCCGGTCGAACTCGCGGTGCAGGGCGAACATGTCCAGCAGCGCCTGGGTCGGGTGCTCGCCCGCCCCGTTGCCGGCGTTGACCACCGGGACGTTGGTCGCGGCGGCGAACTCGTGGATCGAGCTGACCTCGGGGTGACGCATCACCACCAGGTCGACGTAGCCGGTCACCACGCGGCTGGTGTCGGCCAGCGACTCGCCCTTGGCGATCGAGGTGACCTCGGTGCCGGTGGTGGAGGTGACCCCGCCGCCCAGGCGCAGGAACGCGGTCTCGCAGCTGAGCCGGGTACGGGTGGAGGCCTCGAAGAACAGGCTGGCCATCACGGCGCCCTCGAGCACCCGGGTGATCTGCTCGCCCCGGGCCACCGGCACCAGCAGGTCGGCCAGCCGGAACAGCTGCTCCAGGTCCTGCCGCTCGAACTGGTCGCTGGAGAGGATGTGCTTCCCGGTCAGTGACATGGCGGCTGGGTTCTCCCTCGGGCGACGCGCTGGACGCCGTCAGTTTACTGGCCGGGCACCGGCCGCCGCCCGGGCCCTCCGCGGGCCCGGACGACGGCCGCCGCAGGTCACGGCCGTGCGTACTCGACGGTGAGCAGCGCCCGGCCGAGCGCGTGGTGGGTGAGGTGGAAGCCCACCACCGCGGCCGGGGTGTCCGGGGTGAGGTCGAGCTCCGCCACGTCCAGCGCGTGCACCGCGAAGACGTACCGGTGGGCCGGGCCGGGCGGCGGGGCGGCCCCGTCGTAGCGGTGGCCGGGGAAGTCGTTGCGGACGTGGAACGCCCCGCCCGGCAGGGTCCCGTCCGAGGCGCCGGCCCCGGCCGGGAGCCCGGTGGTGGCGGCCGGGAGGTTGACGGCCAACCAGTGCCACCACCCGCTGGCGGTCGGCGCGTCCGGGTCGTAGCAGGTGACCGCGTAGCTCAGCGTCCCCTCGGGGGCGCCGGACCAGGCCAGCTGCGGCGAGGTGTTCCCGGCCGCGTGCACCTGGGCGTCCGGCATGGTGCCGCCCTCGGTGAGGTCCTCGCTGGTCAGCTCGAACGACGGGACCGGGGGCAGGAATTCGTACGGCAGCGGCGGGCGCCGGCTCATCGCGGGACCTTCCTCGACTTCGGTGGCGGGGGTCACTGCGCAGCCTATGACCTCTAGAGTGCGGGGCATGGCAGCCGAACAGACTCCCGCTCCCGACTACGGCCGGATGGTCGCCGAGGCCCGGCGGGCCTTCTACGTGATGTTCGGGGTGCTCTGCCTGGTCTGGGCGCTGCACCTCGTCAACTGGCTGACGGACTACCAGCTGAGCGTCGACGGCGGCATCCGGGCCCGCGAGCCCGACTCCCTCCCCGACCTGGTCTCCGCGCCCTTCCTGCACGTCAACTGGGCGCACCTGGAGGGCAACTCCGGCCCGCTCTTCATCTTCGGCTTCCTCGCCGCCTACCGGGGCGTCAAGCGCTTCCTCGGGCTGACCGCACTGGTCGCCCTGACCAGCGGGACGGCGATCTGGCTGTTCTCCCCGGAGCGCTCGCTCACCATCGGGGCCAGCGGACTGGTCTTCGGCTACTTCGGCTACGTGGTGCTGCGCGGCCTGATCGACCGGAACCTGATCGACAGTCTGGTCGGCGTGGTGATGGGAGCCTCCTTCGCCTACATCCTCACCACCGCGGTGCCCGGCACCCCCGGCGTCAGCTGGCAGGGCCACCTGGGCGGGCTGATCGGCGGCCTGGCGGGCGCGTGGCTCTTCCGCGAGCGCCGCCCGAAGGCCTCGACCGCCGCCACGGCCGCCCCCTCCTCGGCCGTCCTCCCCGCCCAGTCCGCCCCCACGGAGGGTGGAGCCGCGCTGACGGAGCGCCAGAAGCTGCTCAAGGAGCTGGACGACCTGGGGCTCTAGACCCGACGCACCCCCCTTGGAGGTATAGACCATTCGAGGGCCCCCCGGTTAGCGTGGTCGCACCCGCCCGCACCACCCGTCCGGAGCCGCCCCGTGGACTCGTCCGTCCTCGCCTTCGCCACCGACCTGCTCGACGAGGGCCCCGAGACCTTCTTCGGCAACCTCACCGACCGCGCCGGGGTCGGCGGCGTCACCCTCGCCTCGGTCTACCACGAGGCCCGCGACGTCTTCCCGCACAACCCGCACCGGGTGGTCCGCTACCTGGAGCCGGGCGCCGCCTACTTCCGCCCCGACCCGGCCCGCTGGGCCGGCCGCCGGCTCACCCCGCTGCCCTCCACCGCCATCGGCGACCGCGACCCGTTCGCCGAGGCGGCCGAGGAGGCGCAGCGGCGCGGCCTCAAGCTGCACGCCTGGACGGTCTTCTGCCACAACGACCGGCTCGGCTTCCGCCACCCCGAGGTCTCCCCCGAGAACGCCTTCGGCGACCGCCACCTCACCGAGCTCTGCCCGGCCAACCCCGAGGTCCGCGAGTACGCCACCACCCTGGTCGGCGAGTTCGCCCGCTACGGCGTCGACGCGATCCGCGCCGAGTCGCTGCACTTCCACGGCCTGCGCCACGGCTACCACCACGAGCGCTACTTCGAGCAGCTCGGACCGGTCACCGAGGCCCTGCTCGGCCTCTGCTTCTGCGAGCACTGCCGGGCCGCCTTCGGCCCGGACGCGGAGGCCGTCCGCACCGCCGTCCGCACCGAGGTCCGGGCCCGCCTGTCCGACGAGGCCCGGGCCGCCGAACCCGCCCCGCTCGACGGCCTCGCGGACGGCGCGGTGGCCGCGTACGTGGACGCCTCCGCCCGCACCGTCACCTCGCTGGCCACCGAGGTCGCCGAGGCGGCCGCCGCCGACGGCATGCGGCTCAGCTTCATGGACGGCGGCGGCCCCGGCACCGGCTGGCTCTCCGGCATCGACCTGCCCGCCCTGACCAAGGGCGTCCACCAGATCGAGACCCTCGGCTACGCCCGCACCCCCGAGGCGGTCCGCGACAAGGTCGCCGCCTTCGCGGTGCACGGCGTGCGCCCCGAGGAGATGGCCGTCATCCTCCGCCCGATGACCGAGGACTGCGACGGCCCCGCCAACCTCGCCGCCAAGATCGCCGTCCTGCGCGAGCTCGGCGTCCCGGAGGTCGAGTTCTACAACTACGGCCTGATGCGGCTCTCCTCCATGGACCGCATCGGCCAGGCCCTCAACGGCTGACGACGCGTCACCGCCGGGAGGCCCCGCACCCACCCCGCGAGGCCTCCCACCCCGCCCGCCGCAGGCGGCCCTACCGCTTGCGACGCGACGTCCCGAAGATGCTCCGCGAGATCTCCCTCCCGACCTGCGCCCCCGCCGCCCTCTCCCTCCCCCCTCCCGCCCCGCCCGCCGCAGGCGGCCCTACCGCTTGCGACGCGACGTCCCGAAGATGCTCCGCGAGATCTCCCTCCCGACCTGCGCCCCCGCCGCCCTCTCCCTCCCCCCTCCCGCCCCGCCCGCCGCAGGCGGCCCTACCGCTTGCGACGCGACGTCCCGAAGATGCTCCGCGAGATCTCCCTCCCGACCTGCGCCCCCGCCGAGCGCGCGAACGACTTCAGCATCGGGTTGTTCAGCAGCGCGTCCATCAGCCCCGGCTCGGGCTTCGCCGCCGGCGGCGCGGGAGCAGGAGCGGGCTCGGGCAGTGCCTCGGGCTGCGGCGGCGCCTCCGCCTCCGCCTCCGGACGGGCCGTCAGCTTCTCGTACGCCGACTCGCGGTCGACCGCGTCCCGGTAGCGCCCGATCAGCGCCGACCCGTCCACCGCCGCCCGCAGCGCCTCCGCCGGCACCGGCCCCATCAACGACTGCGGCGCCCGCAGCCGGGTGGCCGCGACCGGCGTCGGCGCGCCCTTCTCGGAGAGCACCGTCACCACCGCCTCCCCCGTCCCGAGCCCGGTCAGCACCTCCCCGAGGTCGTAGGCGGCCGACTTCGGGAAGGTGGAGACGGTCGCCTTCAGCGCCTTGGCGTCGTCCGGCGTGAAGGCCCGCAGCGCGTGCTGCACCCGGTTGCCCAGCTGCGCCAGCACGTCCCCCGGCACGTCCTTGGGCGTCTGGGTCACGAAGAAGACCCCGACCCCCTTGCTGCGGATCAGCCGCACCGTCTGGGTGATCGCCTCCAGGAAGGCCTTCGAGGCGCCCTTGAACAGCAGGTGCGCCTCGTCGAAGAAGAACACCAGCTTCGGCTTCTCCGGGTCCCCCACCTCCGGCAGCTCCTGGTAGAGCTCGGCCAGCAGCCACATCAGGAAGGTGGAGAACAGCCGCGGCCGGTCCTGCACCGCCGGCAGCTCCAGCACCGAGACCACCCCGCGCCCGTCCTGCGCGCACCGCAGCAGCTCGGAGGTGTCGAACTCCGGCTCGCCGAAGAAGGACCCGGCCCCCTCGTTCTCCAGCACCGTCACCGACCGCAGGATCACCCCCGCCGTGGCGGCGGACAGCCCGCCGATGCCCTTGAGCTGCTCCTTGCCCTCGGGGGAGGTGAGGAAGGAGATCACCGCCGAGAGGTCCTTGAGGTCGTAGAGCTCCAGGCCGTTGCGGTCGGCGAAGTGGAAGATCAGCGAGAGCGAGGCCTCCTGGGTCTCGTTCAGCTCCAGCACCTTGGACATCAGGAGCGGCCCGAAGCTGGTCACGGTGGCCCGCAGCGGGATGCCGTCGCCGAGCCCGCCGAGGGCGTAGAACTCGGCCGGGCAGCCCTGCGCCGACCAGACCTGTCCGACCTCGGCGGCCCGGCCGGCCACCTTCTCGTTGGCCTGCCCGGGCGCGGAGATGCCGGAGACGTCGCCCTTCACGTCGGCCAGGAACACCGGGACGCCCTGGGCCGAGAGCTGTTCGGCGATCAGTTGGAGGGTCTTGGTCTTGCCGGTGCCGGTCGCCCCGGCCACCAGACCGTGCCGGTTCAGCGCCCCGAGCGGGATGCGGACCGGCGCCCCGGGGAAGGCGGTGCCGTCCAGCAGCACGGCGCCGAGGTCGAGCGCGGGGCCGGTGAAGGCGTATCCGGCCGCGATCTCCCGCACCTCGGCCGGCAGCTCGTCGGTGGGCTTCTGGTCGGTGGTCATCTCGGCAGGCTCCCGGTCCTCGCGAACGGATCGTCAGAACAACCACCCCGAAAAGGGGATGTTTCCTATGTAATCCCTACGAATCACCGAACGCAGGCCGGGTCACGCTTGCTGTGCCCCGGGGCGGCGTGACGGTAGGCTTTCCGTGTGATCTTCAAGCGCATCGGCAACGCACGGCCGTACCCGGATCACGGCCGGACCAGCACCCGCCAGTGGGCGGACGTCGCGCCGCGCCCGGTGCGGCTGGACCAACTGGTCACCACCAAGGGCCAGCTGGACCTCGAGACCCTCCTGGCCGAGGACTCCACCTTCTACGGGGACCTCTTCGCCCACGTGGTGAAGTGGCGCGGCGACCTCTACCTGGAGGACGGCCTGCACCGCGCGGTCCGGGCCGCACTCCAGCAGCGCCAGGTCCTGCACGCCCGCGTCCTCGAGATGGACTGACCCTCCGTCACTCCTTCGCGGGACCGCTGCCGTCGTCCGTTCGGACGCCGGTACATCCTTTCGAGTGCCCGCGTACTCCAGATGATGATCATTTAGTACCTCCGGGCCGGGTGTGGCACTAATCTGCTGATTACGGCCGCAGACTCCGGCACTCCGCCCCGTCGGCCGCATCCGCCCGACCCTTGCCCTGGCACGAGGGGGAGACCGACCCGTGAGCATGTTGACTCCCCAGGGACTGAAGGGGAAGCAGTACCGGATCACCGGTAACTCCTACCCCCGCCTTGGACGCCCGCCGAAGAAGAGCCGCAAGATCCTTGCCGCGATCGGCGCCCTGCTGGCCCTCTCGCTGATCGCCCTCGGTGGCGTGCAGCTGGTGGACATCTTCTCCGGCAAGAAGGGCGGCACCGCGCAGGCCTGCGCCTCCCCCTCCGGGAAGCCGCTGGCCGCCCCCGAACCGGCCGGCACCCCGGCCGCCTCCCCCACCGCCGGCGCCACCTCGACGGCCGTCCCGCAGCCGAACGCCGTGACGGTGAACGTCTACAACGCCACCGCCAAGTCGGGCCTGGCCGCGCGGACCGCCGAGGAGTTCAAGAAGCGCGGCTTCACCATCGGCAAGGTCGGCAACGCGCCCGCCAACGTGGAGAAGCTGCCCACCACCACCGTCCAGGTGATCAGCGGCCCCGGCGGCCTCGGCGGCGCCACCCTGCTCGCCTCCCAGGTCGGCGGCGCCACCAAGTCGGCCGACACCCGGGTGGACGGCTCCGTGGACGTGGTGGTCGGCGACGCCTTCACCGCACTGCTCGAACCGAACCAGGCCGCCGCCGCACTGGCCGAGGCCACCAAGCCCTCGCCCACCCCCAGCCCGGTGCCCGGCAGCTGCTGACCGGCCCCGCCGCCGGGCTCCGGCGGCCGCCGTGCGGCACCACTGACCGAACGTCAGGAGGGCCCCACCCCCGTGCGGGGGTGGGGCCCTCCTCGCGTGCTCCGCGCCTCAGCCGGCGGTGCCGTACAGGCGGTCGCCCGCGTCGCCCAGGCCCGGCACGATGTAGCCGTTCTCGTTCAGGCGCTCGTCCACGGCGGCGGTCACCACGGTGACCGGCAGGCCGGCCAGCTCGCGCTCCATCACCTCGACGCCCTCCGGCGCCGCCAGCAGCACCACGGCGGTGACGTCGGTGGCGCCCCGCTCGATCAGCATCCGGATCGCCGCGACCAGCGTGCCGCCGGTGGCCAGCATCGGGTCCAGCACGTACACCTGACGGCCCGAGAGGTCGTCCGGCATCCGGGTGGCGTAGGTGGAGGCCTCCAGGGTCTCCTCGTTCCGCACCATGCCGAGGAAGCCGACCTCGGCGGTCGGCAGCAGCCGGGTCATCCCGTCCAGCATGCCGAGGCCGGCCCGCAGGATCGGCACCACCAGCGGGCGCGGGTAGCTGAGCCTGGTCCCGGTGGTGACGGCGACCGGGGTGGTGATCTCCACCTCGTCGGTCCGGACGTCCCGGGTGGCCTCGTAGGCGAGCAGGGTGACCAGCTCGTCGGTGAGCCGACGGAAGGTCGGCGAGTCGGTGCGCTCGTCACGCAGGGTGGAGAGCTTGTGGGCCACCAAGGGGTGGTCGACGACATGGAGACGCATGTTCCGACCATAACGGGCATCGGCACACCCGTACGACCAGCCGGGCCGCACCCCTCCCCACCTGCGGGCTTCACCCGGCCCGCCCGGCGACCCGCCGCACCGGGTCGCCGGAGCCGCGCACCAGCTGTGGTATTTACCGGACACATCTGGGAAAGTCGGACCTTATGAAGAGCAGCACCCCGGCACCCGGGCCTCGCTCGACAGAGGAGCCCGAGGTCCCGCACGAGACCGAAGCCGAACGCCGCCGCCGGCGCGCAGTCTTCCTGCGCGAGCTGGCCGAGGCCCGCGAGCTCCGCGCCAGGGTGCAGCCACGGCGCACCAAGGAGCGCAGGATGCGCGAAGCCCTCCGGATGCGAACCTTCCGAATCTGACGGTACGTCGGTCATTCCGACACGACCTGCGAAGACGCGCTGCCGAACACTCCCCGCAGCGCCGGGCTTTCTGTCACGATGCCGGAGGGACGGTCCGAACAGCGGGCCGCACCCGGCGCGGGGGCGGCCAGGCCGCGCCCGTCCGAGATCGCCGACAGCCGAGACCAATCTTGGGAGAGTCCCTGGTGGCGTACTTCGCTGCAGTGCTTGCTCGCACCTCCGGCGGGTGGGACGTGAGCGAGACAGAACTGGACGACGTCGAGACCCTGACCGACCTGGCCGACCTGGCCAGGGAGGCGGCCCAGGACGACGACAGCGTCCTGATCTTCATCGAGCAGGAGGACGCCTGGTTCGCCGTCCTCCGGGTGGACGGCGAGGAGGATCCGCGGATCTTCGTCTCGGACGGGGCCGCCGCCGCCCGCAGCTCCTACGGTTCGATCCTCACCGACGAACTCCTCGACCGCGGCCCCGACGACTTCGACGAGCTCGACCGGCTGGTCGACCTCGACGAGGACTCCGAGGACTCCGACTCCGACACCTCCGACGGGGACGAGGACGAGGACACCGCCACCGGCCACGACGGCATCCCGATCGGCCCGCTCGGCGACGCCGAACTCCTCGCCGAGTTCGGCCTGGCCGCCGACGGCCTGCGCGAGCTCAGCGGCGAGGGCGCCCTGCCCGGCGACGCGCTCGGCGAGATCGCCGAGGCGATCGGCTGCGGCGAGGTCCTGGAGGCGGTCCGCTGAGGGCCTGAGGGCACCATGCCCGACACTGGTCCCATGCAGATCGCCCCGCTCCCGGCCCCCGTACGCCCCGACCCGGTGCGCGACCGCTGGACGGACGCGATGCGCCTCGCCATCGACGAGGCCGCACTCGCCACCGCCACCGGCGACGTACCGGTCGGGGCACTCGTGCTCGGCCCCGACGGCACCCTCCTCGGCCGCGGCCACAACGAACGCGAAGCCGTCGGCGACCCCACCGCCCACGCCGAGGTCGTCGCCATCCGGCAGGCCGCCGCCGCCCTCGGCGAGTGGCGCCTCAGCGGCTGCACCCTCGTCGTCACCCTCGAACCCTGCACCATGTGCGCCGGCGCCATCGTCCTCTCCCGCCTCGACCGTGTCGTCTACGGAGCCCTCGACGACAAGGCCGGCGCCGCCGGCTCCCTCTTCGACGTCATCCGCGACCGCCGCCTCAACCACCGCCCCGAGGTCATCCCCGGCGTCCTCGCCACCGCCTGCGCCGACCAGCTCCGCACCTGGTTCGACACCCACCGCTGAACGGATTTCGTCCCCACCCACCCCATCCGGTAGAGTCTCGTCTCGGTAGCGTGTCCGAGCGGCCAAAGGAGCACGCCTCGAAAGCGTGTGTGGGGGCAACTTCACCGTGGGTTCGAATCCCACCGCTACCGCCATCAGCCCGAAGGGCCCCGATCCACCGGATCGGGGCCCTTCGGCATTCGCGTGCTTCAGTCCAGCACGAGCCTCCCGGGGGCCGGAGACCAGACCGTGGCGAGGTAGGCCACCAACTCGTCGTAGTCCCGAAGCCTGCCTTGGTCGACCATCCGCCGGAAGGCGTCGCGCTGCTTCCTTCGGGCAGGGCTTCCGTACACCTCTTCGACAGCGTCGATCAGGCCGGGCAGGTGGAGGTGGTAGACACAGTCGAGGTCCCCGGTCCCGCCACCAAGACGGCCGAGCATGTACGGGCGGGGCTCCATCGTCACGGCTGCGAAGTGCGGCATGCGCCCGCGACGCAGGGAGGCCATCTTCGAACCCTGGATCCGCGGGTCCTGGAGCCGGTCGGTTCGCAGGGTCCACTTGAGCGACAGGCCGGCGACGAGATGGGACGCAGCCTCGGCGGCGTGCTGCGAGCCGCCCGCGGACCGGTGCACGGCGATGTCCAGCCGCAAGAGCGACTCGTCGCCGAGCATGTCGAGCAGCGGCTTGCGCCGGGCGGCGGCGTCATCGAGGGCGGCCCGCAGCTGACCGAGCAGCCGGTTCGCCTGGGACATCCCGACCGTGCCGTCCAGGGAGCGCAAATGGCGGTCCAGGTTGTCGAGGCTCAGCTCGACCTCGGGACTCTCCTCGGCGGCAAGGTCCTGGAGCGCCCTGAGGTGCGCGTACTGCTCGAACTCGTGGGGCCAACGTTCCTCCTGCACCGTCAGGTGAGGTGCGGGGAAGCGGAGTTGAGCGGAGAGGTCCTGGACCATGGCCGCACTCCACAGCTTGTCGACCTTGCCGACCTGCTGCCACCTCGGGACACCGATCCGTTCGAAGAAGGCTTCGCCGATCTCCACCGAGAGCTTCTGGCTCGCGTCGCTGGTGTTCGGGAGACCGTTCCGATAGCCGCAGAGCTGGAGGGTGAACGGCGCGGGCATAAACGCTCCAGTTGATCGTCTTTTCCGACAAGCCTAAGCCCCTGTCCGAGGCACGCGGCATGATGCAGATGTGGCAAGAACTCTGGGCACCACTCCGGCCGTCCGGGCGCGGATGAGTCGTCAACGGCGGCGCGACACCGGAATCGAGGTCGCGCTGCGCCAGGAGCTGCACCGTATGGGGCTCCGCTTCCGCAAGCACCGTCGACCTCTGCCGAACCTCCGGCGTGAGGCAGACGTGTTGTTCGGACCGGCTCGGGTCGCGGTCTTCGTCGACGGTTGCTTCTGGCACGGATGCCCGACCCACGGGACCTACCCGCGCAACAACGCCGAGTTCTGGCGGGCGAAGATCGACGGGAACCGCGACCGGGACAGGGAGACGGACACGCTCCTCCTGGCAGCGGGCTGGCAGCCCGTCAGAGTGTGGGAGCACGAGGATGCGGCCACCGCTGCCGCCGAGGTGGCCAGGATCGTCCTGGGCCGGCGCAAACGCTCCGCGTCCCCGGCGGGCGGTCATCCCGGCTCCCCGTCCGAGACGACGTGAGGTAGGCCGCCGGTCCGACCGGCGGAAGGACCACCTGCACTCACCGCCGAGGGGCGAAACGGTGCCTTTCGGCGAAAGTCATGATGTCGGCGACTCGGGGTACGCTGTGTGGCTGCTGTCGTGTTCGTCGGTCGAGCCTTGCCGGTGCTCCCGAACATGCCGGCGCAGGCCACGAAGCGCACCCCTTGGAGATCACGTGCACCCCACCAAGATCGTGGACTTGTTCGCAGGTCCCGGCGGGATCGACGTGGCTGCCGAGAAGCTCGGCCTCGAGACCGTGGGTCTCGAATGGGACGCCGGTGCCTGCGAGACCCGCCGGGCCGCCGGGCTCGCGACCATCCAGGGAGACGTTCGCTCGCGGAACTCCACGGATGCCGATCTGCGGGACGCTGAGGCCCTGACCGGCGGACCGCCTTGCCAGACCTTCACCGTCGCGGGTGGTGGCGCCGGCCGGCGGGCTCTGGACGACGTGCTCGAGTTCGTCAAGAGGATGGTCGCCCGCGAGAGTCACGAGGAGATCGTCCGGGACCTCGCGAGGATGGAGGACGAGCGGACCGGCCTGGTCCTGGAGCCCCTCCGGTGGATCCTGGAGGCGATCGACAGCACGGATCGCGCCCCCTACCGAGTGATCGTCCTCGAGCAGGTACCGGCAGTCCTGCCGGTCTGGAAGGCGTACCGCGAAGTCCTGGAGGGCGAGGGCTACCAGGCGGACTGCGGAATCCTGCACACCGAGGCGTTCGGCGTTCCCCAGACCCGTCGGCGGGCCGTGCTGATCGCACGCCTCGGCACCGAACCGGTCTCCCTGCCCAGCCCGACCCACCGGATCTACCGGAAGGGCGTCGCCCACGATGCTGGCGACCCGGTCCTGCAGCCGTGGCGGACCATGGGCGAGGTCCTGGACCGCGTTCACCCGTTCGAGGTCGTCTCCAACTACGGCACCGGTGGTGACCCCAAGGCCCGAGGCAGGCGTTCTTCCTCCGAGCCGTCGGCCACCGTGACCGGAAAGATCTTCCGGAACCGGATCTACAGCAACGGGGTCGAGCAGGACCGCTTCCTCCCCGCCGAGGCCGGGCGCCTGCAGACCTTCCCCGGCAACTACCCCTGGTCCGGACGCGATGTGGGCCAGCAGGTCGGGAACGCCGTTCCCCCGCGGCTCGCCATGCACATCCTCGCTGCCGCCTTCGGCCTCCCCGCGCCGACCCCGGACCAGCTGCGGGGCCTCGGCACCTGGGACAAGCAAGCCGTACCGGAGCCCCGCTCGGAGGAGGCGCCCGCCGCCTCCGTTCCCAGCGCCACCTGACGGCCGGGCAGGGTCGGGTCACACTTCCGGGGCCGGGGCACCAGTCTCGCCCGGGAGTGCCACCGAGTGGCGGGTCCCCGCGATCACGACACCCGCACGGCTCTGGTCTTCGCTCGCGACGAGCCTCACCGCCGTCCACTCACCCTTGCGCGGTACGGCCAGACCAAGGTCACGCGCGATCCTGGGATGGTCCCCCTGGTGACCGAGGATGACGATGCCCTCGGGGCGCAGGTGCTTACGGGCGTCCCGGACCCGCTTCGGCCCGTCGTCCTGGCGAGCCACCGTGAGGATCGTGCTGCGACCGACGAGCTTGCCCTGGACCCACTCCCGCCGGAACAGCTCGTTGACGCGTTGCTGACCTCCGCGCTTTCCGTTCAGGCTCACACCCCCAGCCTTCTCGACGAGGATGCGGTCGGCCTTCGGCATGTTGAGCAGCAGGTTCTCGGGCAGGTCGCCGTTCTCGACCAACCAACGGATGGCCGACTTGCCCATCTTGGAGAGGGACTTCTTGCCGTCCTTGTTCTCGCCGTTGGTCAGGAGAGCGGCATCGGCCTTCACCAGACCGACCGCGAACGATCCCAGCACGTCGTTCGCCGTCGACACGAGACAGATCTGTCCGACCGCCTCCGTCGGGATCATCCAGCCGGCGGAGAGGGAGAACTTCGAGTCGACCTCGTGCCCGCTCACCGTGTAGTCCATGGAGTTGCCGGGGGCGAGGTCGAACTCGTTCCGCAGGAGGATCTCGACCTTGGTGCCGAGGTAGGTCTTCTCGGTCTTCTCCGCCTTCGCGATGTCGTACCGACCGGTCCGCTGACCGTCGAGCACCTCGTCGATCGACTGCCGCAGGACGCCGCCCAGCCGGTGCTCAAGATCCGGCCGCGCACGGAACCAGGCCTCGACCTCGTCAACCTCTGCCCAGGTCGCGGCGAAGGGAGGTTCGGGGACGTAGTCGAAGAGCCCTGGGGTGGAGGTCATCCGAGGACGGTAGCCGCTCTGCGCGCAGTGATCAACGGACTTGTGGGCATACGGAAAAGGCCCCGCACTCGGGGCTTTGACCACCGTGGCCCGGGGTGAGTGCGAGGCCTGTTGAGGGGGCAGCCGTCCCGGGGGGACGGACGGCTGCCCCGGGCGGAGGTCCCACAACCGGGGTCGTGTCGGGGGGAAGCCACGACGCCCGGTCCCACAGCGGGGAGCTCCGGTCCTCGTACCTGGGGATTCCTGCCAGATCCCTCGGTACGTGTTCCATCCTGCTGGACGGGGTGGGGGCGGGCGAGCGGAGAAGGGCCCGTCTTGGGGGGACCTTCGTCCTGGGGGGTGAACGGGGTGCTGACCTGATGGGCCGTCCGGTCGATAAGCTGCTCGGGGTGGTGGGCCAGGTGGGCTAGCGGGAGGCGGCGAGCAGGGTGGCACAGGCGAAGAAGATCGGGATGTGGCTGCTGCTGATCTTCGTGATCTACACGGTGATCACCTCTCCGACCCGGGCAGCCGAGCTGGTGCAGTCGGGGTTCGTGGGGATCTCGGACGCGGCCAAGGCGGTCGGGACGTTCATGACGGGGCTGGTCAGCTAGCGGACGGCGAGGACGGGGCCGCGGGGGCGGAGGCTACGGTGGGCGGGACAGCACACACCCTCGACCCGCTGGGAGCGGCATCGTGATTCGGCATCTGGTCCTGTTCAGGCTCAACGACGGCGTCACCAAGGACGACGAGCGCGCGGTGGCCGGCGCGAAGGCGTTCGAGGAGCTCGGCGGGCTGATCACCGAGCTGCGCGAGTGGGAGTGCGGCTGGAACACCACGGAGCGGGACATCGCCTACGACTTCGCGATCAACAGCCTGGTGGAGGACCGCGACGCGCTGGCCGCCTACCTGGGCCACCCGGCCCATCAGGCGGCCGCCGGGCAGTGGCGCGAGTTCGCCACCTGGGTGATCGCGGACATCGAGGTCTGAGTAGGCCATTCGGACAGGTCGTACCCCAAGGACCCTTCGGCCCCCTGGCGCCCAGTGCGCCGGGGGGCCGTTCCACACCCCGACAGCTCTCCCGACTATCCGCCAACACGCCTACTACGGGTGCTTGCTCCCGATGTGCACGACTTGTGATGCTATGACCGTTTTTGCCGGACCTGGTGAGCGACGGGCAGCGGACCACGACCGGTGGTCCCTGGCACAGGGCGTGGGAGGGGTGGCGTGGCCGTGCGGACGCGGGACAGTCAGGACAGCAGTGCGCCGGAGGCCGGCGAGGAGCGGATCACCGAGGCGCGGACCAGCGAGGAGCGGATCGCCGAGGCGCGGGTCAGCGAGGAGCGGATCAGCGAGGATCGGGTCGCCGAGGACCGGGGCGAGGCCGGGCCGGTGGTGGAGGTGCGCGGCCCCGCCCGGGGCCAGGTGGACGTGCGGACGCTGACCAGGGTGCTGTTCGAGCGGTTGGCGGAGCTGCCGCCGGGCGCCCCGGAGCGGGAGCGGGTGCGGGCGGCGCTGATCGAGGCGAACATCCCGCTGGTGCGCTACGCGGCGACCCGCTTCCGCAGCCGGAACGAGCCGATGGAGGACATCGTCCAGGTCGGCACCATCGGCCTGATCAACGCGATCGACCGCTTCGACCCGACCCGGGGCGTGCAGTTCCCGACGTACGCGCTGCCGACCATCCTGGGCGAGATCAAGCGGTACTTCCGGGACAACGTCCGCACCATGCACGTGCCGCGCCGGCTGCAGGAGCTGTGGGTCCAGGTCAGCGGCGCCATGGAGGAGTTGACGGTCACTCACGGGCGCTCGCCCAAGGTGCCGGAGATCGCCGCCAACCTGCGGATCCCGGAGGAGGACGTCCGGGCCTGCCTGGCGGCCGGGCGGGCGTACAACGCGGCCTCGCTGGAGGCCGCGCAGGAGCACGAGGGCGGGCTGGCCCTGCTGGACCGGCTGGGCTACGAGGACTCGGCGCTGGCCGACGTGGAGCACCGGGACATGGTGCGCCACCTGCTGGTGCAACTGCCCGAGCGGGAGCGGCGGATCATCATGCTCCGGTTCTTCGCGAACCTGACGCAGTCCCAGATCAGCACCGAGCTCGGTATGTCGCAGATGCACGTGTCCCGACTACTGTCCAGAATCCTGACCCGTCTGCGGACCGGGAACTCCTGGGAGGAGTGACGCCGCGACGGGTAGCCGTGTGTCACTGCGGCGTGACATCTTGCGACGTTCGGGTTTGCCGGGGCGCCTGGGCCGGTATGGAGCTGGAGGGGTAGTCCGAAGCCGGGAACTGTCGCTGGGTAGTGCCCGTTGTACAGTCGGTCACGAGGGGGTGGAGCATGTCCGCAGAGCTGGGCAGCGCGGAGGGCCACGGTACGGCCGCCACGCTCGCGTCCGTGACGGCACCGGGGCCGGTGCCCGAGCCGGTGGTGGTCGTGGTGGAGATCCCCTCCCAGGCCACGGCGGAGCGGCCCGCGGCCGGGGAGCCGGCGGGGCCCGAGGGCGCCGCGGACGGGCGTCCCGTCCTCGAGAAGGGTCTGGACACCCGGACGCTCTCGCGCTCGCTGTTCGCCCGGCTGGCCGGGCTGGAGCCGGGCAGCGAGGAGCACACCTACGTCCGCGACACCCTGATCGAGCTGAACCTGCCGCTGGTCCGGTACGCCTCCGCCCGCTTCCGCAGCCGGAACGAGCCGATGGAGGACATCGTCCAGGTCGGCACCATCGGCCTGATCAAGGCGATCGACCGCTTCGACCCGGAGCGCGGGGTGGAGTTCCCCACCTTCGCGATGCCCACCGTGGTCGGCGAGATCAAGCGCTTCTTCCGGGACACCAGTTGGTCGGTCCGGGTGCCGCGGCGGCTCCAGGAGCTGCGGCTGGCCCTCACCAAGGCCGGCGACGAGCTCTCCCAGAAGCTGGACCGCTCCCCCACCGTGGCCGAGCTCGCGGTCTTCCTCGGCGTCACCGAGGAGGACGTGGTCGAGGGCCTCGCGGTGGGGAACGCGTACACCGCCTCCTCGCTGGACTCCACTCCCGGCGAGGAGGACGGCGACGGGCCGCTGGCCGACCGGCTCGGCTACGAGGACCTGGCGCTGGAGGGCGTCGAGTACCGCGAGTCGCTCAAGCCGCTGCTGGCCAAGCTGCCGCCGCGCGAGCGCCGGATCATCATGCTCCGGTTCTTCGGCGGGCTGACGCAGTCCCAGATCGGCGAGGAGATCGGCATCTCGCAGATGCACGTCTCGCGGCTGCTCACCAAGACCCTGAGCCAGCTGCGGAACGGGCTGACCGGCGAGTAGCGCCTACGGCTCCAGCAGGTTGGCGCGCAGGCCGGCCAGGACGGCGTCGTCCAGGCCGAGGCCGTCGCGCCAGAAGTGGTCGAAGGAGTCCCAGCCCGCGTCCACCTCGGCGAAGGCGGCGTCCAGGAACTCGCGCTCGGCGCGGAGGACCGGGAGCAGCAGCGAGGGGTCCTCCATCAGGCCGGAGGTGCCGAAGCTCTCCATCAGGTGGTCGACCACGCGGGCCGAGCGCTCGTTGGTGAGCAGGTAGTCCTGGTAGACGGTCCCGCGGTCCACGCCGAGCGCGGTGAGGGCCAGGGCGGCCACCCAGCCGGTCCGGTCCTTGCCGGCCGAGCAGTGGAAGAGCACCGGCGGGCCGTCCGGCGCGGCCAGCAGCCGCAGGACCTCGGCGAAGCGCTCGCGGGCCTCGGGGGCGGTGACGAACCAGCGGTAGAGGCCGGTCATGATGCCGGCCGCCCGGCCGTCGCCGAGCAGCTCGCGCTGGCGGGCCGGATCGCGGTCGGCGAGGGCGTCGCGCAGGGCCACGTAGACGTCGAAGTCGGCGGCGAAGACCGGGAGGTGGTGGAGCGTCAGCCCGCCCTCCAGGGTGAGCGCGGCGGCGGTGGCCTCGGCCTGCTCCAGCTCGGCCAGACCGGCCACCGGCAGGCCGGGCATCCGGTCGGCCCCGGCCTCCCGGACCTCGCCGAAGCTGCGCAGGTCGACCACCCGGCGCACGCCGGCGGCGAGCAGCGCCGCGCCGTCCTCCTCGGTCAGCCGGTGGAGCGCGTCGGCCCGCAGCGCCACGCCGTGGCGCACCACCGAGCCGTCCGCGGTGCGGTACCCGCCCAGGTCACGGGCGTTGGAGGCACCGGCCAGTCCGAGGCTGCGGGCTTGCTCGACGGACTGGGTCACGGGGGCCTCCGGGGCACGCTGGAACGGGAGTGCGGATCTTCCGCGCCAGTCTAGGCGGGTCGGATCCGCACCCCGGAGGGCGTCCCGGCAGGTGACGGGGTGCGTGGCGGCACGCGGTGCGGCGCACCGCACGGCGTGCCGCTACGCGGGGTCACTTGACGGCCAGCCAGATGACGGCACCCAGGACCGCCAGGCCGAGCACGGCGAGACCGACGATCAGGCCGGTGCGGCTGTTGCCGCCGGTGCTGCCGTAGGTCGTCACCGAGCCGGGCGCCTGCGGGGCCGGGGCCTCGTCGACGAAGGCCCGGAACATCTGGGTGCTGCCGGCGGGGTCGTAGTCGTTGTCAGCCATGCCACGGACTCTAGCCAACCCCGCAGGTCGAGGAACACCCCGGACCCCCTCGTTAGTGGTGCCCGATGGCAGCACTGCTACGGGCGTACGACGGTCCTGTGAAGGCCCGTGGAGAACCCGCGCGGGCCGGTGAACGGTGCGGTTGGATCGCCCCCATGACCGACATCCTCAGTGACGCCCGGCACCGGGTGACCCTCGGCGCCTCGGACCTCTCCGTCTCCCGGCTGGCCCTCGGCGGCAACGTCTTCGGGTGGACCGCCGACCGCGACGCCTCCTTCGCCGTGCTGAACGCCTACGCCGCGGCCGGCGGCAACTTCGTGGACACCGCCGACGTCTACTCGGCCTGGGTGCCGGGGAACACCGGCGGCGAGTCCGAGGCGATCATCGGCGAGTGGCTGCGCAGCCGGGGGAACCGGGACGCGGTGGTGGTCGCCACCAAGGTCGGCGCGCACCCCGAGGCGGAGGGCCTCTCGGCGGCCACCGTGCGCTCGGCCACCGAGGCCTCGCTGCGGCGCTTGGGCCTGGACCACGTCGACCTGCTGTACACCCACCGGGACGACCTCGGGACGCCGGTGGCCGAGATCGTCGGCGTGCTGGACGAGCTGGTCCGGGAGGGCAAGGTCCGGGCGGTGGCCGCCTCCAACATCGGCGCGGACCGGCTGGCCGAGTCGCTGGCGCACTCCGCCGCCGAGGGCCTGGCGGCGTACGTCGCGGTGCAGCCGAACTACAGCCTGGTCTCCCGCGGCACCTACGAGGGCGGGCTGGCGAAGGTGGTGGCCGAGTACGGGCTGTCCGCCGTGCCGTACTACGCGCTGGCCTCGGGCTTCCTGACGGGCAAGTACCGGCCGGGCGGCCCGGAGGTGGACAGCGCCCGGGCGGTCGGCGCCTCGCGCCACCTGACCGAGGGGCGCGGCCTGGCCGTGCTGGAGGCGCTGGACCGGATCGCGGAGGGACGCGGGGCGGCCCTGGCCAGCGTGGCGCTGGCCTGGGTGGCGGCGCAGCCGACCGTCGCGGCGCCGATCGCCTCCGCGCGGACGGTGGAGCAGTTGCCGGCGCTGCTGGAGGGCGTGCGGCTGGAGCTGACGCCGGAGGAGCTGAAGCTGCTGGACGCCGCCTCGGCGGGCTGACCCGGGCCGGCCGGCTGACGGATGGGCGGACGGGCGGACAGACGGACAGACGGACCGTCCGCGCGGGCCCGGGGCGGCTGGTGCTCCGGGCCCGCGCGGGCTCTCCGCTACGGGCGGCCGATGTGGGTCGGGAAGTAGCCCTGGGTGAGGGTCGAGATCCGGATCCGGGTGCCGGGGCGGGCAGCCTCGAGGTACTTGTTGTCGCCGAGGTAGACGGCGACGTGGTGGATCCCGGAGGCCCGGCTGCTGTTGGACCAGAACAGCAGGTCCCCGCGCCGGAGTTGGCCCGCATCGATCGGCGTGGTGGCGGCGTACTGGTCGTCGGCCACCCGGGGCAGGGAGATGCCCGCCCGGCGGTAGGCCTGCTGCACCAGGCCCGAACAGTCGTACCCGGAGGGGCCGTTGCCGCCCCAGACGTAGGGCTTTCCCAACTGGGCGGTGGCGTGGGCGATCGCGGCCTCGACCGAGGAGGAGCCCGGCTGCGAAGGTTGCGACGCCGGGGGCTTGGGCTGCGGCGCCGGGGGCTGCGGCTGTCCGGCGCCCGCGCCGGTGCGGGCCTGGTAGACCGAGAGGTGGCTGGTCCAGCGCCACTCACCCGAGGCGTTCTTGAACCAGTACCTCGAACCGTCCCAACCCTGCCTGATCCCACCGGAGTCGGTGGGCCGGCCGACGGAGCTCCCGGTGCGGGCCTGGTAGACCGAGAGGTGGCTGGTCCAGCGCCACTCGCCCGAGGCGTTCTTGAACCAGTACTTCGAACCGTCCCAACCCTGGCTCCCGGCAGCGGCGTTGGCGTTCGCCGCACCGAGCCCGAGGCCGACCGTACCGGCTCCGGCGAGCACCGTGGTGGCCACGCAGGTGGCGCGCACCGCCCGGTGTATTCGCCCGGGCTCGGCGTCCTCGCGGGCGGCCGCGGACCTGCTCCGCTCCTCCTCGCGGCACGGCGGGCAGGTGCACAGCCCCTCCCCCAGGGAGGTCTCGGAGAAGTCGATCAGGGCGGGGTCGGTGGCTATCCTCACGCGGGCTTTCCTTCCTTGCGCCCGGCCCTGGCGGCCGGGGACGGCACGGCGGCGGCCACCCCGGCGGGGGCCACGAAGGCGACCAGCAGCTGCTCCATCAGCGCGCTGCGGGCGGCCTCGTCCAACTGGTGCGCGGTGGCCCGCTCAAGGCGGCGGACGGCCAGCGCGGCGGCCTCCACCGCGTCGTCCACCAGGACGGTGCGCAGGCCCGCGTCCAGATCGGCCAGCCGACGGCGGCGCATCGACTCGGCGACCTCCGGCGCGTAGTCCAGGGAGAGCGGCTGCACCGAGTAGGCCTCGATCCCGGCCGGGGCGACCTCGGCGGCCAGCGCCCGGGTCAGCTCGTCGGCGAACCACTGACCATCCCGCAGGGCGGGCCCCGGCGCGGAGTTGGAGTCGCAGGGCAGGGCGCTGGCGATCCGGGTCAGCACCGCGTGCACCTGCTCGCGCAGGTAGGCCTCGTGCTCGGCGATGGCCAGGGCGGCCCGCGCGGTGTCCCGCACCCGCCAGACGATCAGCAGCCGGACCACGATCGGGGTGCCGGTGCGGTCGGTGACGTGCACCGGCTCGCTGCGCCAGTGCCGGAGCCGGACGTCCACCCGGCGGCGGCGCAGCAGCGGGTTGACCCAGAGCAGACCGGTACGGCGCACCGTGCCCCGGTACCGGCCCCAACGGGTGAGCACCCGGGTCTCGCCGCCCGCGTTGACCAACAGTCCCGACAGCGCGACCAGCACCGCCAGCCCGGCGGCCGCGACGGCCGCTGCCGAACGGAGCGTCACCTCGGAACCGCCGCTCGCCCTCGCAGCCTCGCCACGGAGGTCGGGCAGCACGTCCGGGTGCGGCAGCACCCCGGCCCGGGCCAGCACCAGCAGCACCCCGGCGATCCCGGCCAGCAGCACCAGCAGGGCCAGCCAACCGGGCAGCGAACGGGCCTGGCGCTCCCGGAGGTTGGGGTCGGTCCGGGGCGGGCGACGGCCGGCCCGGGCCTCGGTGACGGCCAGGCCCTCGAGGGTCGGCGCGTCGGCGGGCGGCGCGGCCGGCCGATCGTGGGCGGCAACCCTCGGCGCCTCGGGCGCGGTCGGCGTGTCCGGCGTGTCGGGCGTGGCGGGCGTGGCGTGGCCCGGCGTGACGGCGTCCGGCACGACGGCGGGCTCGCCCTCGACGGGCAGCGGGTGCACCTTGATCAGCGGACGGGCGACCGCACCGGCCACGGCCAGGCTGAGCGGCGTGGCGCCGCCACCACCGGGCAGCTCCGGCCGTTCCGGCAGGACCGGCGGCCAGGTCTCGGGACGGGGAGAGGGTTCGCGGGTGACGTCCATGCACGGGTTCCTTGGTGGTCGGTGTGTCGCGCAACGGGCGGCCCGGAACTGACGGGCGGTGCCAGGTTCAGGCTAGGTTGATAAGTCATCAAATGCGACATTTGCGGCGCGGCGTGTCGAGCATATCTGACGGCGCGTCGGGCGACGCGCCGTCAGATTCCGCAGCTCAGCGGCGTCGTCGGCCGCCACTGCCCCGGCTGAGCACCCGCCGGGCCAGCAGGCCGAGCGCCGTCAGCATGAGCAGCAGCCCGAACGCACCGTTCCGCCAACTCTCGGCCTCGCTCTGGGCCCCGACCGGCGGTGCGGCGAGGTTCCGCTCCTCCGGGCCCGTCTCGGACGGCGAGGGCGTGGGGCTCGGCGGAGGCGCCGGAGCATCGGCGGCCTCCGGCTGCCCCGCCGCAGAGGTGGCGGCGGGTTGCCGCGCCGCGGAGGGGGACGGCGACGGCGTACCCGAGGGGGCGCCCGAAGGCGAGGCCGACGGTGACGGAGAGGTCGTGGTGGCCGTTGGCGAAGCCGACACGACCGGGGGGGCTGATTCCACCGCAGGTGCGGCGGCCGGCCCCGACGGCGACGGGGAGACCGGGCTGCCCTGTTCCGTTTGGGTGGACGGCGAGGCCGAAACCGAGGGAACGGCCGCGGCGGACACCGAAGGTGACGCAGCCACAGTCGCCGACCCGGACGGCGACGCCGACGGCGAGGCGGGGGCCGACGGCGCGGGCGAGGCGGACGGCGCGGCCGGCACGGACCCCGAAGGCGGGGCCGACACGGCTGCGGACGCCGGAGCCGACGACGGCGAACCCGAAGCGGCTGCGGCTGCGGCTGCGGACGCGGACGCGGAAGGCGCTGCGGACGGCGAGGCCGACGCGGATGCGGGGGCGGAGGCCGAAGGGGACGCCGAGGCCGACGGGGACGGCTCGGGTGCGGCCGGGTCCGTACCGCCGCCGGGCACCACGATCGGGACGATCGCGGCCAGCTCGTCCGGCGTCAACACCGGTCCGGTGTACGGCGGTTCGGACGGCTCACCGGACGGTGTGGGGCGTACGGAGGCCGGCACGGTCGGCAGCAGCGACGGCGAACCGGACGGCAGCGGAAGGGCGCTGGCCGGGACGGACGGCGACGGCGTGTCGGCCGGACCCGACGCCGACGGCCCCACGGCGGGCAGGGACGGAGAAGCCGAGGACGGGACCGACGGCAGGGCGGCCGCCGAGGGAGAGGCCGAGGCGGAGGCGGACGGCGAAGGCACCACCGCGACCGACGGCGACGGCGACGGCGTGGGCGTGGGCGTGGGCACAACCGAAGGCGAAGCGGAGGGCGAAGGTGAAGGAGACGGCGACGGCGACGGCGAAGGAGACGGCGACGGCGACGGCTCCGCCGGCGGACGGACCGTCAGGTCGGCCGCGTTGGCCGAAGCCGTGTTCCCCGCCCGGTCCGTGGCCGTGACCACCACCGCGTAGTCGCCCGCCGCCAGGTCACGTGCGGCGGTGCAGCTCCAGGCCCCGTCCGCCCCGGTGACGGCGGTGCAGAGCACGAACCGCTCCCCCGCCGCCCGCGGCCGGGCCGTGACGGTGACGGTGGAGCCGGGCTCGGCGCGGCCGGTGAGGCGGGGTCGGGTGGTGTCGAGGACCGCACCCGCCGCCGGGGAGCCGAGGGAGGGCCGGGGCGGGGCGACGGTGTCGACCACCAGGGTGGCGGGCTTGCCGGCCGTGCGGTTGCCGGCGGCGTCGGAGGCGGAGGGGGTGAGCTGGTGACGGCCGTCGGCGAGGTTCTCCACCGGGAGGCAGGACCAGGTGCCGTCGGCGGCCACGGCGGTGCTGCACAGCTCGCCGGCGATCCGCCCGGCTCCGGGCGCGGCCGGGGAGTCGACCACGGAGACGGTGGTGCCGGGGTCGGCGGTGCCGGTGAGCAGCAGGCCGGGGTCGTTGGTGTACTCGGGGAGGGTCAACTGCGGGGCCGAGGGCGGATCGGTCTTGACGGTGAGTCGGATCTCCTCGCCGCGCAGCACCAGCCCGCCCCGGGTGGTCTCCACCGGGACCAGGACGTGCTCCCCGGCGGGAAGCGGCTGGTCCGGGCGGCAGACCCAGCCGCCGTCCCGTCCGACGGTCGCGCGGCAGAGCTCGCGCTCGCCCTCCAGCACCGCGACGGTGGCGCCGGCGACGCCCGCCTCGCCGCGGATCTCCGGGCGGGCCTCGGCCAGCACGCTGCCGCTGACCGGGCTGGTGAACTCGGGGCGGGCGGCACCGACGGTGAGCCGGACCTTCTGGTCGAGCACCTCGCCGGAGTCGGCGAAGCCGCCCGGGTTGACCACCTGGGCGGCGGCGTGGGCCAGCCGGAGCCGGGCCCACGCCTCCCCCGCGGCCGCGTTGCCGGGCACGATCCACTCCAGCCGGGCGCTCTTCGCGCCGGGGACCACCTCGGCCTGCACCCGCTCGGGGGCGTCGAACTTCCCGTTGTGGTCGAAGTCGATCCAGCCGGCCAGGGTGGCCGGCCCGGAGGCGGCGGCGACCGGGACGGTGGCCTCGTAGTAGCGCCCGATCGCGGCCTCGGCGGGGAAGACCACGGTCGGGTCGGGGCCCTGGTAGTCGCCCCGGCCCGGCTGGGGGGCGCCGGGCGCGGTGGGCCGCTCGAAGGCGCTGCGGCGGGACTCGCCGCCGTCCAACTCGACCATCGGCTGCGAGCGTTCGAGCAGGGCCTCGGGCTCCTGCGGGCCGGCCGGGCCCTCCGGCACCAGCGGCCGGGCCACGGTGGCGGTGCCGGGGCGGGCCGCGCCGGTGGCGGTGCGCCCGAGGAAGAGGTCGGAGACCAGGTGCGAGGCGTTGGTGTAGCCCTGGGGCGCGCTGCCCACGCCCTCGTCCAGGGTCACCGTGTACGCCTGCCGGAGCGGCGCCGGGGCGGGGGCGGAGCCGCTCGTGGTGCTGCGCTGCTCCAGACGGAAGGTCACGGTGGAGACGGTGCCGGAGAGTTCGAGACTCCCCTGCCCGGGCCCGGCCTCGGGGCCGGTCTCCCCGGAGCCCGCGGGGGTGAGGGCGTTGTCGGTGACGGTCCAGCCGGGCCAGTCGGTGCGGGCGACCAGGCTGGGGGCGCTCGGGCTGCCGCCGGTGACGGTCAGCCGGCTCACCGTGGAGGTCGACCCGTTCCTTCCGCCGGCCAGCGCGGAGAGGCCGCTGAGGTGCAGCCGGGGATTGCGGACCGGGCCGGAGAAGGAGAGCTGGAGGGTGCCGAGGGTGCGCCAGGAACCGTCCGTGGTGGGCCGTTCCGCGCCGAGTTCGAACGCGGTGGCCGGATCTCCGCCGCGCAGCCCGTCGGAGTATCCGCCGCCACCGGTGGCGAGCTTTCCGGCACCGCCTTTGGCGGTGATTCCTGGGAGGGGGGAGAAATCCAGCTGGACACGGAGTCCGGAGGGCAGCGCGGCGCGGCGTTCGGCCGACCAGGAGTCCGGGGTCTGCTGCGCGACCGCGGCCGGGGCCAGCAGCGGTGAATTCCAGCCGAGCAGCAGCCCGGTGGCCAGCACCGCCGCCATTCTCCGCCCGATTCCCGACCTCCGGCCGGCGCTCCCACCTGCCCTCCCGGAGGCGAGCTCCGCCGCAGGTGCGGCGCACCGGCCCGAGCGGGCGGCTGACGGCGTGTCGGCAGAACGGAACTGTCGGCTCATCCGGCTCTCCTTCGGTGTCGGCCGCGAACGGGCACGGCGGGCATAAGTTCCGACAAAACGGAATCACGACATGGAGTCCGTCATACCGTGACACTGCGGGGAACGTCCCACTGCAACCCGATTGGCGGTCACTCGTCCGGCAGTCTCCGACTTACCCCACGCGCACCGGTTCCAGCCGTCGGAGTTGTCCGCCAACCGGACGTTAGGGGGCCGTGCCTGACCATTCGTCACCGATTTCCGTTCGAATAAATCTCCGGTTGAGTAGAGTCAGCGCAGTGTCCTTCGACCCCGCGCTGCTGCGCGCCAGCTTCGCCGTCGTCGAGCGCCGGGCCGACCAGCTGGTCCGGTTCTTCTACGTCCACCTGTTCGCACACAACCCCGGTCTGCGCAGGCACTTCCCCGCCGACCTGACCGCACAGCGCGACCGCCTCTTCCGCGCCCTCGCGCAGGTGGTGCTCCACCTCGACCAGCCCGCCCGGCTCACCGAGTACCTGCGGGGGCTCGGCCGGGACCACCGCAAGTACCGCGCCGCCGCCGAGCACTACCCCGCCGTCGGGGCCAGCCTGATCGCCGCGCTGCGGCACTTCTCCGGCCGGTCCTGGACCCAGGAGGTGGAGAAGGCCTGGACCGAGGCGTACACGGTGGTCTCGCAGACGATGATCGAGGCCGCCGAGTCCGACGCCGAAGCACCCGCCTGGTGGGAGGCCGAGGTGACGCACCGTCGGCGGGCCGCCGCCGACGTGGTGGTGCTCACCCTCCGCCCCGACCAGCCCTACCCGTACGCGGCCGGCCAGTACCTGACCCTCAGTTCGCCCCGGCTGCCGCGGCTGTGGCGCCCGTACTCGATCGCCAACGCCCCGCGCCCGGACGGCACCCTGGAGCTCCACGTGCGCCGCGTGCCCGGCGGGACGCTCAGCCCGGTGCTGGTGAACGACGTGCTGCCCGGCGAGCGGCTGCTGCTCGGCGCGCCGCTCGGCTCCACCGTTCTCGACCCCGGCTCGGACCGGCCGGTCCTGGCGGTGGCCGGCGGCACCGGCTGGGCCACCGTCAAAGCGCTGCTGGAGCAGCTCTCCCGGGGCCCGGCCCGCCCGGCCACCGTCTTCCTGGCCGCCCGGGACGACGACGACCAGTACGACCTGGCGGGCGTCACCGCGCTGGTCACCCGACACGCCTGGCTGGAGGTGGTCCTGGCGGCACCCGAGCGGGGGGCCGGCCCCGAGGAGGCGGCCGCACTGCTGCGCACCGGGCTGCGCCGGGCCCGCGACTGGTCCGGCCACGACGTCTACCTGAGCGGGCCTCCGGCCATGGCCCCCGAACTCACCCGTCTGCTCACCGGGCTGCACGCCGAACCGGAGCTGATCCGCCACGATCCGGCCCCACCGACCACCCGGCCCGACGGGCACCTCAGCTCGGCCGAGTGGTTCCTCAGACCCTGAAGGACCCCGGAGGCGGGTGGGCCGGGAACGGCGAGAGGGCCCCGGGATGTCCCGGGGCCCTCTCGTCTGGTGCGCTCAGCAGGATTCGAACCTGCAACCTCTTGATCCGTAGTCAAGTGCTCTATCCGTTGAGCTATGAGCGCTTGCGCGGCCCAACTGGCGGGCTGCGAAGCGGTGGTGCGTGGTGCGCTCAGCAGGATTCGAACCTGCAACCTCTTGATCCGTAGTCAAGTGCTCTATCCGTTGAGCTATGAGCGCTTGCCCCTGGCGGGGCGTTGCGGGGACAACATTACATGACCCGCGACCTGGGGCGAAATCGATTGCCCCGGGGGTACGACACAGGAGCCCCGACGGTCAGTGACCGCCGGGGCTCCCGGTTGAGCGGAGGCTGAGGGATTTGAACCCTCGATCAGGAATAACCCCGAAACCGCATTAGCAGTGCGGCGCCATAGACCGGACTAGGCGAAGCCTCCTCCACAGGGACCGCACCGGCGAAGCCGGTGCACTCCGTGCGAGTGTGATGATGCCACAGCCTGGGGCCCCGACACCAACCGCCGCCAACGATACTGGGCGGGTCGTCCGCGGTGCAAAGAAGAATGAGATACTCCAGTCTCCCGAGAGAGCGCGAGCCGCCGGTCGCACGCCGTGACGCAAGCCGTGAGGAGACCTGTCGACATGAGCAGCAGGCCGATCCGAGGCGCTGCTCGCCTCGCCGCGATACTCGACGCGCTGCCCGACGCACTGCTGCTGGTGAACAGCAACGGCACCGTGGTCGACGCCAACGCCGCTGCCGTGCAGGCGATGCAGACCCCCGGCACCTCCCTGGTCGGACGCGGGGTGCTCGACCTGCTGCCGGAGTTCGACCCGAGCCGGATCCCCGGTTCGATGCGCCCGGCCCCGCGCGAGCCGGAGGGTCTGGACCGCCCGGTGCGGATGACCGCCCGGCGGACCGACGGGACCACCTTCCCGGTCGAGGTCTCGGGCAACGACTTCACCGACGAGGGCGAGGGCCGGGGCGGCTCCGGCTACACCTTCTATCCGGACGGCGGTTCCTCGGCCGGGGAGCTGCTGCTCCTGCTGGTGCGCGACCTGAGCGGCCGGCTCGGGGTCGAGGCGGAGCTGCGCCGCCAGCACAAGCAGACCGAGATGATCCTGCGGGCCGCCGCCGAGGGCGTGCTCGGGGTGGACCTGGACGGCCGGGTGGTGCTGGTCAACCCGGCCGCCGCGCACATCCTGGACTACCGGGCCAGTGAGCTGGGCGGCCGCGAGCTGCACCCGCTGGTCCAGCACTCGCAGGCCGACGGCACTCCGCTGGCGCTCGAGGGATCGGCGCTGCTGGACACCCTGCTCTCCGGTCGCAAGCACCGGGTGCGCGGCGCGGTGCTCTGGCGCAAGGACGGCACCCCGGTGACGGTGGACCTCACCACCGCCCCGGTCCGGGACGGCGACCAGCTGGTCGGCGCGGTGATGACCTTCACCGACCGGACCAGGGAGCTGGCCCTGATCGCCCGCAACGAGCACCTGACGGCCGTTCTGGAGAGCGAGCTGGGCGGGGCGTTGGAGGACCTGCGGAGCCGGATCGACGGGCTGGCCGAGGACCCGGCCGGCTCGCTCTGGCCCGAGGCCAACTGGACCCTGCGGCGGCTGGCCGACGAGTGCCGCCGCTTCGGCACGCTGATCGAAGGGGTGCTGGACCACCAGCGCTTCGAGGTGGCGGCCGAGTCCGGGCGGGAGCAGCTGGACCGCGAGCCGGTGCCGCTGGACGAGGTGGTCAAGCGCGCGGTCGAGCAGGCCGGCGAGCTGGTCGGTGCGGGCCGGGTGCGGTACTCGGTGCACGCCGCCTCGGTCGAGGTGGTGGCGGACCGGGAGCGGCTGGCCCGGGCGCTGGCCCACCTGGTGGCGGACGTCAGCGGTGTGGCGCTCTCCTTGGACGGCGACACCGGCGAGGCCCCGATGGTGGTGCTGGCCGCCGCCCAGCGCGGCGAGGTGGCCCGGATCGAGGTGCGCGGCCCGGCCCGGGCGGCCAACCCCGTGCACCTGCCGATCGCCCGGGGCACCGTCGAGCGGCACGGCGGGGTGCTCCAGCGGCACGACCTGCCGGCCCGCGGCGGTACGACGTACGT
The DNA here is from genome assembly GCF_053602875.1 of Kitasatospora sp. NPDC004289. Classification (NCBI taxonomy): domain Bacteria; kingdom Bacillati; phylum Actinomycetota; class Actinomycetes; order Kitasatosporales; family Streptomycetaceae; genus Kitasatospora; species Kitasatospora sp. NPDC004289. The sequence goes on along the minus strand of NZ_JBSGEL010000001.1, from coordinate 190,948 downwards.
GGTGGAGCTGCCGCTCGACCCGGCCACCGCCGCCCTGCACCGGACCAGGCCGAGCGTCCCCAAGGAGACCGACACGGCGATGCTGCCGGACCTCCCCGAGGTGCCGCCCGCCGAGGAGGCCCGGGGCGGGGAGCCCGCCGGGAGGCCCGCCGACCGCGCGGAGGCGGACGGGGAGGAGCCCGCGAAGGACGGGGAGCCGCAGGCCCGCACCCCGATCGCGCTGGGCCCCGGCCCCGACGCGCCGTCGGCCACCGAGGCCGCACCCGCCGAGGATGGCGGCCGGGTCGGGCGGCGCCGGCGCGGTGCCCCCGCCCCCACCCCCGGGGAGGCGCTCGCACTGCCGGGCGTGCCGGACCCGGGCACGCCCGTCTACCCCGGCCTGGAACGCTCCCTGACGGAGGCCCAGCCCGCCGCCGAACCCACCGCCACCCCGCCGACCGGGCGCCGCCGCCGGCTCGCCCTGCCCGCCCAGGCCGGCCAGGGGAGCCAGGGGCAGCGGACGGACGAGGGGAACCGGTCCGGCTCCGAGCCGGAGGCGGCCCGGGGCGCGCTGGAGCTGCCCGCCGCTCCCAACGGCTCGTCACCCGCCCTCCCCCCGGCCCTCCCTGAGCCCCCGTCGGTCCCGCCGACCGCGCACCTGGTGCCCGCGGGCGAGTCCGGGCCGCCCCAGCCGGTCGGCACCGGGCTGGGCGAGCTGGCCCCGCCGCGCCCGATGGGCGGCGGCTTCGCGGGGGCCTTCCCGAACGCCTTCCCGCAGCAGCCCGCGGGCCCGGGCGGAGCGGAGCGCGCCGCGCTCCCTGCGCTCACCTCCGGCGGCGCCCCGGCGGACGGGCTCGCGCCCGGCGCCGGCGCACCGAACACCGGCGCGCCGAACACCGGCGCGCCGAACACCGGGGCACCGAACACCGGTGCGCCGGGGGCCGGTGGGCCGGAGGCCGGTGCGTCCGAGGGCGTGCGGCAGGACGGCGCGCTGGTGCCGGCCGCCCCCGCGCCCCGCACCCCGCCCCGGCCGACCTCCGAACTCGCGCTGGCGGCGGGCCCGTCCGGCCAGGTCCCGGACGAGTCCCCGACCGTGGTGGTGCCCGCCGTGGACGGCGGTCCGCGCCGCCTGCTGGTCTGGCCGGAGCCCGAGCCGGCCACCGAGCGGGCGCTCCAGGACCGGGGCTTCCTGCCCGTCACGGTCCGCTCCCGCGAGGAGGTCGACTCCGAGGCCCCCGGCTACCCCGCCGCGCTCTTCGTCGACCCGCTGACCGGCCCGATCACCCGCACCGCACTCCAGTCGCTGCGCACCGCCGCGCTCAACAACCGGGTGCCGGTGCTGGTCACCGCCGGGCTCGGCCAGGCCACCCGGGACGCCGCGTACGGAGCCGAACCGGCCGTGCTGCTGCGGGCGTTGGCCCCCAAGGACAGCGAGAACCACGCCCCCCGGGTGCTGCTGGTGGAGTCCGACCCGGACGTGGCCGCCGCGCTGATCGGCGGTCTGGAGCGGCGCGGCATGCACGTGGAGCACGCCACCGACGAGAACGACGCGGTCTCCCGGGCCAGCAGCGTGCAGCCCAACCTGGTGGTGATGGACCTGCTCCAGATCCGCCGCCGCCGGCTCGGCCTGCTGGACTGGCTGCGCGCCAACGACCGCCTGCACCGGACCCCGCTGGTCGTCTACACCTCGGTGGACCTCGACCCGGCGGCGCTGCCCCGGCTGCGCACCGGCGAGACGGTGCTCTTCCTGGCCGAGCGCTCCACCTCCGACGAGGTGCAGGCCCGGATCGTCGACCTGCTGGCCCGGATCGGCTCGCTGGCCGAGCCCGCCGCCGCCGAGCGCTGACCGGCAGCGACACCTGCGCGGACGCCGACGCGGGACGGGGCCCGGACCGCCGCACGCGGTCCGGGCCCCGTCATCGCTGACCCGGCGTCACTTCCCGAGGGTGGTGACGTCCAGCTCGTCGGCCGCGTACTGGGCACGGATCACCTTCTTGTCGAACTTGCCGACCGAGGTCTTCGGCACCGCCTCGACCAGCGACCAGCGCTCGGGCAGCTGCCAGGAGGCCACCCGCCCGGCCAGGAAGGCGCGCAGCTCGGCCAGACCGGCGGTGGCGCCGGGGCGCAGCACCACGGTGGCCAGCGGGCGCTCGCCCCACTTCTCGTCCGGCACCGCCACCACGGCGGCCTCGGCCACCTCCGGGTGGGCCATCAGGTGGTTCTCCAGCTCCACCGAGGAGATCCACTCGCCGCCGGACTTGATCACGTCCTTGGCCCGGTCGGTCAGGGTGAGGTAGCCGTCCGGGGTGATGGTGCCGACGTCACCGGTGCGCAGCCAGCCGTCCGGGCTGAACTTGTCCTCGGGGCGCTCCGGCTCCTGCCCCGCGCCGCCGAAGTACGCCCCCGCGATCCACGGGCCGCGCACCTCCAACTCACCGGCGGAGACGCCGTCGTGCGGCATCCGCTCGCCGGCCGGGCCGATCAGCCGGGCCTCCACCGAGGCCGGGAAGCGGCCCTGGGTGTAGCGGTACGGCCACTCCTCCTCCTCGGTCAGCCCGCCCGGCGGGAGGCCGAAGGAACCGAGCGGGGAGGTCTCGGTCATGCCCCAGGCGTGCACCACCCGGATGCCGTGGCGCTCCTGGAAGGCCCGCATCAGCGCGGGCGGGCAGGCCGAGCCGCCGATCACCACCATCGCCAGGCTGGAGGTGTCGTAGGAGCCGGCGTCCAGCTCGTCCAGCAGCCCGTTCCAGATGGTCGGCACGGCGGCGGCCACGGTCGGCCGGCAGCGCTCGATCATCTCGGCCAGCGGCTTGGGCTGGAGGAAGCGGTCCGGCATCAGCAGCTTGGCGCCGGACATGAAGGCGGCGTACGGCTTGCCCCAGGCGTTCACGTGGAACATCGGGACCACCGGCAGCACGGTGTCCCGCTGGCTCATGCCGAAGCTGTCGGCGGAGAGCACCTGGAGGCAGTGCAGGTAGACCGAGCGGTGGCTGTAGGCCACGCCCTTCGGGTCCCCCGTGGTGCCGGAGGTGTAGCAGAGCGCGGCGGCCCGGCGCTCGTCGATGTCGGTCAGCCAGGGGTAGTCGGCCGGGCGGTCGGCGATCAGCGCCTCGTAGTCGTGCACCCGGCCGGCGAAGCCGTCCAGCAGCGAGCGGTCGCCGGGGCCGTTCACCACGATGTGACGGAGCGTCGGGTTGAGCTGCGGCAGCACGCCGGCCAGCAGCGGCAGCACGCTGCCGTCGACCAGGACGGCGTGGTCGGCGGCGTGGTTGATGATGTACGCCAGCTGCTGCGGGGGCAGCCGGAGGTTGAGGGTGTGCAGCACCGCGCCCATCGAGGGGACGGCGAGGTAGGCCTCCAGGTGCTCGGCGTTGTTCCACATCAGGGTGGCGATGACGGACTCCTCGCCCGCCCCGAGCTCGTCCCGCAGCGCGTGGGCCAGCTGCCCGGCGCGGGCGCCCACCTCGCCGAAGGTGCGGACCACCGGCCCGGTGCCGTCCCAGGTGGAGACGGTGGAGGCGGCGTGCAGGGTCGATCCGTGCGTCAGGATCCTGGCGACGGTGAGCGGTACGTCCTGCATGGTGCTGAACACGCGGGTCCTCCTTGACCGGGCGGGGGGACGAGCAATCGCGCCAGTGACTACTGGCGGGTAGTGAGATGCTGCTTGTCCCGGATTCCGTCGTCAAGGGAATGGACCGTCAGCGACGAAGGTCACGCCCCGGCCCCGACGGGTCGTCAGGCCGCGACCGGGGCGTCCACGCTGTTGTGGTCGATCGAGAGGGTGGCGCCGCCGTGGGTCTCGGTGGTGTTGCCGCGGTACTGGTGGACGCGGGCGTGCGGGGACCACTGGCCGGAGGTCAGGGCGGTGGTGGAGGTGGTGTCGGCCTTGTCGTCCCAGCGGGCGTACCAGACCGCGTCCGGCAGCGGGGAGGCCCCGGCCTTCGCGGCGGCGGCCAGGTCGGCGATGCCGGAGTCGGTGCTGGAGTAGAAGCCGGAGCGGTATCCGGCGGCGTGCAGGGCCCTGGTCCAGGAGAGGGTGAAGTCCACCACGCCCTGGGCACAGCGCTGGTCGCCGCGCGGGTAGGACTCGATGTCCAGGTAGACCGGGCTGCCCGGGCCGAGCCCGAGGGCGCGCAGCGCGGCGACCGCCTCGGCGGCCTCCTCCTTGCCCTGGCGGACGGCGGCGGCCGGGTCGATCCGGCGGGGCTTGCCGCCGAGGGCGGCGCAGGGGGCCTGCAGGCCGACGTGGGTGGGGATCAGCCGCCAGCCCATCGCCCGGACCTCGCGGACCCAGTCGGCGGTGAGCCGGGGCTGGGAGCAGCCGCGCTGGCTCCCGCTGACGTAGATGCCCACCGCGCCGTACGGGGAGTCCCGCTTCCAGGCCCGCATGGTCTCCAGCGGGGGCGCGGTGCAGGCGTCGAAGCCGCCGCCGGTGAAGATCTCGGCCGGGGCGAGGGAGCGCCGGGTGCGGCTCTCCGTCAGCCGGGTGCCGCGGATCACCACGGGCCGCGGCGAGGGGGCGGCCGAGCGGGAGGGGGAGGCGGCGGGGGCCTTGGCCGGGACCACGCTGGCGACGGGCACGGCGGCCGGCGCCGCGACGGGCACGGCCTCGGCGACGGGGGCGGCGGCGGGCATCCCCTCGGCGGCGACCAGCAGCACGAGCGAGGAGACGGTGAGGGCGGCCGGGGCCAGGTAGCGCATCACAACCGGGATACCTGGCCAACCGTCAGGCGGAACAGCCGCCCGGCCGCGAAGTTCACCCGTTCGCACCCGGCCTGTCATGGGTTTGCCCGGGCTGCGGTCCTTACGTCACACTCCTTGGATGTCCACCGCCGACCTCGCCGCCCCCGCGGCCACCACCCCTGCCACCAGCACCGCTCCCCCGTCCGGGGGCCGCACCGCCCACGTTCCCGCGCCCCTGCTCTGCGTGGTGGCGATGTTCACCGTCCAGCTGGGCATCGCGCTCTCCAAGCCGCTCTTCGGCCAGCTCGGCGTGGGCGGCGCCACCTTCCTGCGGATCACCTTCGCGGCGGTGCTGCTGCTCGCGCTGACCCGCCCCCGGCTGCGCGGCCGCAGCGCCCGCGACCTGGGGGCCACCGCCCTGCTGGGCGCGGCCTCGGCCGGGATGACGCTGCTCTTCGCCGGCGCGGTGGACCGCCTGCCGATGGGGACCGCGGCCACCATCGAGTTCCTCGGCCCGCTCGCGGTGGCACTGGCCTTCTCCCGGCGGCTGCCGCACCTGCTCTGGGCCCTGCTGGCCGGCGGCGGAGTGGCGCTGCTCACCCTGCTCGGCGAGGGCGGCGGGCACGGCGGCGGCGGACTGGACCCGGTCGGCCTGCTCTGCGCCTTCGGCGCGGCCGCCTGCTACGCCGGGTACATCCTGCTGACCGACAAGGTCGGCGCCGCCTTCCAGGGCTTCCAGGGGCTGGCGGTCTCGATGGCGGTCGGCGCCGTGCTGCTGGCCCCGGTCGGGCTCGGCGGGGCCTGGTCGGGGCTCTCCTCGGCCGAGTCGCCCTGGCTGCTGCTGGCCGCCTCGGCGGGGGTGGCGCTGCTGCTGCCGGTGATCCCGTACGCGCTGGAGATGACGGCGCTGCGGCGGATGCCGCAGCGGGTGTTCAGCGTGCTGGTGAGCCTGGAGCCGGCGGTCAGCGCGCTGATGGGCCTGCTGGTGCTCGGCCAGCTGCTCGGAGCGGTCCAACTGGCCGGGATCGCCTGCGTGGTGGCCGCGAGCCTGGGCGCCACCCTGACGAGCCGTCACTGAACGGCGCGCGCCGGACGCGCCCGTGGGCGGTGCCGCGCGATGCGGCACCGCCCACGGTGCGTTCTCTCGGGAGCGAGTGACCCTTCCCACTCCTGGGAGGCCGGGCGTCGGGGTGCTCAGCTCACCCCGGCCCGGTGACCTGTCAGTGGAAGACCGGCGCGAAGACGAAGTTGAAGTCCCGGTTGCCCTGGTCGCTGAAGATGAAGCCGGTGTTGTCCTTGGCCTGCAGGTTGTTGTTCTGGTTCGACGCGCCGGAGCCGGTGGCCACCTGCTGGGTCGAGTTGTAGTTGCCGTTCACGGTTCCGAAGATGTTCCCGCTGCCGACGTTGGACACCACGCTGCTGTTGGAACCCTGCCCGGCCAGCGCGCCGTTGTCGGCCGACGCGGTGCCGGCGCAGGCGAGCAGCAGGCCGGCGGCGAGCGGGGCGCCGGCCAGCAGGCCGACCAGTCGGGTGGTGCGAGAGCGAACCATGGTGAAGCCTCCAGATAACCGCACAGATAACTGCACTTCGGGTACTGCGTGCGGGAGTTCGCGGCCAGACGAGCTCCTGCGGGCTGCGACGCCGAGGAACAGGTTTCCTTAACAAATCGACAAAGTGCCAGTACCTGAAGGGGTTTTCGCCCGTTAGCGTGATCCGGCCGGTCCGGTGCATAGTCCGTGGACGGCCGGTTCGTGGGCAGGCACACCGGCCTCCACCAGCGACTTCCCCCGATCGGAGGCAGCTCCGAAGAGCTGCCGCCCGGCGCGCGGCGACACGCCGCGCGCCGCGCCCGTCATCCCCGGCCGTGCGGGGTGAGCCAGAGCTCCGGGTCCGGGCCGACCGCCACCACCCGGGTCGGGTTGATGTTGTCGTGGGTCGCGTAGTAGTGCCGGCGGATGTGCTCGAAGTTCACCGTCTCCCCGAACCCGGGCGTCTGGAACAGGTCCCGGGCGTAGGCCCAGAGCGCGGGGTACTCGCTCAACTTCCGGATGTTGCACTTGAAGTGGCCGTGGTAGACCGCGTCGAAGCGCACCAGCGTGGTCCAGAGCCGGATGTCCGCCTCGGTGAGGGTGTCACCGACCAGGTAGCGCCGCTCGCGCAGCCGCTCCTCCAACGCGTCCAGCCGGCGGAAGAGCACCCGCACCGCCTGCTCGTAGTAGGCCTGGTTGGCCGAGAAGCCCGCCCGGTACACCTGGGTGTTGACCTCCTCGTAGACGATCTCGTTGATCGCGTCGATCTCCGCCCGCAGGTGCTCGGGGTAGAGGTCGGGAGCGCCCTCGCGCTGCCACTGCTTCCACTCCGTGCCCAGGTCGAGGGTGAGGTTGGCGAAGTCGTTGTTCACCAGGAAGCCGGTCCTGGTGTCCACCAGGCCCGGCACGCTCACGCCGCCCGTGTAGTCCGGCTCGGCGGCCAGGTAGGCCTCCCGCAGCGCGTGGATGCCCAGCACCTCGTCGACGCCGCCGGCGTCGCCGTTCTCCTCGGTGAAGACCCAGTGGTACTCGCCCTCGATCATCTCCTGGACCGGGTCGGTGACGGCCAGCGAGATGACGTCCTGAAGACCCATCAACTCCCGGGTGATGACCACCCGGTGGGCCCACGGGCAGGCCCGGCTGACCACCAGTCGGTACCGGTCCGCCTCGGCCCTGACGCCGTCCGCGCCGTCCGCGGTGAGCCGGGTGGTGAAGTGCTGCGGAGCCCGGACGTGCTCCTTGGTCTCGCTCTGCTCGGTGGTCATGCCAGTCCCCTCCAGGTGTGCGGTCACCGCGCCGTCGCCGCGCGGTCACTCCAGGCCGAGTGCGGCCAACTGCTCTGCGAACGGCACGAGTTCGTCCTCGGAGGACGACGCGTGCGATGACGGCGCGGTGGGCACGCCCAGCGCGGCGGCCAGCTCGGCCCCGCCCCGGTCGATCCGGCCGGCCAGCTCCTCGGTGCCGCTCTCCACCCCCGCGCCCCAGTCCGAGGAGGCGGCGTACACCGCCGTCGGCAGCACCACGGCGCGCAGGTAGACGAACATCGGACGCAGCGCGTGCTCCAGCGCCAGCGAGTGCCGGGTGGAGCCGCCGGTGGCGCCGAGCAGCACCGGCTTGCCGGTCAGCGCGGTGTTCTCCAGGACGTCGAAGAAGGACTTGAACAGGCCGCTGTACGAGGCGGTGAACACCGGGGTGACGGCGATCAGGGCGTCCGCCGCCGCGACCGCCTCCTGCACCTCCCGCAGCGCGGGCGTCGGGAATCCGCTGACCAGGTTCTTGGCCACGTCCACGGCCAGCTCGCGCAGCTCCACCACCCGCACCCCGACGGGCGTCAGGCGGGCGGTGGCCTCGGCCAGCCGGTCGGCCAGCAGCCGGGTGGAGGAGGGCTCGCTCAGCCCGGCCGAGACGACCACCAGGCGCTTCACCGCCCGGCCCGCCCGGCCGCCGCCACCCGGGCCTCGTGGGTCGGCCCGGCCGGCACGTCCACCGGGCGGCCGACCGCGAACTCCTTGCGCAGCTCGGGCAGCACGTGCTCGCCGAGCAGGTCCAGCTGCTCCAGCACCACCTTCAGCGGGGCACCGCCGCCGTCCATCAGGAAGAGCTGGCGCTGGTAGTCGCCGAAGTGCTCGCGGAAGGTCAGGGTCTTCTCGATCACCTGCTGCGGGCTGCCCACGGTGAGCGGGGTGGCCTCCAGGTAGTCCTCCAGCACCCCGCCGCGGTAGACGCCGCTGTTGTTGAAGTACGGGCGGTACGCCTTGATCGCGTCCTGGGAGCTCTTCCCGATGAAGACCTGCCCGCCGAGGCCGACGTAGGCCTGCTCGGGGCGGCCGTGGCCGTAGTGCGCGTACCTGGTCCGGTAGAGCTCGATCAGCTTCCGGAAGTGGTCGGTGGGCCAGAAGATGTGGTTGGCGAAGAAGCCGTCGCCGTAGTACGCGGCCTGCTCGGCGATCTCGGGACTGCGGATCGAGCCGTGCCAGACGAACGGCGGCACGCCGTCCAGCGGCCGGGGCACCGCGGTGAAGCCCTGCAGCGGGGTGCGGAAGCGGCCCTTCCAGTCCACCACCTCCTCGCGCCAGAGCTTGTGCAGCAGCGCGTAGTTCTCGATCGCCAGCGGGATGCCCTGGCGGATGTCCTTGCCGAACCACGGGTAGACCGGGCCGGTGTTGCCGCGGCCCATCATCAGGTCCACCCGGCCGTCGGCCAGGTGCTGGAGGACCGCGAAGTCCTCGGCGATCTTCACCGGGTCGTTGGTGGTGATCAGCGTGGTGGAGGTGGAGAGGATGATCCGCTCGGTCTGCGCGGCGATGTACGCCAGCAGCGTGGTCGGGGAGGAGGTGACGAACGGCGGATTGTGGTGCTCGCCGGTGGCGAAGACGTCCAGGCCGACCTCTTCGACCTTGCGGGCGATGGCGACCGTCGCCCTGGTCCGCTCCTGCTCGGTCGGCGGGCGCCCGGTGGACGGATCGGCGGTCAGGTCGCCGACGGTGAACAGACCGAACTGCATGTCTCTCTCCATACCGACAATCGTGGGTGCTCGCGGGAACGGGCGGGAAAGCCCGGCCCGATACTTCGTCAACTGCCGCGCGGGCCCGGCCCGGAGGCTCGTCCTCCGGGCCGGGCCCGCGGCTCAGCGGATGGCCATCGCGTCCAGGTAGCCCCGCACGTTGCGGCTCGTCTCGGCGACGCTGTCGCCGCCGAACTTCTCCAGCACCGCTTCGGCCAGCACCAGGGCGGTCATCGCCTCGGCGACGATGCCCGCCGCCGGGACGGCGCAGACGTCCGAGCGCTGGTGGTGGGCCGGGGTGAACTCGCCGGTGCGGACGTCCACCGTGCGCAGCGCGTGCGGCACGGTGGCGATCGGCTTCATCGCCGCCCGCACCCGCAGCGCCTCGCCGGTGGAGATGCCGCCCTCCACCCCGCCCGCCCGGGCCGAGGCCCGGCGGATGCCGGCCGGGGTGGGCACGATCTCGTCGTGCGCCTGCGAGCCGGGCAGCCGGGCCAGGTCGAAGCCGTCGCCGACCTCCACGCCCTTGATCGCCTGAATGCCCATCAGGGCGGCGGCCAGGCGCGCGTCCAGCCGGCGGTCCCAGTGCACGTGCGAGCCCAGGCCCACCGGCAGGCCGTACGCCAGCACCTCGACCACGCCGCCCAGAGTGTCGCCGTCCTTGTGCGCCCGGTCGATCTCGTCCATCATCCAGGCCGAGCTCTCCGGGTCCAGGCAGCGGACCGGATCGGCGTCCAGGTACGGCTGGTCCTCCGGCTTGGGGGACAGCCAGGACGGGGCGGTCGCCCGGCCGAGACCGACCACGTGCGAGACCACCTCGATCCCGGCGGCGGCCCGCAGGAAGGACTTGGCCACGGCGCCGAGCGCGACCCGGGCCGCGGTCTCCCGGGCCGAGGCCCGCTCCAGCACCGGCCGCGCCTCGTCGAAGCCGTACTTCTGCATGCCCGCCAGGTCGGCGTGGCCCGGTCGGGGCCGGGTCAGCGGCTCGTTCCGGGCCAGGCCCGCGAGGACCTCCGGGTCGACCGGGTCGGCCGACATGACCTGCTCCCACTTGGGCCACTCGGTGTTGCCGACCATGATCGCCACCGGGCTCCCGATGGACTCGCCGTGCCGGACGCCGCCGAGCAGGGTGACCTCGTCCCGCTCGAACGCCATCCGAGCGCCCCGGCCGTGGCCGAGCCGACGGCGGGCCAGCTCGTCCGCCACCGCCGAGGTGGTCACCGGCACGCCGGCCGGCAGGCCCTCCAGGGTGGCCAGCAGGGCCGGACCGTGCGACTCGCCCGCGGTCAGCCAGCGCAGCCCGCCCACGGTCACCGGCCTTCGCCGGCGGCCCGACGGCCGATCACCGGCGGCTCGATGACGGTGCCGTCACCGACCCGGGTGCCGTGCAGCCACTGCACCTTGTCGTGCAGCTGCTCCGGGGTGAGCGAGGCGAGCAGCGCGTTGCGGGCCTTGGCGGCCTCGCCGATCGGGTGGTACAGCTGCTTGCCCATCTCACGGGCGACCAGCTGGGTGGCGGCGGTGCGCTCGCGGCGCTCGCCGTTGAACTTCTCGAAGCGCTGCGGGAACTCGCAGGCCTCGGTGCCGATCACCTGGCCGAGCACCACCGCGTCCTCGACCGCCTGGCAGGCGCCCTGGGCGGCGTACTGGAGCATCGGGTGCGCGGCGTCGCCGATCAGCACCACCCGGCCGTCGGTCCACTTCTCGACCGGGTCGCGGTCGCAGAGCACCCAGGCCTTCCAATCCTCGCCGAGCTCCAGCAGCCGGCGCGGGATCTCGCCCAGGTCGGGGAACTCGTTGAGCACGAAGTCCTTCTCGGCCGGGGCACCGATCACCGCCTCCTGGGCGTCGTCGTCCCGGGTGGCGGCCAGGTTGAAGTACTTGCCGCCGCCGATCGGGTAGTGGACGAAGTGCCACTTGGGGCCGGCCCAGAGGGTCACGGTGTTCCAGCGCAGCTCCTCGGGCACCTTCTCCATCGGGATGACGGAGCGGTAGATGGTGTGCCCGGAGACCTTCGGGAAGCCGTCGCCGACCAGCTGCTTGCGGACGAAGGAGTTGATGCCGTCGGCGCCGATCAGCGCCTCGCCGCGCACCTCCTCCCCGGAGGCCAGCACCGCGGTGACGCCCTCGGCGTCCTGACGGTAGCTCAGCAGCTGGGAGTCGGTGCGCAGCTCGATCGCGTCCGAGGCGCGGGCCGCGTCCAGCAGCGGGGCGTAGATGTCGATCCGGTGCACCACCGCGTACGGGTTGCCGAAGCGCTCCCGGTACTCGCCGGTCAGCGGCATGGTGGCCACCAGCTCGGAGGTGGTGCCGTCCATGAAGCGCAGCTCGTCGATGTGCACGGCGCGGGAGCGGACCTCGTCGCCGACGCCCAGCACGTCCAGGGCGTGGAAGGCGTTCGGGCCCAGCTGGATGCCGGCGCCGAGCTCGGTGAAGGTGTCACGGGCCTCCAGCACCACCACCTGGTGCCCCTGGCGGGAGACGCTCAGCGCGGTCGCCAGACCGCCGATGCCACCGCCGGCTATCAGGATCTTCGCCATCTGGCTGTTCTGCCTTTCGGGTTGGTCGGGTCGGTGGTCCGTCTGATCCCGGTCGGGGACCGACAGCCGGGAGGGGGTGGGCGGGGTCATCGGTTCGCCTCGGCGGCCCGGTGGCCGACGGCCTTCTCGGACGCCCCGTCAGGACCGGCCCCGGGCCCGGCGGTCCGGGCGTGGGAGGCCCTGAACTCGGTGAGCCGTGCCAGTACCGACTCCAGGAGTTCGGTCCGGGTCCGGCGCAGCCCGGCCAGGGCCTCCCGCTCCAGTTCGGTGAGCAGCCCGACCAGGTCGAGGCCGAACCACTCCAGGTAGCCCAGCACCCGCTCGGCGTCGGCGTACCCGGCGGAGAACCGCTGGGCCGGGGCCGGCCGGCCGTGGTCGCGGACCTCGGCCAGGGTCGCCTCGGTGACCGCGGTCACCGAGTTGGGCGCGACCAGCTCGTCCACGTACCGGGTGCCGCGCCGCCCGGAGGGCTCCCGCATCTCGGTGCGGGACCAGAGCAGGCGCTGCGGCCGGGCGCCGAGCGCGGCCAGCACCGTCCAGCGCTCCGAGCCGAACTCCCGCTCGTAGCGCCGGTAGGCGATCCGGGCCAGCGCCGGGCCGGCCTGGCCCCGGAAGGCCTTGGCCTCCTCGGTGCCGACCGCCTCCAGCGCGTGGTCCACCACCGCGTCCAGCAGACCGACCGGCACCTCGGCCACCGAGTTGATCCGGGAGACGTCCCGGCCCTGCTCGGCGGCCAGCTCCAGGCCGGTCACGAAGGCCTCCAGCACCTGGCCGTACCGCTCGGGCGAGAGCACCAGCGAGACGTGCACGCCGATCCCCTCGGCCAGGCAGCGGGTGACGGCGGGCAGCGCCTCGGTCGTGGCCGGCAGTTCGACCAGCAGGTTGGGGCGGTCCACCGCCTGGTGCAGGGTCCGCGCCTCGGCCAGCGCGGCCAGCGTGCCGCGGGCGAAGGCCGGGTCGACGGCGGCCGAGACCAGACCGTCCAGGCCCGCGGTGCACCGGTGGACCGGGTCCAGCAGTTCGCAGGCCCGCCGCAGGTCACGGACCGTCAGTTCGCGCAGCGCGACGGTAGCGGAGGCACCCCGGGCGGCCAGTTCGGCCAGCTGCTGGTGGTACGCCGGGCCCGTCCCGGGCGCGGCGAGCGCCCCGGCCACGGACCGGTCGCCGACCAGGGCGGCCAGGCCCCCGTCGGCCAGCCGGTCGCGGCCGAGGCCGTCCAACCAGAGCGAGACGCCCTCCTCGGAGAGCCGCCGCAGGATGCCCGTCATCAGGCGGTGGCCCCGCCGTCGAGCACCAGGTCGTGGCCGACCACGAAGCTGGACTCGTCGCCGGAGAGCCAGAGCACGGTGTCGGCGATCTCCTCGGTCCGGGCGACCCGGCCGATCGGGACGCCGTTGCGGACCCGCTCGTCCCGCTGCTCCTCGGTCTCGTTGTAGCGGCGGCCCTGGTCGGTGTCGACCGTGCCGGGGCTGATCGCGTTGATCCGGATGCCCTCCTTGATGTACTCGCGGGCGGCGGTCCGGGTCAGGGTGGAGAGCGCGGCCTTCGAGGCGGCGAAGGCGCCGAAGCCGGGGATCCGGCCGTGGATGCCGATGTTGGCCGCGGTGTTCACGATGACGCCGCCGCCGTGCTCGCGCATGTGGGCGATCTCGTGCTTCATCAGCAGCCACGCACCGGTGAGGTTGGTGGACAGGATGTCGCCCCAGACCGCCTCGCAGACCTCGGCGAGCGGGCTCGGACGGCCCATCACACCGGCGTTGTTGAAGGCGATGTGCAGGCCGCCGTGCCGATCCACGGTGGACTGCACCAGCTTGATGACGTCCATGCCGTGCGTGACGTCGGCGCGGATGCAGTCGGCCTTGCCGCCCGCCTCCTCGATCAGGGCCACGGTCTCCCGCAGCTCGCTCGGCTCGCGGCCGGCCACCATCACGGTGGCGCCCTCCCGGGCGAAGGCCAGCGCGGTGGCACGGCCGATGCCGGACCCGCCACCGGTGACCAGGGCGACCTTGCCGTCGAATCGTGCGGTCATCAGGTTCCTCCTGTGGATGTGCAAGTACCGGTCGTTCAGGCGGCGTTGATCAGCTCGACGGTCCCGACGGTGGTCCTGATCTCGTCGATCGCGGCACGCAGCGCATCGGTGAAGTAGGCGTCCGCGGCTTCCAGGAACCTGCTCTCCCGGACGGCTCGCTCGACCCCCTCGGGAGCCAGGTCCACCGAGATGGTCAGCGCCAGCGAGCCGTCCTCGGTGCGGTCGATCCGGTTGCTGATCGCCTGGATCTCCGGGTCGCCGGGCTGGCGGTAGACGATCTCGTCACCGGGCTCTATCTCGATGCGCTGGAACACGGTGCGGCCGTCCCGGACGATGCTCCGGTGGAATCCGCCGGGAAAGCGGTCGAGTACGGTGCACTCGGTGATCGCGGGAACGTAGGGGACGGGATTCTCGGCCTTGGCCATCAACTGGCTCCACAGCCCGTGCGCGTCCATCCGTGCTGGCCCGGACGTCGTCCCGGAATCGACCGGTACCGTCCAGGAGATCGTCACCGTCGACATCCGCTGCCCCTTCGCCGGGTAATTCGAACCGTTCTCCTTTCGAGAACTCTGGGCCAGCCCTCTGGACTGCGGCAATGAGGGTCCCCTGACTTCGTCAGCTGCCCGAAAAGCGGGCAGCGCAGCGATTACGGGAATTCCGCATCCGCTGCGCTGCCGGGTGGTGACGGTCCGTCAGGACGCCGCGAGGCCGACCTTCAGGGCTGCGGCGATCTGGACCGTGCGACGGGCCTGGTGGCCGATCGCGGCCAGGTTCTCGTCGTTCGGGGTGCCCACGCCGTTGTTCGACACGTGGCTGGTGCCGTACGGGTTGCCGTTGGTCGGCGCGAACTGCACCTCGTGGGTGTAGCCGGGCGGGACGATGACGGCGCCCCAGTGGTAGAAGGTGTTGTTCAGCGCCAGCAGGGTGCTCTCCTGGCCGCCGTGCAGGGTGGAGGTGGAGGTGAAGGAGGAGACCACCTTGTTCACCAGCTTGCCCTGGAACCACAGGCCGCCCGTGGTGTCGATGAACTGCTTGAGCTGGGCGGCCGGCAGGCCGAAGCGGGTCGGGGTGCCGAACAGGATCGCGTCGGCCCACTCCAGGTCGGCCAGGGTGGCCACGGGCACGTCCTTGGTCGCCTCGTGGTGGTCCGCCCACTCCTGCTTCGCGGCGACCACGGCGGCCGGGGCGAGCTCGGCGACCTTGCGCAGCCGGACCTCGGCCCCCGCCTTCGCCGCGGCCGAGGCGGCCTCCTCGGCCAGCTTGTGAACGTGGCCGGTGGACGAGTAGTAGATGATGGCGACGTTGGTCACGGTCGCTACTCCATTCCCGGTGGGTCCGTCGTGCGGGGCGGCCGGGGCCTCCCCCGACGCGCACGACTCTCCCGCTCGGGCGCACCGACCGGCAACCGTGAGCGGCCCACTCCATCACCTCGTGGCGACTTGGCACTGACGGTGGCCCGGTCCGTCAGTCCGTCCGGTTCCGCGGAAGTCCTCCGGCAGATTCCCGGAGGTGTCAGTAGATCTCCATCTGCCCCATCATCCCCATCGCTCCGTGGTCGAACATGTGGCAGTGGTAGGGGAAGACGCCGCGGTAGCTGTTGAAGGTGACCAGCAGCTTGACCGTCTCCCCCGCCAGCACCTGGACGGTGTCCTTGAGCCCGGCCTCGGCCGCGGCCGGCGGTGTGCCGTTGCGCTCCAGGACGCGGAACTGCACCAGGTGCACATGGAAGTTGTGCGGGGCGCGGGTGTTGGTGTTGCTGACGGTCCAGACCTCGGTCGAGCCCCAGGGGATCCGCACGTCGATCCGGGCCGGGTCGTAGGTCTGCCCGTTGACGGTCGCCCGCGGGTCGGGCCGGCCGTCCTCGTCCATCCGCAGCTCGAAGCCGCGGTTCGCGGTGGCGGGCGGCGGGGTCGGCAGGGTGGTCAGCCGGTCCGGCACGGTGGAGCCGTCGGCGGCGGTCCTGACCACGTCGAAGCGCATGACCTTCCCGACCTGGTCGGCCGGGCCGGGCCCGAGGGCGTTCTGCAGCACCAGCTGGGTACCGACCGGGTAGCGCGAGAAGTCGATCACGACGTCGGCCCGCTCCCCGGGCGAGACCGCCAGCACCGGGGTCACGTTCGGCCGCTCCAGCAGGCCGCCGTCCGAGCCGATCTGGGTGAAGGCGCTGCCGTCGGAGAGGTTGAGCCGGAGGAAGCGGACGTTGGCCGAGTTGACGATCCGGAAGCGGTACTTGCGGGCCGCCACCCGGAAGTACGGCCACGGCGAACCGTTCACCGTGATGGTGGTGCGGTTCATGAAGTCGTCCATGATGTAGACGAGTTGGCCGTTCTCGTCGTAGCGGCCGTCCCGGATCACCAGCGGCACGTCGTAGGCACCGGAGGGCAGGCCGAGCGCCTGCTCGGCGTCGTCGTTGATCACGTAGACCGAGGAGAGCCCGCGGTAGACGTTCTCCGACTCGAAGTGGTGCGCGTGGTCGTGCGTCCAGAGCGTCGTGGCCCGCTGGTTGTTCGGGTAGGTGTACACCTTGCTGGCCCCGGGGGCGATGGTGTCCATCGGCGAGCCGTCGCTGTCCATCGGGACGTCGGCGCCGTGCAGGTGCACCGAGACCGGCACGTCCAGCTGGTTGGTCTGACGGACCACCACCCGGGTGCCGCGTCTGGCCCTGACGGTCGGGCCGGGCACCAGGCCGTTGTAGCCGTAGAACTCGGTCTGCTTTCCGGGCACGACCTCCTTGAGCACCTTCTTCATGGTGACCAGGTAGTAGTCGGTGGTGCCGCTGGAGAGCAGCGGCGAGAGCACCGGCGGCACCGTGAGCGGGACCGCGAACTGCGGGATCACCGCCGGCGCCCCGATCGCACCGGGCACCGCGCCCGCCCCCGGCTCGGCGGCCTCGGCGGCCCGCGAGCCGAGCACCGGGCTGGCCAGTCCGGCCGCCCCGACCACCCCCGTGGTGATCACTCCGGCCTTGAGCGCGTTCCTACGTGACAGCATCGGTTCCCCGTTCCCGTTGCGTCGACGGCGCGTCGACTAGGCTCGGACGACCAGTTCGATCATCCACTGGGAAGCGTGCGGATTCTCCGTACGACCTATCAAACGCAGGTTCGAGACCATGTCAGCTGCTTGATTGACAGGCAAAATGGCATGGTGAGCATGACAATCAACGGTGCGTGACGGAGTGGGAGTCAAAAGCCGTCAGGTCATCCCCGAACGTGACTCTGTGTCAGGCGGCCCACCCGCTTCCGGCCCACGGCTACCTAAGCTGGGCGGTAACCGGGACAGTGAGTGGAACCTGCCCGTCCGGTAGGCCGTTCCCCCTGGCGAAAGGAGCACGACGATGCGCATCGAACAGCCCCCCGTGCTGGAGAGCAGCACGCCGCCCCGCCAGGCCGCCCGACGCACCGCGGTGCTCGGCTCACCCGTCGGCCAGTCGATCACCGCGGCGCTGCACCGAGCCGGGCTGACCGCCATGGGCCTGGACTGGTCGTACCAGAACATCGAGTGCGACGAGACCGAACTCCCCGGCGTGCTGGCCGGCCTGGAGAGCGGCTGGGCCGGCTTCGCGCTCGGCATGCCGCTCAAGCGCTCGGTGCTGCCGCTGATCGACGAGGTCTCCGACCTCGGGCTGGACGTCGGCGGGGTGAACACCGTGGTGTTCCGCCGCGGCCGCAGCCACGGGGAGACCACCGACGTCTACGGCATGCTGACCGCGCTGCGCGAGGCCGGGGTCACCTCACCCGGCTCGGCGGTGGTGCTCGGCGGCGGTGCCACGGCCTGCTCCGCGCTGGCCGCCCTGCGCGAACTCGGCGTGCTGGAGCCCTCGGTGGTGGTCCGCGACCGCAGCCGCGCGACCGAGGCCACCGCCGCGGCCGGCCGCCTGGGCATCGCCGTGGACGTGCACACCTTCGGCGGCCTGGAGGCCCTGCTGCCCGGGGCCGGCCTGGTGATCTCCACCCTGCCCGCCGGGGCCGCCGACACCTTCGCCGCCGCCGTGATGCACTCCCGGGCCGCCGTCTTCGACGTCGTCACCTCGGCCTGGCCGACCAGGCTGGTCAAGGCGGCCGGCTTCGCGGGCTCCACCGTCGTGGACGGCGTCTCCTTCGCGGTCCACCAGGCCGCCCGTCAGCTGGAGCTGCTCACCGGCCGGAGCGACGTGCCGATCGCGGCGCTCCGCCGCGCGGCCCAGGAGGAGCTGCTCCGCCGCGCGGACTGACCCACCCCGCCCGTCCGGGCCGACCCGCTCCCGGGAGGCCCGGACGGTCCGTCGGGCGGGGTGGCCGTCGCACGACCGTGCGCAGGCCACCCCGCCCGTCGCCGTCTCCCGCCCCCGGACCGCCATCAGGCCGACAGCTCCTGCGACTTGTCGAAGCCCTGGCGCCGCGCGGTGGAGAGCACCGAGATCGCGTGGGCCACCGAGCACAGGGTGGCGTGCCGGTGCCAGCCGGCGTAGGAGCGTCCCTCGAAGTCCCGCATCCCGACCCGGCCGGAGACCTCGGCGAAGTCCTTGGCGACCCGCCGGGTGAGCCGGCCCAGCCGCAGCAGTGCGACCGGCGGCACGTCCACCAGGTTGGAGAGCCAGAGCTCGGCGGGCTTGCCCTTGGAGCCCGACCAGCCGCCGACCAGGGCCAGCGCGCGCTCCGGCGGCACCATCATGCCGGGGCGCCGGACCGTCGGCATGGTCACCCTGGTCCCGCTGACCAGGATCGAGCGGGTGATCGAGTAGTCCGGGTCCACCCAGCCCACCGGCCGGGAGAACCGCTTCGCCCACTCGATCAACTGCTGGGCCTGGAAGACCCGTTCGCCGCGTCCCGGCAGGCTGCCGTCGAAGCCGACCAGCCTGGTCGACCCGCTCACCCGCATCACGAACGGGACCCCGCGCCGGCAGAACTCCTCGACCAGGGTGGCGGCGTCCAGCTCGCGGGCGTCCAGCACCGCCGGGCGACGGCGCAACCCCCAGTCGGGAGCGGCCAGTTCGACCACGCTGTTGACGGCACAGAGCTCCGGGGTGGTGGCCGAGACCTCGTCCGGGATCTTCGCGCGCTTGCGCCGCTCCTCGTTGGCCAGCCAGTCGGCCGGCAGCACCAGGCCCCAGTTGACCGGTGCGCTCATGTCCTCGCTGGCGAGCCACACCCCGTACGCCTGCTGGCTGTTGACGACCCGTCCGAGCTCGGTCCGGAAGGACTCCTCGACCCCGACCGAGTGCTCGCCGGCCTTGGGAATGGCCATCGAGTTGAGCACCCAGGCCTGCGGCAGCAGCACCCGGTCCAGGTGCTTGGCCAGCGCCTGGCGGACCGGCCCCCACCGCCAGGACGAGTCGCTGATGAAGTGGTGCAGGCTCTGCTCTGCGGCTCCGTACCCGGCCACCGCCGCCAGGGCCCGCATGGACTTGCGGCCCTGCACCGACAGTAAGCCCGAGATGTACCACTCCCCGCGGGCACGCTGGTCGCGACGCTTCAGCGAAGCCAGCATCCGGCGGGAGAACTCCGTGACGAAGTCGTCCGCCACGTCACCCCAGATGTGCTCAGGAACGTTCTTCTCGCTAACACCTTCCACAGCCCCCGTCCCCTCCTCCGTGGTCACCGTCCGGTGGGGCGCCGGGCGGCGCCGCGCAGCCAGACAGCAGATGCTGGTGATGGATACAGTACAGAACCGACTGGTTGGTTTTGCTGACTCCGTCATCTTACGCACCGCCAGCGCAAGGTCACCAGAGGAAACATGACAGACCTTAGAAATACCGGGTAAGCGGTTTGTTACGCTACTCCGGAAGATGAACACTCAGCAAACCGGGGCTTCGCGCGGGGCCACCGGCGCCACCAGGGAGGAGCCTTGATGGCCCGTCAGGAACGCGCCGAACGCACCCGCATGGTCCTGATCAGGGCAGCAGCCGCCTCGTTCGACCAGGTGGGCTTCGCGATGACCGGCCTGAACGACGTGACCCGGCCGACCGGGATCTCCAAGGGAGCGCTCTACTTCCACTTCGGCTCCAAGGAGTTGCTCGCCGAGGCGGTCATGGCCGAGTCGCGGCACGGACTCCGTGAGGTCGTCCGCCGGGCCCGGCGTTCGGGCGGCTGTCCGCTGCAGTACCTGATCGACCTCAGCCACGGCCTGGCGCACCTGCTGGCCACCGACATCGTCTTCCGGGCCGGCCTGCGGCTCACCGACGACAACGGGCTGGCCGAGCAGCAGCGACCGAACCCCCATCCGGCCTGGATCCGCCTGATCACCCGTCAGCTCTCCCGCAGCGCCTCGGCGGGCCGCATGCACCCCGAGGCCGGGGTCGAGGAGGCGGCCGGGCTGCTCGCCGCCGCCACCGCGGGGGTGGAGATCATCGCCCGGCGCGACCGGGACTGGCTGGAGCCCAAGGTGATCACCCGGCTCTGGCAGGCCGTGCTCCCGCTGCTGGTCCCCGCGGACCAGCTGGACGACATCCGCACCTCGCCCCGTCCCTCCGTGGACGTTCCGGCCGGGGATCCGATCGGCGAACCGATCGCGGCCTCCGTCGCGGGGCGGGCAGGCCACTCGGCCCGCTGACGTGCCGTTCCGACGGAGTGTCTGCCCCTCCGCCTTCCCGACGCCGCCCCGTGCTCAGTCCTGGCCGGCCATCGCCAGCACCCTGGCCCCCCGGCCGGATGCCGCGTCGAGCCGCACCAGGGTGGCCGGCAGTGCGATGGTCGGCAACAGGTGCCGCCAGAGCACCGAGACCCGCTCCTCCATGTCGGCCAGGTTGGTGGCCGCCTGGGAGAAGGTCTGCACCCCGGCGAAGCTGGCGACCAGCATTTCGGCCGTCTCCTTGGCGTCCACCTGCGCCAGCACCTCCCCCAGCCCCTTCGCCTTCTCCAGCAGACCCCCGCACACCCCGGCCCAGGCCAGTAGCGGATTGCTGTCCGAGAAGTCGACCGAACCCCGCTCCATGGCCAGCCGCAGGCCGGCCCGCAGCAGCGGCGAGACGGGAAGCATGTGAGCCACCGCCATCGTCAGGTCGATCAATTCCTGGAGCTTCGAGACGTTCTCCGGAATGTCCAGATAGACGGTCTGTTCCTGGAGCACGCCCCGGGCCAACTCCTCCTTCGACGGAAAGTGGAAGTAGAGGGCGCCCTTCGTCACCTGGGCCCTGACCAGGATCTCCTTGATCGAGGCGGCGTCATATCCGTACTCGTCGAACACCTGGGCCGCGCCGAGCAGGATGCTCCTCCTGGTCTGGACCGCCCGTTCCTGCTGTGCCATGGGCTGGCTCTCTCCCGTCTTGCTTTGATCCGTTCATGACAGGCATTGAACTGCTGTCGGAGTTCGAGGTATCAGGGTCTACAAATAAACCGGCTGCCCTGTATTCTAAGTGCCTGCCGCGCGTCGTCGCCCGTCTGCTGACAGTGATCCTTTGGGGGGGACCATGTCTGACCTGCTCTCGGCCACCGCATTCGGAGTCGAGGCGGTGCACCGCCCGACAAGCACCACTTCCCTGCACTCCCTACTGGCCCCACCTGCGTCTTTCACCACCACTGTGCCCAAAGAGCTGGTGCACCGCGCCGCCGTGGCCGAGGTCCTGCTGACCCGCTGGCGCCGGATCGACGACCGGTTCTTCTCGGTCTCGGCCCAGTGGCCCCGCGGCCACAGCTTCTTCGGCTCGCCCGACGGCCTTCACCACGACTCCACTCTCATAGCAGAAACCATCCGGCAGGTTGGTACTCTACTCGCCCACGCTGAGTTCGCCGTACCTCTCACGAGCCGTTTTCTGCTGCACGACCTGGAGTTCACCGCGGTACTCCACCAGCTCACCGTCCGTGACACTCCGGCCGAGCTGGAGGTGCTGGTCAGCACGACAGTGACCAGGCAGCACGGGCGCCGGGTGGCCGGTCTGCGGTACCAGATGACGCTGCTGAGGGACGGTCAGATCGCCGCCGTCGCCAACGTGAGCGCCACCTTCATGAGCCCCGAGGTCTACCGCCGGGTCCGGGAGAACCGGGTGGTGTCACCGCTCGTCCACGTGCAGCCGACCCCGCCGGTGGATCCCGCCCTGGTCGGCCGGCTCTCCCCGGCGGACGTGGTGCTCTCGGCCACCGGTGAGCGGGACCGTTGGCAGCTGCGGCTGGACACCCGGCACCCGGTGCTCTTCGACCACCCCGGCGACCACGTCCCGGGCATGGTGATGCTGGAGGCGGCCCGGCAGGCGGCCCGGATCATGGTGCCGGAGGCGGCCCTGGTCTCCTCGGCCAGCTCGGAGTTCAGCCACTACGTGGAGTTCGACGCGCCCTGTTTCGTCGAGGCGGTCGAGCTGCCCGTCGAGCATCCGAACCGGCGCACCGTCTCGGTCCGCGCCGAGCAGGGGGGCCGGACGGTCTTCGCCAGCACGCTGACCGTGCCCACCTGTCTGCTCCGCGGCAGCCGCACCGGTGCCGTCTCCTCGTCCGGCCGCGGCCGGGTCACCGCCGAGCTCAGCCACCCGTGGGTGTGCAGCCCGGCCTGACGCCACGTCACGCCCGGCTCTTCGGCCTCAGCTCCACAGCCTCCCGGTGGCGGCCTCCTCGTCCACCGCGCGCACCAGTGCCTCGTCCACCTCGGCAGGCTCCGCCGCCAGGTGCCGCACCCCGGCCTCCCGCATCAGCCGCGGTTGGAAGCCGTGCTCGAACCCGCTCGGGTGACCGATGAACGCCGTCCCCAGCCCACGGGCGGCCTCGGCCACCCGGGCCACGTCGTCGACGAAGAGCACCTCGTCGTGGCGCAGCCCCAGCACGTCCACGACGATCTCCCGGACACCGGGGCGGAATCCGTCGGTGCACACATAGCCCGGATCGTCGAACAGTGCCGTGTGCGCGCCGAGTTCGCGCTCGAAGTGGGCTCTGGACAGGCCGCCGTAGCAGACCGTCCGCAGGCCCAGTGCGCGCAGCCGGGTCACCATCTCGGGTGCGCCGTCGAGGACTTGGATCGGGTGCCGGGCCAGGTACTCCTCGCGCTCCCGGAAGTAGACCTCCAGGACGCGCTCCACCGGCCAGTCCAGGCCGGCCGCCTCGGCGGCGGCAGCAGCAGCGCTGCGCTGGTCCTGCGAGAAGATCCGGCGCTCCACCTCCGCGGTGTACGCGCCGCCCCGGCTGGTGACGAAGTGGTGGATCACCGGACTGAAGGTGTCGTCGAGCATCACACCGTCGATGTTGACGGCGGCCGCACGCAGCCGCCGGAGCGGCTCAGCCGCCATCGGCCCCTCCCCGATCGGATCGGCCGCCAGTCTACGACCCGGGGCGGGGCCTCCTGCCAGAGCACCGTCAACTCAGCCGCGCTCTACGTCACTTCGACCCACGCGCTCCGGCCGGTCGGGCCCGGGCGGGGCCCTGAGCGGGCAGCCGAGCGGCCGTCAGTCGAACGCCAGGCCGAGTCCGGCCAGACCGGCCAGCCGGTACTCGGCCCCCAGCACGCCGGCCTCGACGTCGAAGGCCCAGCGGTGGGTGGGCGGGTAGCCGATGAGTTCGGCGGCCCGGGGCGGGAGCGGACGCCCCGCCGCCTCGGCGGACTCCCAGAGGAAGACCGCGCCCCAGCGGTTGGCCTCCAGGTCGGAGATCCAGCTCTTGTGGACCAGCCCGGGGTGACCGGTGAAGCGCTCGACCGCCTCGTCCCGCAGGAAGGCCCGCAGCTCCTCGATGCCCGCCTTCGACTCGGCGAGGTCCCACCAGACCACGACAACGCGCATGTGACTGCTCCAACTCGGCCGGATCGGTTCGTGGAAGGCCTTCGTGCGGGGCGGCCGGGGAGGGGGGCCGCCCCGCACGGGTCGGGGGTGGTCCGGGCTCAGGAGGCGAGCAGCGAGACCAGGGTGTCGGTGATGATGTGCAGGCCGTCCTGGCTCAGCACCGACTCGGGGTGGAACTGCATGGAGCGGAAGCCGGGCCCGCGCAGCGCGTGCACCTGGCCGTTGGCCGGGTCGCGGCTGACCTCCACCTCGGCCTCGGCCCCGCCGTCGCCGAGCGGGAGCCGCAGCAGGTCCTGCTCGGAGTGCCCGGCGAAGGTGTTGTAGAAGCCGACCAGCTCGGTCCGGCCGAACAGGTCGATCTTCTTGGCCACGCCCTGGTTGGGCATCTCCCGGCGGACCAGGTCCAGGCCGAGCACCGCGCAGAGCACCTGGTGGCTCAGGCAGACCGAGAGGAAGGGCGTGCCCGAGGCCAGCAGCCGGCGGGTGGCGCCGTGCAGGTGGGCGATCTTCGGGTGGTCCACCTCCTGCGGGTCGCCCGGGCCGGGACCGAGCAGCACCAAGTCCCAGTCCTCGTCCAGCGAGTACTCCTCGTCGAACCGGCGCAGCGTCACCTCCAGCCCCAGCGACCGGAGTTGGTGGTCCCACATGGCGGTGAAGGTGTCCTCGGCGTCCACCACCAGGACCCGGCGGCCGGCCAGCCCGGGGACGGGGCGCTTGCGCTCCGCGGTGTCCTCCAGCCAGAACGGCGCCAGCGCGAGGTTGCGCTGGGCCAGGGCGGCCAGCACGTCCGGGTGCCGCGCGAAGCGCACCGGCTCGGCCGGGGCGGCGGCGCCCGCCGGGCGGGTGGCGAACGCGGCCAGCAGGCCGGCCGCCTTGGCCGCCGTCTCGGCGACCTCGGACTCCGGCTGGGAATCGCGGACCAGGGTGGCGCCGACGCCGATGCTCAGGCGGCCGGCGGCGGATATCTCGGCCGTGCGGATCAGGATCGAGGAGTCCAGCGTGCGGCCGCCCTCCGCGTCGCGGCCGATCAGCGCGACCAGGCCGCTGTAGTAGCCGCGGCCCTTGGGCTCGTAACGCTTGATCACCTTGGCCGCGCTCTCCAGCGGGCTGCCGGTGACGGTGGGGGCGAACAGCGTCTCGCGCAGGATCTCCCGCGGGTCGCGCGAGGTCTCGCCCTCGATGAAGTACTCGGTGTGCGCCAGACGGGCCATCTCCATCAGGTGCGGGCCGGTCACCCGGCCGCCCGACTCGGTGATCCGGGCCATCATCTTGAGCTCTTCGTCGACCACCATGTAGAGCTCGTTGGCCTCCTTGGGGTCGGCCAGGAAGGAGAGCACGCCGGTGAGTTCGGGCCCGCCGGCCGGGTAGCGGTAGGTGCCGCTGATCGGGTTCATCACCGCGACGCCGCCCGAGAGGCTGATGTGCCGCTCGGGTGTGGCGCCGACGAAGGTGCGCTCACCGGTGTCGATGACGAAGGTCCAGTAGGCGCCGCGCTCGCGCTCCAGCAGACGGCGGAAGAAGGTGAGGCCGGCCGCCGGGGTGTAGTCGGTGATGTCGGCGACGAAGGCCCGCCGGATCACGAAGTTGGCGCCCTCGCCGTTGCCGATCTCCTCGGCCAGGATCTGCCGGACCACACCGGCGTACTCCTGGTCGTCCACGTCGAACGCGCCGTTCGCCAACTCGATCGCCTGGTCGGGGAGTTGCGCGATCACCTGGTCGAGGGGCAGCGAGGCCTGCTCCCGCACGGCGAGCGCCAGCAGCGGCGCCCCGTCGTCGGCGGCGGCGAAGCCGCGCTCGGCGATCTGGCGGTAGGGCACCAGGGCGAGCACCTCGTGCTCGGCCCGGCCGGTGGCGGTCGGCTCCCCTTCGGCCAGCGGGATGTCGGCCAGCCGGGCGACCTCGGCCACCTCTCCGCCGAGCACGTCCACCCGGCCCGGCCCGCCGGCCTCCGGCCGGTACAGCAGGGCGTAGCCGGACTGCCGCCCGGAGAGGATCCGCTCCAGCAGCTCTTGCCCGGCCTGACTGTCCGTCATGTTGCTCTCCTCCATTGTCCGTTGGCGCCGCTTCTGGTGCTTGGTCCGTCGCGTTCCGGCTCCGTCCGCTCAGTCCAGGTCGGCGAGCACGGCCTTGGTGGTGACCGCCATCGCGCAGCGCTCGGCGGCGTACTTGAGCGCCATCCGGTGGTAGTCGAGCGTGAAGTCGGCGATCGCGTCGCCGACCAGGAACGGCTGGATGTCGTGGGTGTAGGCGTCGAGGGTGGTGGCCAGCACGCCGATGTGGGCGTAGACCCCGCAGACGACCAGCTGGTCCCGGCCCTGCTCGCGCAGGAACTCCAGCAGCTGGGTGCGGTGGAACGCGCTGTAGCGCCACTTGGTCAGCACCAGGTCGCCCTCGGCCGGGGCGATCGGCTCGACCACCTGCTTGTGCTCGGCGTCGATGGTCATCCCCGGGCCCCAGAAGTCCTTGAGCAGGCCTCGCTGTTCGGGCGTCATGCCGCCGGGCTGGGCGGTGTACGCGACCGGGATGCCGAGCTCGGCGGCGCGGTCCCGGAGCAGGGTGGCGTTGGCCACCAGCTGGGTGACCGGGGACTCGCCGGCCTCGAAGGGCTTGAGGAAGTACTTCTGCATGTCGTGGATCAGCAGCACCGCGCGGGCCGGGTCCACCGTCCACTGGACGGTGTTCTCCGGCAGGTCGCCCTGCTGGGGCATCGGGTACGGGCTGATGGTCGGGATCCCCATGACGCTTGTCCTCTCAACTCTGCTGTTCCGTACGGTTGCCGACGCGGCGTCGGGGCGGCTGCGGGCCGGTGGGGCGACCCGCAGCTCCGGCGGCCGGCGGTGGGGCGCCGGCCCTGGTCAGTGCCCGAGCGCGGCGCCTCCGTCGACGGTGAGGTCGTGCATGGTGATGTGCGCGGCCTGGTCCGAGAGCAGGAAGAGCACCGCGTCCGCGATGTGCGAGGGCTGCGCGATCCGCCCGAGCGGGATGCCCACCCGGAAGACCTCGGCCACGCCCTCGATCGAGGCCCGCGAGGCGCTGTCGTCACCGTCGGACCAGAGCGCGGTGAGCATGGGGGTGTCGGTCGAGCCGGGCGCCACCACGTTGCAGCGGATGCCGTACTTGGAGACCTCCAGGCCCAGGCACTTGGTGAACATGGTGGCCGCCGCCTTGGAGGCCGCGTACGCCGACATGTCCACCCGCGCGGTGCCGGCGGCGTTGGACGCCACCGTGACGATCGCGCCGCGGTGCCCGCGCTCCACCATCCGGTTGACCACCGCGCGGGAGATGAAGAACACCCCGGTGGTGTTAACCGCGAAGGTGGTCGCCCAGTCCTGGTCGGTCAGCTCCTTGGCGGGACCGAGCCGGAGCACGCCGGCCCCGTTCACCAGGTAGTCGATCCCGCCGAGCTGACGCTCGATCGAGTCCACCACCTCCTCGACATCGGTGCTGCTGGTCACGTCGGCCGGAAACGCCTCCGCCCGCCCGCCCGCGTTCCG
This sequence comes from Kitasatospora sp. NPDC004289, assembly GCF_053602875.1. Taxonomy (NCBI): domain Bacteria; kingdom Bacillati; phylum Actinomycetota; class Actinomycetes; order Kitasatosporales; family Streptomycetaceae; genus Kitasatospora; species Kitasatospora sp. NPDC004289. The sequence continues at coordinate 164,017 of NZ_JBSGEL010000001.1, read as the reverse complement.
CAGCTCCTTGGCGATGTCCTCCAGCCGGTCGCCGTTCCGGTCGACCAGGGCGACCGTCACACCTCGCTCGACCAGCCCTCGGACGACCGCCTCACCGATGCCGCCGGCCGCGCCGGTGACCATCGCGACCTTGTTTTCCATTCCGTGAATGCTCATTTCGACCCCAAAGATCGAGGAGGATCGACCGTCGTCGGCCGGTAGGAGGAGTGGCGCCGGGCCGGGTCAGCCCCGCCAGGCAGCCGCGACTTCAAGTGCCTGCTCCGGGTTGAGCCGGGGGTCGCAGAAGCTGGTGTACTTCTCGCCGATCCGGTCGAGCTGGCGCTCGTCCCGGGCGCACTCGGTCACCTCGTCCGGCGTGGTCTCCAGGTGCAGACCACCCGGGACCGCGCCGACGCTCAGCAGCGCGTCCTGGAAGGCGCGCACCTCGCGGACCACGGTCTCCACCAGACGGGTCTTCAGCCCGCCCGGCCCGTTGACCGTGTTGCCGTGCATCGGGTCGGTCAGCCAGACCACCGGGTGCCCCTCGGCCTTGACCGCGGCCGCCATCGCGGGCAGCTTCCCGGCCACGTTGTCGGCACCCATCCGGGCGATCAGCACCAGCCGGCCCGCCTCGCGCTCGGGGTCGAGCGTGCGGCAGAGCGTCAGCAGGTCCTCGATGCTCATGCTCGGACCGACCTTGGAGGCCACCGGGTTGGCCACCGAGGCCAGCAGCGCCACGTGCGCGCCGTCCAGCTGGCGGGTCCGGTCGCCGATCCACGGCAGGTGGGTGGAGGCCAGGTAGGGCCGACCGTCGTCGGTGCGGCGCAGCATCGGCACCTCGTAGTCCAGCAGCAGCGCCTCGTGGCTGGTCCACACCGGGGCACCGGCGGCGGCCAGGCCTGCGTCGGCACGCTCGCGCAGCGCGTCGAAGGCCCGCGCGGCGGCGTCGTAGCCGGCCAGCAGCCGGGTCGGGTCCGGCCGGCGCAGCTCCGGGTCGGGCTCGGGGCTGTTCACCATGTGCCCCCGGTAGACGGGGAGTTCGACCCCGGCGACCGTCTCGGTCGGCTTGGAACGCGGCTTGCCGAACTGACCGGCCATCCGGCCGATCCGCAGCACCGGGCGCCGGGTGTTCATCGAGACCACCCCGGCCATCGCGTCCAGCAGACCCACCTTGCGGGTCACGTAGCCCGGCTCGCACTCCGCCGGGTCCTCCGCGCAGTCGCCGGACTGGACCACCTGGAGGCGGCCGGTGGCCACCTCGGCCAGCAGGCCGCGGAGCTCGGCGAGCTCCGCCGGGGTGACCAGCCCCGGGCGGTCGGACAGCTCGGCGGTCACCCGGGACAGCTGCTCGGCGTCCTCCCAGGCAGGCTGCTGCTGGGCGGGGAGAGATTTCCAGTACTGGAGTTCGCTCTCCGACAGCGGCGGGCCGGCCGGGGCCGACTGTGCCGCCATGACGTCGCTACTCACTCAGAACCTCCGTGGTCATGAATTCTTTTCCATTTGCCCGGAAAGCGCGGCTGCCGAATATCCGGACAATGTTGTGGATTCAGTGCGGAAGGCAACCTTTACTTGAGTTTGAGCAGCACAAAGTGGCTGGTCAACGGCGACTTTGACACTCCGTCAGGTGGACACAACCGTGTCACTAGGAACCGTCCGGTTGGATTGTTTTGGCAATTGACCGGTCGTCGACGAAATTCCTGGCATCGGAATTCCCGAATTCCCGGTGGTCCGTCGGTCACTTCGCCACATCGGCTCTTCCTGAGGCACCGGGCCCGGTACTGCGTCAGATCGCCGGCCGGGGACGGGAACGACGGAGCGCCGCCCGGCGAAGCCGGACGGCGCCCTGGGGCCCTGCGTGTCGTGGTGGATCAGGCGGCGCGGTCGCGCACCTCGGCCAGCCTCAGCCGGGCCCGCGCGGCCACCCGCTCGGCGGCGAACGCCACCTGCTCGTACAGCGTCTGGTACGGCGCCGACAGGCCCGCGCCCGCCAGGCCCACCGGCGCACCGGCCTGGCCGGCCAGCGCGTACCAGCCCAGCGAGGCGCCGGCCCCGACCGAGACCCGCACCCCGGCACCGCGGGGCAGCACCCGCTCCCGGTACTCGCGCGGCTGGCGGTCGAAGCGCGCCGGACAGGACATCGCCACCACCCGGGTGGCCACCCCCGCCGCCTCCAGGATCTCCCGGGCCCGCAGCGCCACCCGCTCCTCGCCGCCGTCCGCGATCAGGATCACCTGCGGCAGACCTGCGGACGCCTCCGCCAGCACGTGCCCGCCGCGGACCGCCGGCGTGTCCTCTCCAGGGATGCCCATCGCGCCCGCCCGCCTCTCCGTCGAAGCCGCTCCCCCACCGTACGAACGACTCTCCGCCCGCACCCCGACACGGACAATCCCGCTTCTGTCACTCCGTCACATACCCATCACCGCACTGTGGTTGGATCGCCGCGAAGGATTTCCGACCGGAGAGGGGGCTCCGATGGGAGCACTGGAGGGCAAGACCGCACTGGTCACCGGTGCCAGCCGGGGGATCGGCCGGGGCATCGCCCGCAGACTGGCCGCCGACGGCGCACTGGTGGTGGTCCACTACGGGGTGAACGAGGCCGCCGCCGAGGAGACGGTGCGGCTGATCGAGAAGGACGGCGGCCGGGCCGTCGCGGCCGGCGCCGACCTGGCCGAGCTCGACGGGCCCGACCTGCTCTGCGCACGGCTCTGGGAGGCGCTCGCCGCGGTCGGCGCCGACCGCGGCCTGGACGTCCTGGTCAACAACGCCGCCCTCTCCGGCGGCGGCCACCTGGCCGAACTCTCGGCCGAGCACTACGACCGGCTGCACCTGGTCAACACCCGCTCACCGCTGCTGCTGATCCAGCGGCTGCTGCCCGACCTGCGCGAGGGCGGAAGGATCGTCAACATCTCCTCCGCCGCCACCCGGGTCTCCTTCCCCGAGTCGATCGGCTACGCCATGACCAAGGGCGCCCTGGAAGCCCTCACCCTGGCCCTGGCCAAGGACCTCGGCCCGCGCAACATCACCGTCAACACCGTGGCCCCCGGCTACGTCGCCACCGACATGAACGCCCGCCGCCGCACCACTCCCGAGGCGGCCGCCTCACTCGCCGCCCTCTCCGCCCTCGACCGCATCGGCTCCCCCGAGGACATCGCCGAGATGGTCGCCTTCCTCGCCTCCCCCGCCGCCGGCTGGACCACCGGCCAGCGCCTGGAGGTCAGCGGCGGCCTGCTGATCTGACGCCCTCTCGGGAACGACCGAGGCCCCCGACCACCTGGTGGTCGGGGGCCTCGCCGCAGCGGAGAGTGTGGGATTTGAACCCACGGTGACGGGTCACGCCACGACAGTTTTCAAGACTGGTCCCTTAGGCCGCTCGGGCAACTCTCCAGGCGGAGGTCAGCCTAACGGTTCCCACGGGGATCCGTGCACACCCTTTAGTTGTCGCCCTTGCGCTCGCCGAGGGTGACGGTGGTCTTGGCGGTCTTGCCGTCGCGGGTGTACTCGACCTCGACCTTGTCGCCGGGCTTGTAGGTCCAGATCTCGCTGACCAGGGTGGGGCCGCTGTCGATGACGTGGCCGCCGAGCTTGGTGATGACGTCGCCGGGCTTGAGGCCGGCCTGGTCGGCGGGGCCGCCGGGGGTGACGGCGGGCTTGCCCTGGACGGAGGAGGTCTGGATCTGGGCGCCGTCGCCCTTGTAGTCGTCGTTGCGCAGCACGCCGAGGATCGCGTAGACGGGGGTGCCGTTGGCGATCAGGTCGCCGGCGACGCGCTTGGCCTGGTTGATCGGGATGGCGAAGCCGAGGCCGATCGAGCCGGCCCGGCCGGAGCCGCTGCTGTTCGACTGGATGGCCGAGTTGATGCCGATCACCGCGCCGGAGGCGTCGAGCAGCGGGCCGCCGGAGTTGCCCGGGTTGATCGAGGCGTCGGTCTGCAGCGCGTTCATGTAGGAGGCCTGCGCGCTGGTCTCGTCGCCGGAGGCGACCGGGCGGTCCTTGGCGCTGACGATGCCGGTGGTGACGGTGCCCTCCAGGCCGTACGGGGCGCCGATCGCGATGGTGGCGTCGCCGACCGCGACCTTGTCCGAGTCGCCGAGGGCCAGCGGGACGAGCTTGTCCTTCGGCGGGTTGTCGAGCTTGATGACCGCGACGTCGTAGCCCTGGGCCCGGCCGACCACCGAGGCGGCGTAGGAGGAGCCGTCGGAGAAGCGGACCGTCAGCTTGCCGCCGCTGGCGGCCGGGGCCACCACGTGGTTGTTGGTGAGGATGTGGCCCTCGGTGTCGAAGACGAAGCCGGTGCCGGTGCCGGACTCGCCGGAGCCCTGCGCCTTGATGGTGACGACGCTCGGCAGCGCCTTGTTGGCGATCCCGGCGACCGACTCGGGCGCCCGGTTGACCGCCTGCTGGTTCTGACTGGCCTGCACCGTGGTGCTGGAGCCCCGGCCGGAGGAGGACGAGGTGCGTCCGTCCCGGTCGGCGACGGAGACGCCGATCGCGCCGCCGGCCAGACCGGCCAGCAGGGCGACGGCCGCGACCAGGGCGATCAGACCGCCGCGCTTGCGGCCGGGCACCGGGGTGGCCGCGCCCGGGAACTCCGGGTACCCGGGCAGACCGGGGCCGCCGCCACCGGGCGGGGCGGCCCAGCCGCCGAGCGGGGTGCCCGCGCCGAAGGGGTGCGGGTGCGCCTGCGGGTGCGGGTGCGGGTGGCCGTGCGGGTCGGCGACCGGCGGCAGCGGGGCGGCGGCCGGGACCGCGTACGGGTTCTCGGACGGGACCACCGGCGGCGGCGCGTCCAGGTAGGACGGGGCGGCGGCAGCGGGCGCGGCGGGCGGCGCGGCGGGCGCGGGGGCCGGCGGGGCGGCGGGCGCGGGCGGCAGCACCGGCGGCGGCGCGTCCAGGTAGGAGGGCGCCGGGGGCGCGACCTTGCCGAGGGCCACCGTGTCGGCGGGCGCGGCGGGGGCGGTGGTTGACGCGGTGTCAGCCGCCTCCCGGGCCGTGGAGGTGCGCTCCTCCTCGGGACGCGAGTCCCCACTCACGTGCTCGGTGCTCACGGACGACCTCCATAGCTGACAGGACCTTGGGCCACAGTTTTCCGCATGTCCGATTCAGTTGTCGTAAGGAGCGTTCTGAAGGATTGGTGAGAATCCTTAGCCGTTCCCGACATCCCACGCCTTGGGCCCCGCCTTGGTGTTCGACGGTCCTGCGGCTAGCCTGGCGCTCCAAACTGACACGCGGGAGCTTGGACCGTCCAGGCTGAGAGTGCGCGGAACGACCGTACGCCATGCAGCAGCTGGCCGTGCGGCGAGGGAGCGCAGACCGCTCGAACCTGTCCGGGTAATGCCGGCGTAGGGAGCTTCGGCCATGACGGCTGCTTCGCCTGCCCCTGTCCAAGACGTCTCCGCGAGAGCCGAGGCGCCGCTGGTCCTCGACACCGCGCCGCCGCGCACGCTGGACTTCCGGGCGCTCTTCTCGCTCTGGGCCAACCTCGGCGTCAGCCTGATCGGCTTCACCAGCGCCGCCACCGTGATCGGCGTCAAGGGCGCCGAGCTCTCGCTGGCCGCCGCGATCACCGCGACGGTGGCCGGCACCGCGATCGGCACCTCGATGCTGGGCGTCGCCGCGCTGATCGGCGCCCGCACCGGCGCCCCCGCGATGGCCCTGCTGCGCGGCCTGTTCGGCACCAGGCTGTCCTACGTGCCGACGGTGCTGAACATCGCCCAGTGCATCGGCTGGGGCGTGTACGAGCTGCTGGTGATCGCGATGGGCGCCCAGGAGGTGACGGGCACCCAGGGCTGGCGGTGGCTGTTCGTGCTGCTGGCCGGGGTGCTGACCACGGCGCTGACCATCTGGCCGCTGGGCTCGATCGCGGTGCTGCGCAAGTACGTGACCATCGCGGTGGGCATCGCGATGGTGTACTTCACCGTCCAGCTGGTCCGCCAGGGCGTGCCGAACCCCGGTGCGGGCAACTGGACCGGCTTCCTGACCGCGACCGACGCGATCATCGCGGTCTCCATCTCCTTCGTGCCGCTGGCCGCCGACTACACCCGGCACGCCCGCACCGCCTCCTCCGCCTACTGGGCCACCTTCTCCGGCTACTCGCTGGCACAGGTGTGGTGCTACCTGCTCGGCGTGGTGGCACTGCTGCAGTCCGACGGCGACGCGACCCGGATCTTCTCCTCCTTCACCGGCGTCGCGGCCGGCTGGGCCTTCCTGCTGGTGCTGGTGATCCGGGAGACCGACCAGTCCTTCGCCAACGTGTACTCCACCGCGATGTCGGTGCAGAACCTGCTGCCGAAGGTGGACCGCCGCCTGCTGACCGGCGGGATCGGCGCCCTGGTGACGGTGCTGGCGCTGAACATCGAGGAGTTCACCGCCTCCTACTACGCCTTCCTCGGCCTGATCGGCGCGGTCTTCGTGCCGATGTTCGCGGTGCTGGCGGCCGACTACTTCCTCGGCACCGGCCGCCGCGGCTGGAACCTGGACGAGGACGCGCCGGCCCGGCCGCTGATGCTGCTGCCGTGGGCGCTGGGCTTCGCGACCTACCAGTTCATCGCGCCGACCGCGATCGACGGGTGGCAGGGCTTCTGGCAGGACCTGCAGTCCTCGGTGGGCTTCACGCCGCAGGCCTGGACCTCGGCCTCGCTGTTCGCCTTCCTGGTGGCCGGTCTGGCCACCCTGGCCGTCCAGCCCCGCGGGAAGTAGCGGCGCGGCTCCGCCGCCACGGGGACTTCACCCGGAGTTTCCCGTGGCGGCGGCCGACGTCCACCGGCCGCCTCGTAGGGTGGTCCGCGTGGACACCCGGGACCAGGCCTTGACCTCGACGAACACCCCCGACCGCGCGGCGGTGAAGGTGATCGCCCACCGCGGCTCCTCCGCGGCCCGTGCCGAGCACACCCTCGCCGCGTACCGGCTGGCGATCGAGGAGGGCGCGGACGGCCTGGAGTGCGACGTCCGGCTGACCGCCGACGGCAAGCTGGTCTGCGTCCACGACCGCACCGTGCACCGCACCTCCGACGGCCGGGGCGCGGTCTCCGCCCTGACGCTGGCTCAGCTGGAGGCGATGGACTTCGGCTCCTGGAAGCACCCGGACGCCCCCGAGCCCAGCCCGGTGCTCACCCTGGAGCAGCTGCTGGAGCTGGCGGTGGACGCCGGCCGCCGGATCGAGCTGGCCATCGAGACCAAGCACCCCACCCGGTACGCCGGGCGGACCGAGGCCGAGCTGCTCCGCCAGCTGGCCCGCTTCGGCCTGCTGCCGGACAGCGCGGAGGAGTCCGCCGTCCGGATCATGAGCTTCTCCGAGCTCTCGCTGCACCGGGTCCGCCGGGCCGCCCCGACGGTGCCGACCGTCTACCTGTTGGAGCGCCGGCTGCCGCTGATCGGCCGCACCCGGGTGCTGCCCGGCGGGGCCCGGATCGCCGGCCCCGGAATCGAACTGGTGCGGGCCAACCCCGGGCTGGTGCCGGCCCTGCGCCGGGCCGGGCACCGGGTGCACGTGTGGACGGTGGACGAGCCGGCCGACGTCGAGCTCTGCCTGGAACTGGGCGTCGAGGCCATCATCACCAACCGGCCGCGAGCGGTTCTGAGTCAACTCGGCCGATAAGTACGTCAAGTCGGCCGGTAATCACCCGCGCACGGTTGTGAACGGGCGTGAACTGCGGCGCAGAACACCTGGAGTGGCCAATTCCGGTCGTTTTCACGACGTTCCGTGAGCAGCCAATCACCATGTGCCCACCGCGAGTTACCACGGCCGTTAATGTCGTGCCGCGATCGATGAACGCCCGTTTCCGACGCATTACCAAGGGGCATCCATCCCTCGGCGAATGCTGAAGGAGGTCCGGGGGTGGCGTTGATGATGGCACACGAGGTGCCGACTTCATCGACCATGGCGGTGCCGCACGGGCCCGCCGGAGTCGGAGCGGCACGACGCCGGTTGCGCAGTGATCTCGGTGACCGCTCGGTGGACGAGACGGTGATCGACGACGCTGTCCTGATCCTGTCCGAACTGCTCAGCAACTCCTGTCGCTACGCCCGCCCGCTGGGCAGGCTGGCCGACCTCAAGGACGACGCGCCGGGCGGCTACCCGGCCCCGGTCCTGGTCGGGGCGGGGTGCGGCGAGGACGGCGAACCCGAAGGGGTGACGGTCCGTTGGCGGCTCCCCGGGGACGGCTCGCTCACCCTGGAGGTCACCGACGGCGGCGCGGCCACCCGGCCGCTCCCCGCCCGCCCCTCGCTCACCGCGCGCGGCGGCCGCGGCCTGGCCATCGTCGGACGGCTGGCCAGCGAGTGGGGCGTGCGGGACGCACCGGGCCGGGTGACGGTCTGGGCCGCACTGCCGCTCCACCCCGACCACGGGGCGCGCACCGCCTGACGCCCCGTCCGGCGCCCGGCCCGGTGCCGCGGCTGACGGCCCGTCCGGGCCCGACGCGCGACACGGACGCGGTGGCGGCCGAAAGCTCAGTAGGCTTCCGGGGCAAGCCAGTCGCCGTACCGGGAGCCGCACCATGGCCAAGAAGGCCGCCAAGAAGTCGCCGCAGCGCCGTCCGTCCACCGCCGTGACCCCGGGTGAGATCCCCGTGGTGGGAGCCCGTGAGGACTGCCCCTGCGGCTCGGGCCGCCGGTACAAGGCCTGCCACGGCCGGGAGGCCGCGCACGCCGTCCAGGAGCTGGTGCACCGCCCGTTCGAGGGTCTGCCCGGTGAGGCCGACTGGGTCGCGCTGCGCGAGCTGGTGCCCGCCGCCACCGTGCCGCTGACCCTGGCCAAGGGCGTGGCCGACACCGCCAACGGCCCGGTCCCGTCCGTCACCCTGGCCACCGTGCTGCCGCTGGCCTGGCCCGCACTGCGCCGCCAGGACGGCTCGATCCTGCTCGGCCTGCAGACCCAGTCCTCCTCCGGCGACCTGAGCCGCGACCTGGCGGACGCCCTGGAGCTGGCCCTGGCCACCGAGCCGGGCACCCCGGTGCCGGCCCGCCGGACGGTGCCCGGCGGGCGCCGGCTGCAGGAACTGCTGGACCTGGAGGCCGAGTTCACCCCCGAGGTGTTCGCCGGCTTCGAGTTCTGGCTGGAGGACGCCGAGGCCGCCGAGGGCGAGGTGGCCGCCTCCCTGGAGCGGGCCAACGCCTCCGCCATCCCGACCGAGAAGATCTCCAGCGTGCCGTCCTCGTACTGGTGCGCCGCGGCGGACAAGAACCACCTGCGCTGGGTCATGACGGTTCCGGAGGAGCAGCTGCTGGACGCGCTGGCCCGGCTGGACGCGGCCGGCGACTCCTCGCTGGGCGAGGACACCCGCCTGGTCGGCTCGTTCCGTGCGCACGGCCTGACCGTCCCGGTCTGGGACCTGCCGCAGTCGATGACCGCCGCCGACTGCGAGGCGCCCGCCGCCGCGTTCGCCGAGCGACTGGCCGGCGCGCTGGCGGAGGAGGCCCCGCTGACCGTCGAGGAGCGCAAGGCCCGGGCCAATCTGGTGAACCGTCAGGTGACCCTCAACTGAGGATCCGCACGGGCGGAGTGACTCCGGTCACATTCACCGCCCGAACGGAGAAACCCCAGGTGACAGAGTCCTTGGACAAATTGGCGCGGACGAGGATCTTTGTTACCATTTAAACAGTCCGGTCGCTGGTGCATCCCCCGTCGCCAGCGGCCGGATTCACTGTTTTCCGAGGGAAGTTGAGGCGGCGTCAGCCGAACTCGCCGCGATCAGCGCGCCGAGCAGGCCTCCCACCTCGGGCAGCCAGGGCCGGTCCCCGACCGGCGGCCGGACCCACCGCGCCGGCGCCGAGCCGGACCCGGCCCGCGAGGGCGGCAGCACCAGGTACCCGTCCGGTCCGTGGTAGCGCATCACCCCGGGCACGCACGGCTGTTCGGCCAGCAGCTCGCCCAACTCGGCCAGCGAGTACGGCGCCACCAGCAGAAGGTACCGCCCCTGTCCGGCCAGCACCGGGCCGACCGGCAGGCCCATCAGGTCGAACCAGGCCAGCGCGCGGGCCCCGGCCCTGGCCGGAACGCTCACCGCGCTGACCGTCCGCCCCGTCGCCAGCAGCACCGGGGCGTCCGGGCTCCGCCGCTCCCACCACCAACCCACCATCCGGGCATCGGTGGTGGCCGCCACCAGCGGCGGCTCGTGCGGATGCGCGCCGGGCGTGGGGCAGCCCTGGTCCGCACAGGAGCAGCCGCCGGGCCGGCCCGGCGCCGCGTGCGCCCCCGGCAGCACCGGCCAGCCGCGGCCGGCGGCCTCCAGCGCGGCTCCGCGCAGCGCGGCCCTGACCCGGCGCCGACTGCCCGGCCAGCGCAGCCAGACCCGGCCGGCGGCGGGGCCGGGTGCTCCGGCGGTGCCCCGTCGGGGACGTGACCATGGCATCGGCGCTCGTTCCTTTCCGCTTCCGCGGCCGCTTCCTGGACCGCTGGGCCAGAGGGGCTCTGGGGTCAGGCCGGGGCGGGGCCTGGGCCGGACGGCCCGGAACGAGAATCCCGCATACGACCGGACGGACGCTCCTCGGGAGCCTTCGGTTCCACCGTACGGGTGAGTGGCGCGCGGCCCGGGCGGCCGGTCGGCGGGCGAACCCTACGATCGCCGACGGCACCTGACGGACCGTCGGCCCCACCGGCCCGGACGCGGTCCGGCCGCACGCGGCGTCCGGGCAGGTCGACGGGCGGGCGGGAGCGGGCGAGAACCAGCCATCCGGCCTTGTCCCGATTCTGGACATGCCCCTTTCGGCCTGTGTACAAGTGGTGGATTGATGCCGAGTAGTGACATAGCAATCCTTTTGGGCGGTCCTGAGGGTCCTGCGTGACACGTACCAATGTGTGGGGAGTTGGGACATGACCGACGCCAAGCCACCGGCAGCGGCGACCACCGCCGTGCTGCCGGACCTCGGCTTCCTGGCCACCAGCGGAACGGCCGACCTGCAGGACCGTTTGGCCGGACAGCTGTCCGATCTCACGGTGCTCCAGGAGCACACCGAGCTGCTCACCCGGGCCCGCGGCCTGGCCGGCACGCTGGCCACCGTGCTGGCGTCCGGAGCCGCTCTGCTCGGCGCCCGGCGCGGTCTGATCACCACCACCGCCCGGGGCGCCGGCCGACCGGTCGGCCTCGGCCTGGACCGGGCCGAGCTGGGCGCCCTGGAGACCGTCCCGGCCGAACACGGGCCGTTCGCAGGCCTGTTGAGCCACCCCGACGGGGCCGGTCAGCTGCTGATCACCGATCTGGCGGAGGACCCGGCGGCCGGTCCCCGGTTCCGCGAGGTGGCCGAGCAGCTCGGCCTGGGCGCCTGCTTCGCCCTCCCGTTGGCCACCCCCGAGGACGGCCCGCTGGGCGCGGCCGCCTGGTTCTACGACGAACCGGCCGAGCCGGACCCGGGCCGCCGCCTGCTGGCCCACCGGTACTGCGAGTTCGCCGCCCAGCTGCTGGCCCGCCAGCTCGACCAGGAGCGGGCCGAGCGGCAGGCCGAGGCGCTGCGCCGCGGCCTGCTGCCGGACCGCCTTCCCGTCGGCGCCGGGCTGCGGATGGCCGCCCGCTGCCTGCCCGCCGCGCTGGACCGCTCGGCCGGCAGCGACTGGTACGACGCCATCCCGCTGCCCGACGGCACCTTCGGCCTGACCGTCGGCAGCGTGGCCGGTGACGGCCTGGGTGCCGGCCCCGGCTCCGCGCCCGGCGCGGCCGCCGCGATGGGCCGGGTGCGCGCCGCGCTGCGGGCGTACGCGGTGCTGGAGGGCGAGGACCCGGTCTCCGTCCTCGGCGACCTGGAGCTGCTGCTCAAGACCACCGAGCCGGCCCGGACCGCCACCGCGCTCTACGCCTGGGTGCAGCCCGAGGAGCGTCGGATCACCCTGGCCGGGGCCGGGCACTGCCCTCCCGTGCTGGTGACCCGTCAGGGCGCCGAGTTCGTGGAGACCTCGCTCTCCGCCCCGCTCGGCATGCTCAGCTGCTGGGAGGCGCCCGGCGTCGAGGTCGAGGCCGGGCCGGGCGACGTGCTGGTGCTCTACACCGAGGGCCTGGCCCGCCGCTGCGGCCCCACCCTGCACGCCGGGCAGAACGCGCTGCGCCGGGCCGCCGCCGACGCCCCCCGGGAGGTGCGGGCCGACCCGGACCGGCTCTGCGCCCACCTGCTGGCCGCCGCCGGCGCCGACGGCGGCACCGACGACCTGGTGCTGCTGGCCGCCCGCTTCGACTGAGTTCCTCCCCCCGGGCGGCTGACGGAGTCCGGACCCGCTGGCGGTGCCCGCTCAGCCGTTCGGTGGCGATCCGTACCATGGGGGCCGACGGCCGCCCACGTGCGTCGCGATCCGACGCGCCGAGGCGGGACCACATCGCAAGGAGGCGACGTAGTGACCGAGGACCGCAGCCCGGCGGCAGCCGAGAACCCCGAGGGTGCCGCAGGCGAGGACGCCGAGGAGCAGCCGGTCAAGGGCCGCAAGAACGGCCTGTACGGCGAGGTCTCCGACGAGCTGGCCGCCTCGATGAAGTCCGGCTGGGCCGACACCGAGCTGCGCGGCCTGGAACCGGTGGCCCAGGCGCCGTACGCGGCCGCCCGCCGCGCCGCGCTCTCCGCCGCGTACCCCGGCGAGCGCCTGGTCGTCCCGGCCGGGAACCTGCGCACCCGCGCCAACGACACCGAGTACTCCTTCCGCGCCGCGAGCGAGTACGTCCACCTGACGGGCGACCAGACCGAGGACGCGATCCTGGTCGGCGAGCCCCGCGAGGGCGGCGGCCACGACTTCCACCTCTACCTGCTGCCGCGGTCCAACCGCGAGAACGGCGAGTTCTGGCTGGACGGCAACGGCGAGCTCTGGGTCGGCCGGCGCCACAGCCTGACCGAGGCCGAGCAGCTGCTCGGCCTGCCCTGCCGCGACGTCCGCAAGGCCGTCGAGGAGCTCCAGGCCGCCCCGGCCGCCCCGACCCGGCTGGTCCGCAAGTACGACGCCGGCCTGGAGGCCGGGCTCGCGGACCAGCTGGACGAGGAGAAGGACGAGGAGCTCAAGACCTTCCTCAGCGGCCTGCGCCTGGTCAAGGACGAGTGGGAGATCACCCAGCTCCGGGCCGCCTGCGACTCCACCGTCAACGGCTTCACCGACGTGGTCCGCGAGCTCGGCCAGGCCGTCGCCACCTCCGAGCGCTGGATCGAGGGCACCTTCTGGCGCCGCGCCCGGGTCGAGGGCAACGACATCGGCTACGGCTCCATCTGCGCCGCCGGCCCGCACGCCACCACCCTGCACTGGGTCCGCAACGACGGCGACGTCCGCCCGGGCGAGCTGCTGCTGCTGGACGCCGGCGTGGAGACCCACACCCTCTACACCGCCGACGTCACCCGCACCCTGCCGATCAACGGCACCTTCACCCCGCTCCAGCGGAAGATCTACGACGCGGTCTACGACGCCCAGGAGGCGGGCATCGCCGCGGTGAAGCCGGGCGGCCGGTTCCGCGACTTCCACGACGCCTCCCAGCGGGTGCTGGCCGAGCGGCTGCTGGCGTGGGGCCTGATCGACGCCTCGGTGTACGACGTCGAGAAGGTCCTGGAGCTGGGCCTGCAGCGCCGCTGGACCCTGCACGGCACCGGCCACATGCTCGGCCTCGACGTGCACGACTGCGCCCAGGCCCGCCGCGAGGACTACGTCGACGCCGACCTCGTCCCGGGCATGTGCCTGACCGTCGAGCCCGGCCTCTACTTCCAGCAGGACGACCTCACCGTCCCCGAGGAGTACCGCGGCATCGGCGTCCGCATCGAGGACGACATCCTGGTCACCGCCGAGGGCAACGAGAACCTCTCGGCCGGCCTCCCCCGCCAGGCCGACGAGGTCGAGGCCTGGATGGCCCGCCTCACCGGCTGACGCAGGGTCACGCACGGCGGCGGCCGCACCCCCTCGGGCAGGGGGGGCGGCCGCCGTCTCGGTCAGGGATCAGCCCACACCGACCATCGGCCACTCACCCGCGTCGCCGACCGAGTTGAACTCCCCACCCGCCGTGGGCAGATAGGCTGCTCCGGTCATCCGCATCGCCATCCCCGGCTTGGTGTTGGTGAGCTTCATCCGGTACGTCACGGTCCGGCTCTTACCCGGTGCCAGCGGGAAGGCCGCGTCCTGCCCGGTCGTGGCGTAGTCCATCCCTCCACCGATCCGGAGCATCGGCAACTGCTTCCACCGCGTGCCGTCCTGGCGCTCCAGCGTGCCGGCCGGCTGCTTGGCGACCGCCGCAGCGTCCGCGGGGTCCGCGCCCTCCCGGCCGGCCACCACAGGCTCGACGGAGGCGTAGGTGGTGGAGCTGACGTTGGTCCAGGTGACAGGGAAGGTCACCACCGTCCTGTCCCCCTCACGGGCCGTGGACGAGACGCCGAAGGTCACCTTCACGTCCGTACCGTGCCCGGGGTCCTTGCGTCCGGTCAGGTCGAGGCCGGCCACGATCGCCTCGAGGTCCGCCTGGTACTTCGCCGGCAGACCGTTGGCGTTCACGAAGACCTGCTCCTTGTGGAACCCCCACATCTGGGCGGTGTACTGCCTGGTGGCATCGCAGGCCACCTGCCAGCGGACCTTGTTCACGTACTTCCCGTTGAGCGTCACCAGCGAGCGCTGCGGCTGCCCGATCCGTCGGTAGTCGTCACCGACGCCGGTCGGCCCCGGGTCCCCGGGCAGGTAGCAGGTCGGCTGGTGGGACCAGCCCGAATCGGAGTCGAGGTCCGCCTCGCTCGGCCAGAGCTGCTCCACGCCCTTGTCGTACGCCGTGATCATCACGCCCTGCGGCAGGCACTCCCCCTTGGCGGCGACACCCGCCCCTGGGACGCGCAGACAGAGCCTCATCGGATCGCGGACGTCGACCGTCCAGCCCGCTGGGACCTCGACCTTGACCTTGTGGAATTCCACGGTGGTCGTGGCCGGCGGCTCCTCGGTCTCGGTCGCCGATGCCGACGCCGATCCGCTCGGGGTGAGTTCGGCGCTCGGGGACGCGGTGGGCGTCGGGGACGGGGAGGGGGACACGGAGGCGGTGACGGCGGGGGCCACGTCCTCGGCGACGGGGTGGCCGCCGGTGTTGAGGACGCCGATGGCGAGGCCGGCGGCCAGGCCGAACATGGCGATGGTGGTGACCACGTGGAAGGGGCGGACCTTGCGCGTGCGTCGGGTGGGCGGGGCGGCGGGGCGCAGGTTCTGGGCCGTCACCTGCTCGGCGCGGGCGGCCAGGGCCGCGCGGAGCAGCTGCTCGGTCGGCGACTCGGGCCGGTCGGGATCGGTCGGCTTCGCGGTCATCGGGCCTTCTCCAGGTGCTTCTCGAGGGCATCCAGAGCCCGGCTGGCGGTGGACTTCACTGCGCCCCGGGAGAGCCCCAGGGTCTCGGCGATCTGGGCCTCGGAGAAGTCGGACCAGTACCGCAGCACCAGCACCTCGCGCTGACGCGGGGTCAGTTCCTGCAGGGCCACCAGCACCCGGCGGTGCTCGTCGTTGAGGACGGCCTGCTCCTCGGCCGAGGCGGCGTCGGCCTCGTGCGGCGGCACGTAGTCGCGGGCGGTCCTGCGGCGGCGCAGCACGGAGCGGGCGCCGTTCACCACGGAGGTGCGCAGGTAGCCGAGCGCGTTCTCCAGGTTGTCGAGGTCCTCGCCGTGGCGCTGGTACAGCGCGGTGAACGCGTCCTGCACCACGTCCTCGGCCAGGTCCTGACGGTCCACCAGCAGGACGGCCATCCGCACCAGCCCGAGCCGGTGGGCGTGGTAGAGCTCGGTGAGCGTCGGGCGCTCCGCGCCGGGGCCGCCGACCCGGACGACCTTGAGGTTGGTGCTGGTCTCCGAGGCGGAGTAGGGCTCGGCGGCCTCGGCCCCGAACAGCAGCTTCCAGAACCCCTTGAGCACACCCGCGCCGGAGAGTCCCCGGGCGGGTGCGATCGCTATGGACATGCTCGCTCTTCCGTTCCCTCCGCGGCACGGCCCGCTCGGCGGGCGGCACAACGGTAAATGTCTGTTCGGACGGCTGTTGACCTGCGCGATTGTGCCCGGTTCAGAACGCGGCGGGCACACCGGCCGGGGCGGAGGGCTGCGCGGTGGAGCAGCCGGCCGGGCCGAGCGGGGCCAGGACGGCGAGCGAGACGGTGATGTTCTTCGCGAAACGGTGGAAAACGGGCTCGTTCATGGTGCAGGTCCCCCTGGGCGGTGTGGTGCTCCGTCAATTGGCGAGAGCCGCCGGGCTCGGCCGTTCTCCCGGCTCCCCTTGCTCCCACCCTGATAGACGTGCATCCCCCCGGGGGGTTGCAGGTGACCTCAGAACTTTTTTCCGCGGGGCATCGCCGCAGGTCAGCACACCAGGCCGAGGTCGTTCGGGGTGGCGTTCGCCGGGTCGATCGCCCGGCGGCCCTCGGTCGGCCAGCCCTCGCGGACCCAGTACTCCAGGCCGCCGATCATCTCCTTGGTCTCGCGGCCGAGCGCCGCCAGCTTCATCGCGCCCTTGGTGGAGCCGTTGCAGGCGGGGCCCCAGCAGTAGACCACCAGCAGGCCGGCCGGGAGTTCGGCCACCCGCTCGGCGGTGATCTCGGCGAGCGGCAGGCTGATGGCGCCGGGCAGGTGGGCCTTGCGGTGCGAGCCCTCGGCCCGGACGTCCACGATCGTGAAGTCCTGCTTGCCGTCCCGCATCGCGTACCAGACGTCCGCCGGGTCGGCCTGGCAGCCGAGGCGCTCGGCGTGGAAGGCGAAGGCCCGCTCGGGGGAGACGGTGGCGCCGAGCGAACCGTTGTAGGTCGCGGTGGTGGTGACAGTAGTCATCTGCGGGCTCCTGGTGGGCGGTTGTGCGCTCTTTCCGACGTGACGATCTTCCGATCCGGACACCCCGCCCCGACAGTGGCGCCCACGACTACACTCGCCAAGATCCCGCCAACCACGTACCGCCGCGCCAGGAGCACCGATGGCCGACCACCCCGCCACCACCCGCCCCGTCCAGGTCAGCATCGGCCCCCGCCCCGAGCCGGTGCACACCATCGCGGTGTACGCCTTCGACGGCATGGCCCCGTTCGAACTCGGCGTGGTGGTCGAGGTGTTCGGCCTGGCCAGGCCCGAGCTGGCCGGGCTGCTGGCCGCGCCCTGGTACGGGCTGAAGATCTGCGCGGACCGCCCCGGGCAGCTGCTCGGCGCGGTGGGCGGCTTCTCCCTGATGGCCCATCACGGACTGGACGAGCTGGCCGCCGCCGACACCGTGATGGTGGTCGGGGTGCCCAACGCGTTCAGCGGCGAGGTCTCCCCCGGGCTGGTGGCCGCGCTGCGCACCGCGCACGAGCGCGGGGCCCGGATCGTGTCGATCTGCTCCGGTGCGTTCGCACTGGCGGCCGCCGGACTGCTGGACGGCCGGGAGGCCACCACCCACTGGCGGTACGCGGAGCTGCTCCAGCAGCGCCACCCCGCGGTGAAGGTCAACCCCGACGTGCTCTACGTGGACAACGGCTCGGTGCTGACCAGTGCCGGCAGCGCGGCCGGCATCGACCTCTGCCTGCACCTGGTGCGCAGCGACCACGGCGCCAAGGTGGCCAACACGGTGGCCCGCCGCTTCGTCGTGCCGCCCCACCGGGACGGCGGGCAGGCCCAGTTCATCGAGGCCACCGTGCTCCCGGTGGAGGAGGAGGACGACGGCATCGCCCGCTCCATGCAGTGGGCCCTCGACCACCTGGCCACCCCGCTGACCATCACCCGGCTGGCCCGGGCCGCCCGGATGTCCGACCGCTCCTACCTGCGGCACTTCACCGCCCGCAACGGCACCAGCCCGATGCGCTGGGTCATCACCCAGCGCATCGCCGCCAGCCTGTCGCTGCTGGAGTCCCCGGAGGGGACGGTGGAGGAGATCGCCGCGGCCGTCGGCTTCGAGTCCGCCGCGACCTTCCGGCACCACTTCGGCCGCACCATGCGGACCTCCCCCACCGCCTACCGCCGGGCCTTCGGCCGGGGCGTGGCCTGAGCTCAACCGGCCAGGTGGGCATCCGCGTTGGCGACGATCGCGTCCCGCAGCCAGTGCGCCAGGCCGGGGGCCACCTTCTCGTACGTCGCGGTGAAGCGCGGGTCCGCGACGTACATCTCGCCGAGGCAGCGGTGCATCTCGTGGCCGCAGTCGTAGAACGCCCCGGTGATCTGCAGGCGGTGCTCCTCCGCCAGCGCCATGCCGTCCGCGCTGCCCGAGGCCACCCCCGCCTTCATCGCGGCGGCCAGCCGCTCGTTGAGCGCGGCCTGCTCCTGCTGGAGCTTCGCCCAGTCCTCCTTGGTGTAGCGGGCGGTCCGGCGCCGGGACTCCTTCCAGGCGTCGGTGCCGCCCCAGCGCTGCTCGGCCTCGGTCTCCCAACTCTCCTGGTAGTCCTGGCCGAAGACCTCGAACTTCTCCTCCGGGGTCAGCTGAATTCCCATCGTGCTCGCCTCCATGGCGTGTTCGACCGCCGCGGCCAACTCCTGGAGCCTGGTGATCCGGTCCCGCAGCAGCGCGTGCTGCCGGCGCAGGTGCTCGGTCGGTCCGGCCGAGGAATCGTCCAGGACGGCCGCGATCTCCTCGAGGGAGAAGCCGAGTTCGCGGTAGAACAGGATCTGCTGCAGCCGGTCCAGGTCCTCGTCCCGGTACCGCCGGTAGCCGGCCGGGGTCCGCCCGGACGGCGACAGCAGGCCGATCCCGTCGTAGTGGTGCAGGGTCCGCACCGTCACCTTGGCGACGGCCGCGACCTGTCCCACCGAGTACTCACCGCTCATCCGGCCCTTCCTCCTTCACTGGCCCCAGCCTCCGCCCTCACGTCGCGTGAGGGTCAAGCCGGTGCGCGGGCGTGCGCCGTACGAGTCTCCGAGCACGGAGCCCGAACGGCCGCCGACCTTGGGCACACCGGCCAATTGTCCAGCTCAGCGGGGTGCCCCGACCATGGCCGCATGACCACCCCCTCGCTCCCCCGGCGGTTGGCCGCCGAGGCCTTCGGCACCGCCGTGCTGGCCGCCGTGCTGATCGGCTCCGGCATCCGGGCCACCGCGCTGAGCGCCGACGGCGGGGTGCAGTTCCTGGCCAACGTGCTGGCCTCGGTGCTGGCCCTGGCCGTACTGATCACCCTGCTGGGGCCGGTCTCCGGCGCCCACCTCAACCCGCTGGTCTCGGCCGCCGCCTGGTGGACCGACCGGCGCGGCTGCACCGGCCTGACCCTGCCCGAGCTGGGCGGCTACGTCCTCGCCCAGCTGCTCGGCGGTGTGGCCGGGGCGGCCCTGGCCAACCTGATGCACCGGCAGCCCGTCCTGGCCGCCTCCTCGCAGCCGCTCGGCGGCCCGCACCTCTGGCTGGCCGAGGCGGTGGCCACCGGGGGCCTGGTGCTGCTGGTCTTCGGCCTGCTCCGGACCGGCCGGGGCCAGTACGCCCCGGTCGCGGTGGCCGCCTGGATCGGCGCCGCCTGCTGGGCCGTCTCCTCCGGCAGCTTCGCCAACCCGGCCCTCACCCTGGCCCGCTCGCTGAGCGACACCTACACCGGCATCGCCCCGGCCTCCGTGCCGGCCTTCGTACTCGCGCAGGGCGCGGGCGCCGTCCTCGGCCTGGCCCTGGTCCCGGTCCTGTTCGGCCGGCCCCGCCACCGCGCCCCGGACGACGCCCGCGAGCTCGTCCCCGAACTGCGGGGCTGAGGCCGCCGAGGCTCCGTCAGACGCCCGCGAAGAAGGTCCTCGCCTCGGCCAGGGCCAGCTCGTCGTTGCGGACGTCACCCGGGCGGGTTCCGTTGCCGAGCAGGGCGCCGCCCCAGGGCATGCCCATGTAGTCGGCGGTGAGCTTCAGGGTGCCGATCAGCGGGTCCACGTCGGAGCGCTCGCCGGAGTGCGAGGTGACGCTCCACAGGGTGGTGCCCCGCATCCGGGCGCGGAAGTCCGAGCCGGGGACGCGGAACCAGCCGGACCAGTGGTCGAGGTAGTGCTTGACGCTGGTGGAGACGGTGTACCAGTACAGCGGGGAGACGATCACCAGGTCGGTGGCCCGCGCGGTGGCCTCGAAGAGGGTCAGGGCGTTGCCGGCGAGCGGTGGGTAGCTGCCGTCACCGGTGTGCCGGATGTCGCCGAACGGCTCCAGCCGGAGCGACTCCAGCCGGAGCCAGGTCTGCTCGACGCCGGCCGGGAGGTGCTCGGCGGCCAGCCGGGCGAGCTGCTCGGAGTTGCCGTCCTCCCGGACGCTGCCGAGCAGGAAGAGGAAGCGACGGTCCGTCAGCCCGGGGTCCGAGGGGACGGATTCGGCGGAAGATGCGGTCATCCGGCGATCGTACTGACCGCCCGGGCGGGTCCGGCGGGCGGCTCAGTCGGCCACCCGGGTCACCGCGACCACCTTCTCGATCGCGATCCGGACCAGCAGCTCGCCGGGCACCCCGTTCCGCGCCCCGTACTCCTCGGCCCGCTCCTCCCCCATGTAGCGGGCGGCGATCCGGCCGGCCCAGTACCGCACCTCGTCGAGGTCCTCGCTGAGCCTGGCCCGCCCCCGGACGGTGACGAAGTCGAACGGCGGCCGGTCGTCGTCCACGCACACCACCACCCGGCCGTCCCTCGCCAGGTTCCGGCCCTTCACCGTCTCCGCCCCGGTGTTGAGGATCAGCTCCCCGCCCTCCAGCAGGAACCAGACCGGCGCCACGTGCGGGCTGCCGTCCGCCCGGACGGTGGCGAGCTTGCCGGTCCTGGTCCCGGCCGAGAGGAACGCGCGCCACTCGGGCTCGGTCATCTGAGGCATGGGGTCATCGTGACCGACCCGGCGGCCGGGGCGGCCCCGGCGCGCCGGGGCCGCCCCGAGGTGCTCCGGGAGTCAGGACTCCAGGGCGTAGTGGTGCAGGGTCTCGTCGGAGGAGGTGCGGCGCAGACCGGCCTTCTCCAGCACCCGCTGCGAGCCGAGGTTGTCGTGGGTGGTGTCGGCCACCGCGCGGCGGGCCCGGCCTCCGGCGAAGGCCCGGTCGAGCAGGGCGCGGACGGCCTCGGTGGTGTAGCCCTTCCCCTCCGCCTCGGGGGCGACGCCGTAGCCGAACGCCACCGTGCCGGTCTCCTCGTCCGGCGGGCCGAAGAGGCCGATGCCGCCGATCACCTGACCGGTGCTCAGCAGCACGATCTGCAGCGGCCCGTACAGCGGCTCGCCCGCCGGCAGCCCCAGGAACATCCGCGCCACGTCCCGGTCGTCCTCCCGCGGGTACCCCGCGCTCCACTCCGGCGAGCGTCCGCCGCCCCCGGCCACCAGCTCGGCCTCCTCGGCCGTGTACGGGCGCAGCCGCAGCCGCGCGGTCTCGATGCTGAAGTCCGTCATCCCCAACTCCGTGATCACTCCCCGGGCCCCACCCCACCGGCGGGCCACCCGGCGCGGATTCCCCCGCACGGGGACGACAGTACGACCACCCACCAGGGGCCACCCCACCCCTCCCAAGCCCGCCGGAGGCGACCCGAGCCCATGTCAGCCGATCGGTTGACCCCCTTCGGTGCCGTCCCGGGCCAGGATGGAACCGTGAGCGAGACGAGTGGTGCGGAGCGCAGCGGCCTGCGGCTGACGGTCGTGATGTACGGCGCGTTCCTGCTGCTGCTCGGAGCCTCCCTCACCCGCTACCTGCTGCGGCACGGCGACAGCGGCCGGGCCGGCTGGGTGATCGCCCTCAGTGCCGCCCTCGCCCTCGCCCAGCTCCCGGAACTGCGCCGCCGCGGACGGGCCCTCCGGATCGCCCGCCTCGCCCTGGTGGCCGGCCTCTGGACCGTCCTGGTGCTGCTCGCCCCGAGCTTCGCCTGGTGCGCCGTCCCGCTGATCTACACCGCGCTCCGCACCCTCCCGGCCACCGCCGCCGTCCCCCTGGTGGCCCTGCTGACCGGCCTGGTGATGTACGCCGAACAGCAGCTCGCGGACGGCATCGACCCGGTGACCCTGCTCGCCCCGCCCGCCGTGGCCGGCCTGGCCACCGTGGTCTTCCTCCAGATGGAGCGTCAGGCCGAGCGCCAGCGCGCCCTGATCGCCGACCTGGTCTCGACCCGCCGTGCCCTGGCCGACACCAACCGTCGCGAGGGCGTCCTGGCGGAGCGTCAGCGGCTGGCCATCGAGATCCACGACACCCTGGCCCAGGGCCTGTCCAGCCAGCAGATGCTGCTCCAGGCGGCCGACCGCGTCTGGGACACCGACCCGGCCACCGCCCGCACCCACGTGCACACCGCCGCGTCGATCGCCGCCCGCAGCCTCGCCGAGGCCCGCCGCTTCGTCCGTGACCTGACCCCGGCCGACCTGGCCGACGGCGTGGGGCTGGACCAGGCGCTGCGCACCCTCGCCGACCGCGAGGCGGCGGAGAGCGGTCTGACGGTCCGCTGCCACCTGGAGGGCACCCCGGCCCCGCTGCCGGACGCCGTCCGCAGCGCACTGCTGCGGATCGCCCAGGGCGCGCTGGCCAACGTCCGCGAACACTCCGGAGCCCGCACCGCCGCGCTCACCCTCTCCTACCTCGGCGACCAGGTGGTCCTCGACATCGGCGACGACGGCCGCGGCCTGCCACCGATCCCGGCGGGCGCGGAGGCCGACCCGTCCCGGGGGCACGGCCTGCCCGCGATGCGGGCCCGGGTCCGCCAACTGGGCGGCACCCTGACCGTCGAGTCCGCCCCGGGCGAGGGCACCGTGGTCACGGCGGCCATCCCGCTCGAACTCCCCGCAGACGCCCAGTGACGACGACCGGAGGACCCATGACCGCGACCACCCCCGTCCGTCTGCTGGTCTGCGACGACCACGCGGTGGTCCGGGCCGGGCTGCTGGCCCTGCTGGGCAGCGCCCCCGACATCGAGGTGGTGGGTGCGGCCGGCAGTGGCGAGGAAGCCATCGCGCTGGCGGCCAAGCTGCGGCCCCAGGTGGTGCTGATGGACCTCCAACTGGGCGACGGCATCGACGGGGTGGAGGCCACCAGCCGGATCGCCGGGCGGCCGGGAGCACCGTACGTGCTGGTGCTCACCACCTACGACACCGACGCCGACATCAACCGGGCGATCGCCGCGGGGGCCACCGGCTACCTGCTCAAGGCGGAGCGGCCGGAGGAGCTGTTCGCCGCGATCCACGCCGCCGCCGAGGGTCGCACCACCCTCTCGCCCCCGGTGGCCTCCCGGGTGATGGCCCAGCTGCGCACGCCGGTGCCCCAACTCACCGACCGGGAACAGGAGATCCTCGCCCAGCTGGCCCAGGGCCTGGGCAACCGGGAGATCGCCCGCGCGCTGTTCATCAGCGAGGCCACCGTGAAGACCCACCTGGGGCGGATCTACGACAAGCTCGGCGTCGACACCCGCTCCGGCGCGGTCGCCGTCGCCAAGGAGCGCCGACTGCTCCGCTGAACCTTCGCCGGATCCGCCCGGACGGGCAGCGCCCAGGGGCGCGGGGAACTGCGCGCTGCGGCAGGCAACGACCCGTGTGCCGGGTACGGACGCTCACGTGCACGTGGCTCTCCGTACCCGGCTCACGGGTCTCGTTCTTCCGTCTCGCGCAGTTCCTCGCGCCCCTGTCCGCCCTCCGGGCGGAGGGCGAGCCGGTGTCAGAGGCGGTCGAAGAGGTCTCCCACGCAGCGGTGGGCGTCGGCCAAGGCCCGGTTGGGGCCACCGGGCGAGGGGACGTAGTGGTTGTAGAAGGTGGCGCCCTCGCAGAGCGGGCCGAGCACCCAGAGCCGCTCGTCCACCGTGCCGTCGGCGCCGATCGGCTGGTTGCCCCGGGTGACGTCCACGCCGCGGCTGCTCGGCGCGGACGGGCGGTGCCGCCGGATCCGGCCGCTGTCGCGGAGCTGCCGCAGCAGCGGGCTGGCGGTGCGCTCCACGTCGGGCTGGCCGGAGGTGGCCAGGCAGAGCCAGTCGACCCACTCCTGGTGCGGGGTGGCCAGTTCGGTGGAGGAGACCACCCAGCCCAGGCCGTCCCACTCCACGGTCGGCGCCGGGCCGAACGGGATCTTCACGATCCCGGCCTCCACCAGTGCCAACAGCTCGGCGTGCCGGTCGAGTTGGGGCCCGGTGACGTTGCGGTTGAGCACCCCGGTGTAGGAGCCGTAGAACTCCTCGTGGGACTTCTCCTCCAGCCCGCCGAAGTCCACCGCGTAGCGGATCACGTCGCGCAGGTCGCGTAGCACCTCCAGGGCGGACTTCACCGGGCTGCCGGCCAGGCCCAGCCGGGCCTGCGCCAGGTCCTGGGCGATCCGGTCCAGGTACCAGGCCTGGTACGCCTCCCGGTCCTCGGTTCCGCCGACCGGCGGGTGCACCAGCTCGACCGGGTCGAACTCGCCCTGCTCGCGGTCGAGCCGGTCCAGCTCGGCACCGATCCGGCCGGCCGCGTGGGCCTCCCGGAGCGCCCGCTCGACCACCGCCTCCAGCTCCTCTCCTCCGGCCAGCGCGGCGGTGCGGCGGTGGAAGGCGATCCGCATCTCGGTCAGGATCAGCGGTTCGACCTGCTCGCGCAGGTCCAACTCCGGCCGGTCCGTGCGCAGTCGGTCGACGGCCTGGCGGGTGAAGGCGATCGGCTGGTAGCCGCCGCGCCGGTTGTTCTCCGGCCGGGCCCGGAACGGCAGCCCGGTGCGGGAGTAGAGCAGGATGCGCGGCTCGCGGCCGCTCGGCAGGTAGCAGCGGCGGCCGTCGGGGCCGGGCACGTGCTCGCCGCCCCGGCCGACGGTGAGCGCGGCCAGCGCGTCCATCGCGGACAGTCCGGTGCCGCCGAGCGCGACCGTCTGGCCGGGCTCGATCCTGGCCAGTTGGCCGGGCAGCGGGTAGATCTCCCGCAGGTACCGCTCGCCGCCCGGGCCGGGGGCCGGCTCGGCGGGCGGGGTGTGACCGGTGGTCAGGAAGACGTGGTCCACCTCGACCCGGCGGCCGTCCTCCAGGGTGATCGAACGGCCGCCGTCCGGGGCCTCGTTGAGGGCGATCGCGGTGGTCCGGTGCAGCTCCACCGTGACGTGCTCGGGGGCCCGGGCCAAGGTCCGGCGCAGGCACCAGGCCAGGTACTCGCCGAGGATCCGCCGGGGCAGGTAGTCGTCGGGTGCGACCGGTCGGCCGAACGCTCCGAGGGTGAAGCCGTCCTCGGCCAGCCGGAGGCTGCGGCCGGTGACCCAGGTGTACAGGTCGGTGCCCCGGTCCGCCACCGCGTCGCCGACGGTGGCCTCCTCCGGGAAGTGCGAGACCTGCGCGGCGACGGTGTTCAGCAGCAGGTAGTCCGGCTGCTCCGGGTCGTGCAGCCCGCTGCCGTCGCCGACCGGGTCCACCAGCTCGACCCGGACCGGCCGCCGACCCCAACTCTCCTGGGAGGCGAGGGTGATGATGCGCTCCAGCACCCCGAGCCCGCGCGAGCCGAGCCCGATGACGCCGATCCTGGCCTCCGCCGTCGTGTGCGCCGCGTCCGTCACGTCCGTCGTCACCACCGCTTGGTCTCCCCGAAGAAGTCGGCGATCTCGACCGCCTGGCCGGACCGCTGGGCCTCCTGGTGCACGAACCTGCCGACCGCGAGGTCCAGCACCCCGAGGCCGAAGGGCGAGAAGACCACCGGCTTGTCGTCGCCGACCGCGGCGTCCCCGTTGATCACCTGGGCCAGCGTCCCGGTGACGAAGTCCCGGTTCCCGACCAGCTGTTCGGCCAGGTGCGGGGAGGTGTTGGCCTTCATGCAGTGCTCGACGTCGTCCAGCACGTTGTAGGAACCGAGGATCAGCTCCGGGGCGATGTCGCGCAGCGAGATGTTCAGCACCAGCTGGCCGGGGGCGAAGCTGTCCGGGGCGGTCACGTACGGCTCGCCCGCCGTGGTCGCGAAGACCACCAGGTCGGCCCCCTTGAGCACCGGCGCCAGCTCGGGGGCGAACTCCGCCGCCCAGCCCAGCTCACCCGCCGTGTACTCCACCAGGGCCTCGCCGTACTGCGGCAGTTGGTCGTGCACCTGGACGGTGCCGAACTCCCAGTCACGGGACCGGAAGAACTCCAGGATGTTCCGGGCGATGATGCCCGCGCCGACCACGACCACCCGCTCCGCCCGGCGGCCGCCGGACAGCACCTCGGCCGCCAGCACCGCCGAGGCGGCGGTGCGGGCCGCGCTGATCTGGGAGGCCTCCAGCACCGCGTACGGGTAGCCGGTGGCGTAGTCGTTGAGCAGCAGGGCGGCCGAGGCGCGCGGGACGCCCTGCTCGATGTTGGCCGGGAAGCTGCTGATCCACTTGATGCCGGCCACGTCCTGGCCGCCGCCGAGGTACGCGGGCAGGGCGATGATCCGGGCGTCCGGCTTCTCGGGGAAGCGCAGGAAGTAGCTGTCCGGGTTGACCGACTCGCCCGCCTCGTGGGTCAGGTAGGTCTCCCGGACCTGCTCGACGATCCGGGGCCGGCTCCGGCCGATGATCTCCCTGGCGGCCTTGCCGCCGATCACGCTGAACTCGAACACGCTGCTGCTCCTTGCCACTTGGGCACTGGGGAAGAGTGGATGGGACGGGAAGGGTCAGTGGTGCGCCGCGGCGGCGGTCTCCAGGAGGTCACCGAATCGCTCGGCCACCCAGGCGTCGTCGTACACGGTGCCGAGGTAGCGCTCGCCGAGGTCCGGGCCGATCGCCACCACCGAGGCGCCGGGCGGGAGTTCGAGCCGCTTGCGGTCCACCGCGGCCAGCACCGAGCCGGTGGATCCGCCCATCGCCAGCCCGCGCTCGACGGCCAGGCGGCGGCACATCCGGACCGCCTCGGCCTCGGGCACCAGGACCACCTCGTCCACGCCCTCGGGGCGCAGGATCTCCGGGCGGCGGCTGGTGCCCAGGCCCGGGATGTGGCGGCGGCCGCCCGGGTGGCCGAAGGTCACCGAGCCCTCGGTGTCCACCGCGATGATCCTGGTCAGCGGCGAGTTGGCCCGGAACCACTCCACGCAGCCCATCAGGGTGCCGGTGGTGCCGGCGCCGACGAACAGCACGTCCACGTCGAGGAACTGCTTGCCGATGGCGGCGGCGGTGCGCTCCCGGTGGGCGGCCGGGTTGGCCGGGTTGGCGTACTGGTTCGGCCAGACCAGCTCGGGGTCCTCCCGCAGCCGCTCCTGGATGTGGTCGATCCGGGACTGCAGGAAGCCGCCGTTGGCGTCCCGGCGGTCGACCATCGCGACCTCGGCGCCGAAGGCCCGCATCAGCCCGATCGACTGGACGGAGGTGTTGGGGTCGATCACGCAGGTGAACGCGTAGCCGCGGGCCGCGCAGACCGAGGCCAGCGCGATCCCGAGGTTGCCGGAGGAGGACTCGATCACCCGGCCCCCGGCGCGGAGCACGCCGCGGGCCTCGGCGTCGTCCAACAGGCCCACCGCGGCCTTGAGTTTGATCGACCCGGCCGGATTCAGGCCCTCGATCTTCAGGGTCAGGTCGACCCCGGGCACGAAGCCGTTGAGGTCCAGGAAGAGATCGTCCAGCACGATCTCGTAGGCATGCCGAAATAACATCACGGAACCTGTCGGTAGGGGGAGTGGGGCTCTGACAGGCGCGGGGAGCGGACGCGGGAAGCGGACGGGGCGGCGAGCCGGCGGCCGAAGCCGCTCAGCAGCCCGTCATCCTGACGACCTGCCAGCTGTCCGCCACCGGCGCTCCGGCGGTGTCCAGCAGCAGCGCCGAGCGCTCCCGCACCGCGGCGGCCAGTTCGACCCCGGTCACCCCGGGGCGGTCGGTCAGGGCACCGGCCAGCGCGGCCAGCGCGGCCCGGACCCTCGGGGCCCGGCCACCGGCCGGGCGGCAGAGCAGCGCCCCGGCCGCGGCCGTACCGGCCAGCCGGGCGAACTCCGCCAGTTCACAGTCGTCGGGGAAGGCCAGCTGCCCGGTGTACCCGGACTCCCTGAGCCCTCTTGCCAGTTCGGCCGCCCGGTGGAACCGCGCGGCCACCACCACCGTGCGCAGTGCGGACGGCACCGGCCCCACCGGGCCGACGGTCCGCACCGGCCGGTCCGGCGAGTCGGCCCCCAGCAGGTGGACACCGAGCCGGTAGCCGTACGCACTGCCGTCGGTCAGCACGCCGACCCCGGTGGCGCCCAGCGAGTCCAGCGCCGCCAACAGGGCCTTCGCCTGACCGGCCTCGTCCGGCGCCCAACTCAGCGCCAGCGGCTGCCCGTCGGGCCCGCCGCCCGGCTGCCCCGGGACGCTCGGCAGGGCCGTCACCGGCAGCAGACAGGGCAGCCCCGCCGCCCGGTAGAGCGGTAGCGCGGCGGCCGCGCCCCGGCTGCCCAGGTGGCCGACCACGGCCCGGTACCCGCCGCTCTCCACCACCTTGCGGGCCACCCGACGGGCCCCGTCCAGGGCCGCCGACTCGTCGTGCAGCACCCACTCGATCGCCGGTCCGGTGCCGCCCCTGGCCACCGCCCGCAGCGTCCGGCCCCAGGCGGCCCGGGGGCCGGTGGCCGGCAGCACGAGTGCGATCCTGGGGCCGCCCACCGGGCCGCCCGCTCTCGCCGACTCCACCGGGGCTAACCCCAGATCGCCGAGGACCGCACCGGCTCGGCCAGTTGCACCCCGGCCAGCAGGACGGTGCTCAGCAGCAGCCCGGCCAGGACCCGCAGACGTCCGCCACCGGACACGCCGGACACGGCACGCCCGCCGGAACGGCCGGACCGGCCGGACTCCTGACCAAGAACGGCACCCATTGGGTCAACTCGCCGCATGACAACGCCTCCTCGTCGGACCACTCGTCAGGGGATCCGGCCTGTTCAGCGCCGTGCGCCGGCCGGTGGATCCATCGTCACCCGCCGCCGCGACTTGGAACAGTACGTACGCCTTTCCTGTACAGGCCACGACCGGTCGCGGACACTTGCTCGAGTGATCCAACAGAGCGCTCAGAAGGCGGCCACCCCGCCCCACCAGCGCCGCACGGCCGAGCGGGACAGGCGGCCCACCGGCGCCGACCAGCCACAGCAGGCGCACCAGCCGTACCAGCCGCACGCCCCGCTCGCCGAGGACTACGGCACCCTGACGGCGGCCCTGGCCGAGGACAGCACCGCCCTGGCCGACGCCCGCGAGATCTACCGACGGGCCCTGGACGACCCGGAGTGGGACCCGTCCCCGGCCCGGGCCCGGCTCGGCTGGGACGACGACCGCTTCGTCCGCGCCATCGAACTGCTGGACACCATGGGCCTGTTGGCCCCGGCCGCGACCACGCCCAGCGGCTGGACCACCCTCTCGCCGACCAGCGCGATCAGCCGGCTGCTGGCCGACGAGGAGCAGCGCGTCGCGACCCGGCTGGCCGAAGCCGCCGCCGCCCGGCACACCCTGGCCCGGCTGCTGACCGACTTCCACCCGCTGCACGCGGACCAACTGTCAGGCGCGGCAACCGAGTTGGTGATAGGTCCGGCCCGGGTCACCGCCATGCTGGAGGACGTCGTCCGACGCGCCCGCTCCGACTTCCTCTCCCTGCACCCCGGCCCCCCGGTGGCCCGCGAGATGCTGGCGGCCGGGCTCTCCCGCGACAAGCTCCTGCTCGAACGCGGCGTCACCATCCGCTCCGTCCACCTCGGATCCTCCGCCGCCACCCCCGCCCTGCACGGCTACCTCGCCGAACTCTCCTGGGCCGGGGCCCGGGTGCGCACCGCGCAGACCCTCCCCATGCGGATGATCCTGGTCGACGGCTCCCTCGCCGTCCTCCCCGCCCCCGCCGTCCCCGACGAGATCGCCGCCCTGGTGGTCCACGGCGAACAGCTCGTCGCCGTCTTCCGCCAGCTCTTCGAGCACTGCTGGTCGCTCTCCGCCGACTTCGCCCCCACCCACACCGGCCCCGCCGCCCCCGACCCCGACCTCACCGAGCGCCACCACGAGATCCTCCGCATGCTCGCCTCCGGCCTCACCGACGAGTCCATGGCCCGCCGCCTGGCCGTCTCCGAACGCACCGTGCGCCGCCTGGTCGCCGAGATCACCCAACGCCTGGGCGCCGACAGCCGCTTCCAGGCCGGCGTCATCGCCACCCAGCTCGGCTGGCTCGACCAGACCGCCCCGGCCCCCGCCCGCCCGGGCGCCCGACCCGGCCCCACCCCCGCCTGACGGGCCGTCACGTCGCGGAGACGGCGAAGCCGCCCCAGGAACGGTTCCTGGAGCGGCTCCGGGCCGGGTGCGGCCGGACTCAGCCCACCGGCGCGGGGGTCTGCTCGGTGCTGAGGCTCCGGGCGTCCTTGCTCAGTGACAGGGTGATGCCGACCGCGATCATCGGCAGGGCCGCCATGACGAAGCCCCACTGGACGCCGACCGTGACCAGCATGCCCATGAGGGCGAACGAGAGCGGCTCCAGCACCACCCGCGGCAGGCCCATGATGCTGTTCATCCGGCCGAGGAAGTCGGTGGGCGTCCGGGTCTGGATGAAGGTCGGCAGCGCCACGTCGCTGGAGTAGGCGACGCCCACGCCGAGCACGGCCAGCAGCGCGGCCGCGGCCCAGGGGCTGGGCAGGAAGCCGAGGACCGCGAACGCCAGGCCCTCGCACAGGGTCATGCCGATGATCAGCAGGCCCCAGCGGCGGGGGAGGCCGGTGACGGCTGCCGCGATGGTGCCGACCAGCTGGCCGAGGCCCCAGGAGGAGATCAGCACGCCCAGGGCGAGCGCGCTCTCCGAGAAGCTCCGCGAGAGGGCCGGCAGGCCGACCGAGAAGAGCCCGCTGTAGCTGAGCGCCGACGCCGAGATGAGCAGCAGGACGGAGCGGACCTCGCGGCTCCGCCGGGCGTACCGCAGCCCCGAGGCGATCTCCGACCGGATCTCCGCGACCGAGGGCGACTTGGCTTCGGGGTCCGCCGGGCGGGCCGGGGCCGCGCGCAGGCTCAGCGCCGCGAAGAGGAAGGTCGCGGCGTTGAAGAAGAGTGCGCCGGTGGCACCGGTCGCGGCCACCAGGGCGCCGCCGAGGACCGGTCCGAGCAGCCGCGCGCCCTGCTCGTTGAAGCCGGCCAGCGCGTTGGCCCGGGGCAGGTCCTCCTCGTCCACCAGCGAGGGCAGGATGCTGTCGCTGGCCGGCCAGAAGAAGGCCTCGGCGACGCCCATCACGATGGCGATGGCGTAGAACTGCCAGACCTGCACGCCGTCGAACGCGCTCGCCAGACCGAGGGCGACCACCGCGCTGCCGCGCGCCACGTGGGTCGCCAGCATCACGGTACGGGGGGACAGCCGGTCGGTGAGCGCCCCGCCGAGCAGCATCAGGAGGCCGCGCGGAATGGCCTGGGCCAGCACGACGCCGGCCAGGACGGCGGCCGAACCGGTCTCCTGGAGCACCAGCCAGATGAAGGCGACCTCGAAGCTCAGGTCACCGAGGATCGAGACGCCCTCCCCCGCCCAGACCATCCGGAACGGCCGGGACCGCAGCGGCCGCCGCAGTTGATCCAGCATCACTTGCCTTTCTGTCGAGGCGCGCCGGGCGCGCCGTCGGTGTGCGGGGCCGGCCGGTACGGCCGCCCCCGGGTCGCGGACCGTGGTCAGGACACGCTCTGATAGGTGGCCACGAAGGTGCGGGCCACCTGATCCACGAGGTGCCGCAGGCCATCGTGGTCGATCACCCGGCCGTGCACCAGGCCGAGCGTCTGGTTGCCGATCCGCCAGTCGATCGGCTGGCCGGGCCGGGCCAGGACGTCGACGGCGGTGACGCCGTCCAGCGCCTCGGCCTCCTCCACCCCGTGCAGCCCGGTCAGTTCGCGGGCCTCGACGGGCGGGAGGAGCACCCACTCGAAGGTCACGCCGGAGAAGTCGAAGGAGGCCGCCGACGGGCGCCGGCCGAGCGCGAGTTCGAGCGCGGAGCGGACCAGGCTGGCGCCCGAGCCCCTCGGGACGAGGTCCACCACGTGCCCGCCGACCCGGCCGTTGACCTCGATGATCCGCGGGCCCGACGGGGTCAGCTTCACCTCGGTGTGGGTCACCGAGTCCCGGATCCCGAGCGCCCGCACCGCGTCGGCGGCCAGGGCCTGCACCTCGGCCGACAGCTCCGGGGAGAGCGTCGAGGGCACGAAGAAGCCCGTCTCCCGGAACGGCTCCGCCAGCGGCAGCTTGCCCGACACGCAGGAGGCCACGACCTCCCCCCGGTGCACCAGCCCCTCCACTGACACGTAGTCGCCCCAGCCCTCCCCGGCGGCGGAGGGATCTCCGACCAGGCACTGCTCGACCACGAACACCCGGTCCTGGCCGACCTCGCCCGACATCACGGCGGGCAGCGCGCGGACGGCCTGCTCGGCGGAGTCCAGCCTCACGGTGTTCCGGCTGCCCGCTCCGGTCCGGGGCTTGACCACGACCGGGTAGCCCAGCTCCGCGGCCGCCTCCAGCACCTGCTCGGCGGACTCCGCCAGCCGGCAGCCGGTGGCGTCCACGCCGGCCGCCGCCAGGGCCGCGCGCTGCGCCAGCTTGTCGGTGAGCAGCCGCACCGTCGCGGCACCGTGGTACCGGAGGCCGAGCTCGGCCGCGAGCTCCGCGGTCCGGCCGAGGCAGTACTCGCTGAAGGTGACGATGGCCTCGGGCGCCTCCCGGCGGACCGCCTCGGCGGCCTCGGCCGGGCTCAGTCCGGTGATGTCGCACACCGTCGCCCGGCGGCGCAGGCCGCGCAGCAGGGGTGCGACGCCCGGCTGTGCGGCGTCGCACACGAGAACCACCTCGCACAGCCCCTCGGCGTCCGCCAGCACCGTCCCGGGGCCGGCAGCGCCGTCGGCGTAGACCACGGCGACCCGCGGCAGCCGACGGCCCGTCACCGGTCCACCTCGACCTCGGACAGCGACCACTGGGGCCGGCCCGGGACGGGGACGGAGGCGGCGCCGGAGAACCTCAGCCCGGCGGCCGACAGCAGCCCGGCCAGCTCCGAGCGGCTGCGCAGCCGCCCGCCGAAGTGGACCAGCGCGTGCAGGTCGCCGATCGGCGCGAAGGCGCCGGCCGCCACCTGCTCCGGCATCTCGGCGTCCACGATGAGCAGCCTGGCCCCGGGCGTCATCACGGCGGCGAAGTGGCGCAGGATCCGCAGGGCCTCCTCATCGCCCCAGTTGGGGAGCACCCGGACCAGCAGGTAGCGGTCCGCCCCCGGGACGACGCCGTCCAGGAACGATCCCGGCACCGCCGTGGCCCGGCCCGCCAACCCGGGATCGGCGAGCCGGTCGCGCGCCTCCTCCATCACGTGCGGGATCTCCTGGAGCGTGCCCGTCAGATGCGGGTGGGCCAGCAGGAGTTCGGCCAGGGTGGTGCCGTTGCCTCCGCCGATGTCGGCGACCGAGGCGGCCGTGCCGAAGTCGTACGCCTCGGCCAGCGCGTCACCGAGGCCCTCGACCGCGATGACGGCGTTGTAGTGCGCCGCCAGCTCGGAGTGCGTGCCGAGGAAGCCGTAGAAGTCGGTGCCGTGCCGGCTCCGGAACCCGTCGCCGTCCGTGTGGAGGAGGTCGTACAGGGAGTCGAAGGAGGGTGCGCTCACCGCACCGAAGTAGACGGCGGCGCTGTGCAGCGAGTCCGGCAGGTCGGTGCGCAGCGGCTCGCCGAGCGGGGTGAGCGCGAACGCCCCGTCGGGCCGGGACTCCAGCAGACCGACCGCGACGAGCGCGCGCAGCAGCTGGAGCAGGCGGTCCGGCCGCGCTCCGGTCAGCTCGGCCAGCCGGCCGAGCCCGGCCGGCCCCTCGGCGAGGAGGTCGGCCAGCCCCAGCCGGGCGGCGGTGGTCACCAGCGCGGTGGCCCGGTAGCCGCCGATCATCTCCAGGAGGCCGGACCTGGCTTCGCTGCCGTCCATGTGCTCTCTTCTCTCTCGGGTCGGGTCGGGCGAGGTCATGCCGGCACGGCGCGGACCGACCTGGGGGTCATGTCGGTCCACTCGGTCTCGATCCGGCGCAGGCACTCCTCACGGGTGGCCGCCTCGCCGCTGGCCCGCCAGCCGAGGGGGATCTCGTGGTACGTGGGCCAGATCGAGTACTGGTCCTCGTGGTTGACGACGACGTGGAACAGGTCCTGGGTCGGGTTCATCGGTCACTCTCCTTCGGTGGGGACGATGGCGGGGAGGCCGTAGCGCTCCACCGCGGCGTGGTAGAGCTCGCGCAGCAGCGGATCGCGCACCCGCCCGCGCTCGTAGTGGGCGCGGAAGGCGGTGTCGTACCTCTCGAACCAGTCGCGGCGGCTGGTCAGGAAGAGCACGTCGTGCGGGGCCATCCGGCGCATCGCCAGCAGGCCGACCGGAGCCACGGAGACCCGGAAGCCGGTGTTGCGCGCGGCCCGCTCGTCGCAGTTCGGGTGGAACTGACCGATCATCAGGCCGGCGTCCACCGCCGCGTTCTTCAGCGACTCGTACGCGTCGTCGAGGCGCTGCCAGCCGGCCGGACCGGTCATCGGCATCACGACGATCCGGCACTCCAGCGAGGCGCCGGACTTGGGCTGCGGCTCCGCCGTGAGGGCGAAGTCGGCGAGCTCCTCGGTGAGCGCCTCGGTGATCCCAGCCGTGCTGGAGCCGTCCACCTCGTAGCGGAAACTGAACTGCACGGCCTGGTCGTTGAGGGCCGGCGGGACGAACGGGCAGACCGGCCCCGTCCTTCCGAGCTGCTCGTGCGAGCGTCCGACGTAGTCGCGCAGCCAGGCGTCGACGACGGCGAGGTCGGCGGCGAAGGCGTGCCCGGGCGGCTCGGTCCGGATGCGGAGCTCACGCCGCCCGGACGCCTTGCGGTCGCTCACGGCGGACCTGCTGGAGGCGGTCATGCGGCCGCCTCCGCACCCAGTCGGTCCGCTATCAGCCCGGCCATCTCGGTGTACGACTCCAGGGCGTAGACCTCGGCGAAGTCCAGCTCCACGCCGAGCCGGGTCCGGACGTCCTCGACCACTCGCATCAAGGCCAACGAACTGCCGCCGTCGGCGAAGAAGTCCGAGTCGGGGCCGGGTACCACCCCGGTGTGCCGCTGCCAGGAGTCCGCCAGCTCCGGGAAGGGCAGGGCGGCGGCCCGCTCGGGCGGGCCCTCCGGCCCGGGCCCGGCCGCGGACGGCAGCAGCTCGCGCAGCGCCCGACGGTCCACCTTGCCGGTCGGGCCCAGGGGAAGGGCGTCGAGGGCGACGATCCGCTCGGCCACCAGGTGGCGCGGGACGGACCGGCCGACCCGCTCGCGCAGGGCCGCGGTGTCGAGGCCGGCCGGGGTCACGAACGCGACGAGCACGGCCCCCTCCTCGGTCCGGTCGGCCAGCACGGCCGCGTCCATGACCTGGGGATCGGCGGCCAGCGCGGCCTGTGCCTCGGCCGGGTCCACCCGGAAGCCGCGGACCTTGACCTCGTCGTCGGTCCGGCCCAGGAACTCCAGCGCGCCGCTCGTCAGCAGCCGGACCCGGTCGCCGGTGCGGTACATCCGGGAGCCGGGGCTCGTGGTGAAGGGGTCGGGCAGGAACCGGTCGGCGGTGGCGGCCGGGCGGCCGAGGTAGCCGCGTGCCAACCGGCTGCCGCCGACGAAGAGTTCGCCGGGCTGCCCGTCCGCCACCGCGTCCAGCCGCTCGTCCAGGACGTAGCAGGAGGTGCCGGGGTGGGCGAAGCCGATCGGCAGCGAGGCGGACAGCGACCGGTCCCGGCCGGCGACCGGTCCGAGGGTGCTGAAGGTGGTGTTCTCGGTGGGCCCGTAGCCGTTGACCAGCGCGGTGCCCGGGTGGGCGGCGACGAAGGCGTCGGCCACGTCGGGGAGCACCACGTCGCCCCCCACGGCCAGCCGCCTCAGGGTGCCGAGCGCGGCGGGGTGGTGAGCGGCCATCAGGTGGAAGACCGCGGCGGTGAGCCAGGCCGTGGTGACCTCCGGACGGCTGAGCTCGGCGGCCAGCTCGTGCAGCGCCTGCGGGTGGTGCGGCACGGCGACCACCCGGGCACCCACCAGCAGGGCGTTCCAGATCTCGAAGGTGGAGGCGTCGAAGGCCAGGGTGGAGTGCAGC
The DNA here is from genome assembly GCF_053602875.1 of Kitasatospora sp. NPDC004289. NCBI lineage: Bacteria > Bacillati > Actinomycetota > Actinomycetes > Kitasatosporales > Streptomycetaceae > Kitasatospora > Kitasatospora sp. NPDC004289. The sequence goes on along the minus strand of NZ_JBSGEL010000001.1, from coordinate 128,281 downwards.
AGGGTGCCGTCCTCCGGGCCGAGCAGCAGCTCCCCGCCGCCGAGTGCGAGGCCGGTGACACCGCGGTGGGTCACGCCGACCGGCTTGGGCTCGCCGGTCGTCCCGGAGGTGAACATCACGTACGCGAGGTCGTCCGGGCCGGCCGTCGGACCGGGCAACGGGCCGTCGCCCTCCCCGAGGCCGAGCCCGTCCACCGCCCGGGTGACCAGGCCCGGCACGGGCGGGGTGCCGCCGTCGGTGCTCAGGTTGAGCACCGCGCCGGCCAGCCGCGCCATCAGGGCCGCCCGCTCGGGCGGGAAGGAGGGATCGACGGGTACGTAGTGGGCTCCGGCGAACAGCACCGCGAGCATGGCCAGCACCGCCGGCCGGCCGCCGTGGCCGGTCAGCAGCACCGCGTCGCCCGGGCGCACGCCCAGGCGGCCCAACTCGGCGGCGGCGGAACGGGCGCGGGCCAGCAGCTCGCCGTAGCCGTACGCACCGCCCCCGTCCACGACGGCCGGGCGGTCCGGCTGCCGTCGCGCGACGGCGGCGAAGGCCGCTTCGACGCGTGGGGCGGTCGGACCGCTCATCGGTTCTGCTCCTGTCCGTACTCGGTGAAGACGGCCTGGGGGTTCGGCTCGGGGGCGAGGGCGATGTGCGGACGGAGCGCGGTCACCGGCTCCGGGTCGAGCAGCTCGACGAGCCCGTGCCGGAGCACCGTGGCGGCGACCAACTGGGCCTCCAGCAGCGAGAACTGACGACCGAGGCACTGGTGCGGCCCGGCACCGAAGGGCAGGTACTGCTGGGCCGGCGGCCGGTCGCCGAGGAAGCGCTCCGGGCGGAACTCCTCCGGTGCCTCCCACAGTTCGGGGTCGTGGTGCATGACGTAGGTGGCGGCGAGCACCACGTCCCCGGGGACCAGCTCGATCCCGGCGGCCTCCAGCGGCTCCTCGATCGTGCGGACCAGGGCCCAGGCCGGCGGGGTGAGCCGCAGCGACTCCTCGACCACGGCACGCAGGTAGGGCAGCACCCCGTTCGGGGCCGAGGGCTGCGCGGCCAGCGCGTCCAGGTCCTCGGCACGGACCTCCGCCAGACTGCGGCGCAGCGCCTCGGGGTTGTGCGCCAGGTTGTGGAAGATCCAGGTCAGCAGCGTGCCCATGGTCTCGACGCCGGCGACGAAGACCGAGAGCAGTTCCTCGCGCAGCACCTGGTGCGGGTCCTCGCCGGCGGCGGCCTCCTCGCCCAGCGCGGCGACGATCTCGGCCAGGACGCCGGGCTCGGAGGCGGGGCAGCCGAACTGCCCGGCCCGGCCCGCGATGAAGGCCTCCAGCGCCGAACGGCGCTTGAGGAAGGCCTCGTGCTCGGCCTCGCCCACGCTGTCCGGGACGAACAGCCGGTGGTCCAGGTACTCGACGGCGTCCTGGAGGGCCTCGGTGAGCTCCTCCAGCTCCGCGCCGTCCAGCGCCGGGTCGACCGAGCGCAGGATCACCTGGACGCTGAGCCGCTGCATGGTCACCGCGAGGTCCATCGGCCGGCCGTCCCGGCCCTTCAGCTCGCGCCGGACGAAGTCCTCGGCGGCCCGCAGGATCACCCCGTGCCCGGACGCGACCGCACGCGGGGTGAACATCGGGCGCAGCAGCGCCCGGCGGCGCCGCCACTGGTCGCCGGTGGCGACCACGAACAGGCCGCTGCCGACCAGTTCGCGCAGCAGCGCCCGGTGGGTCCGGAGACCGTGCACCAGGGCCGCGTTGGCCAGCGCCGGCTCGGTGGTGATCAGGATGCGCTGCTCCCCCTCCCCCTCGCCCTCGTCGTACGGGATGACGCAGACCGTGCCCTCGGCGCGGATCCGGGTCAGGGTCCCGAGCGGGTCGCTGCGCATCCCCTGGTTGAACCCGTCGAGGTCGACGGGGCTGTCGGTGAGCGTCGCCATCTCAGCCACGCTCCGCGGCGGTGTCCTCGGCCGGCAGGATGATCTGCTGGGCGTACTCGCTCATCACCCAGCCCTCGGCGGTCCGCACCGAGGTCCGCTGGCGCTCCTTGAAGCCGCCGTCGTTCTCCTGGTGCCAGGCGAACGGCGGGCGGAGCAACTGGCGCTCGACCGGCGTCCAGTCGTCGAAGTCGGTGTCCTCGGGCACCGGGGCGGGCGAGGTGTGCTGGACCATCCCGGCGGTGTAGCGGCAGAACACCACGCGCCGCTCGAAGTCGGCGACCCAGGGCCAGCTGCCGTGGGTGGCGGTGTCCGCGAAGAGCACCACCGAACCCGCCTTCACCGGCACCCGGTTGACGAAGTCGGCCGGCTTCTCCCAGGCCGCGTACTCGTCCGGGATCGGGAAGTGCGACTTGTGGCTGCCGGGCACGACGGCGAAGCCGCCCTGGTCGGCGAGCGCGTCGGTGAGGCAGAAGGCCACGATCAGGTGGCCGGCGTAGATCTGGCCCTCGCGGACCTGGTAGCTCAGCGGCGGGTACTCCCAAGGGGTGTTGCCGTTGTGCAGCACGAGCGCGCCGGCGCCCTTGCGGGAGAAGAGCACCTGGCCCTCGTCGTAGCGCAGGTCGGCGCCGAGCAGCTCCTCCAGGTACGGCAGCACCTTCGGGTGGGCCAGCAGGTCGCGGACCGGACGCTGGGTCTCGTGCAGCGGCCCGGCGTTGGCGATGAAGGGGTTGTACTGCTTGAGCAGGCGGTAGTCGTGCTTGTTCTCGCCCTCCCACAGACCGTGCCCGTCCAGCGCGGAGTTCAGCCCGGCGAGCTCCTCGGCGCCGAGCACGTCCTCCAGGACGAGGTAGCCGCGCAGGTCGAACAGGTACTTCTCTTCCTCGTTCATGTCTCTCCCAGTGAGTGGTGTCGTGAGGTCAGACGGCCCAGCGGCCGAGGGACTCGGCGAGCTCGGCCGTCCAGCCGCGCAGCGCGGCGGGGTCGAAGATCAGCAGGTCGCCGGAGAGCAGCAGGCTCCTGGACCCGTCCGGCCCGGGCTGCACGTGCAGCACCAGGTCGAGGTCGGACCAGTGCTCGGGCACCTCGTCCGCCGGCGCGGAGCCGGGCGAGCCCTCCGGAACGCCCTGGTAGTCGTGCGTGAGCAGCGCCGCGGCGCAGACCGCCGGGCGCAGGGCCGGGTCGACCGGGTCCACCAGCTCGGCGATCCGTTCGAGCGGCAGGTCGGCGTGGCCCAGCGCGGTGAGCAGCGCCCGGTGAGCCGCCGTCAGGTCGCCCTCGGCGTCCAGGACGACCGGCAGCATGTCCACCGCCCGGCCGACCAGCCCGGCCTCGGCGGTGCCCGACCGGTGCCCGACCGGCGTGCCCACCACCACGCGGCCGGCCCCGGCGATCCGGGAGACCAGCCCGCCGAGGGCGGCCAGGAACGGGGCGGCCGGAGCGACCCCGAGCACGGCGCAGCGGGCCCGCAGCCGGGCGTCCAGCCCGGCGGGCAGGGTCCAGCGCACGCCGTGGTTGCGGAAGCCGCGCCCGGTCGTGCGCAGCTGCGCGAAGGGGTCGAGCGGCAGTGGCTCCAGGGTCGTGGTCCAGTACCGTTCGAGCTCCTCGCCCCCGAGGGCGCGGCGGCGGGCGCGCTCGCCCAGGTGCCGCCGGTAGCTCGGCGCCGGCCCGGCCGGCTCCCGGCCCGCGAGCAGCCCGGTGAGCTCCTCGGCGAGCACGCCGGCCGAGGGCCCGTCGGCCCGGTTGCGGGCCAGGAGCAGCAGCAGCCGGTCGGCTCCGCCGCCCCCTCGCAACAGGACCGCCTGCAGGCCGGGGTGACCGTCGGACAGGTGACGCTCGATCAGTTCGGCAGGCCAGCCGAGCAGTTCGGGCCCGGCCGGCAGCGCCGCCGTCACGCAGGGCTGCCAGTCGTCCGGGGCGCTCGCGCCGGGCAGCGGCCGGAGCGCGTCGTGGCGCTCGGCGAGCCGGCGGACGGCGTCCGCCACCCGCTCGGCACCGGTGCCGGCCTCCAGGTCCAGGACGACCGGGACCGGCGGGGCCGGACGGCCGAGCAGCCGCTCCAGGGCGAGCACCTGCCGCTGCTCGGGGCCGGGCACCAGGTCGTCCGCGGGCGCCCCGGCCGGGGCCGCCCCGGCCGGCCCGGCCGCCAGCGCGGCGGCCAGGTCGGCCGCGCGCGGGTTGCCGAGCACGAGGCGGACGGGGACCTCGGCACCGAGCCGGGTGGTCAGTTCGGCGGCGATCCCGGCCGCACCGAGCGAGGCCCCGCCGAGGTCGTAGAGGTCGTCCTCGGGGGAGGCCGAGGGCAGCTCCAGCACCGCGGCGAACGCCGCCAGCACCGCCGCCAGCACCGGATCGTCCCGCCGCGCCGCGGCCGGCCCGCCGACGGGGCGGCTGCCGGCGAGCTCGGTCAGCCGGCGCCGGTCGGCCTTGCCGTTGGCGGTGGTCGGCAGCGCGGGCAGCACCCGCAGCTCGGCCGGCACCATGTACCCCGGCAGCGCCCGGGCGAGCCGGGCCCGCACCGTCTCCGGAGTGAGGTCCGGCCCTCCGGCGAGGAAGCCGACCAGCCGGTGGAAGCGCTCGCCGACCACCACGGCCGCGGCCTCCCGCACACCGGGCACCGCGAGCAGCGCCCGGTCGACCTCCTCCAGCTCCACCCGGTGGCCGCGGATCTTCACCTGGTTGTCGGCCCGGCCGAGGAACTGGACAGTGCCGTCCGCGTTCCAGCGGGCGCGGTCCCCGGTCCGGTACATCCGCGCACCGGGCGGGCCGGCCGGCTCCGGCAGGAAGCGCGCGGCGGTCTCGGCCGGACGGCCGGCGTAGCCGCGGGCCACCCCGAGCCCGCCGATGTACAGCTCGCCGGTCACACCGACCGGTACGCGCCGCAGCGCGGAGTCGAGGACGTGCAGCCGCACGCCGCCGATCGGCCGGCCGATGGACACGGTGCCCTCCGCCGTTCCCCCGTCGTAGCGGTGGGAGCTGGCGTCGATGCAGGTCTCGGACGGACCGTACTGGTTGTACAGGGTGCCGGAGCCCAGCCGACGGTAGCGCTCGGCCTGTGCGGCCGGCAGCGGCTCGCCGCCGCAGAACACCACCCGGGCCGGCAGCCGGCCCAGGTCCTCGTCCTCCAGTGCCGCGAGCAGGGAGGGCACCAGGTCGACCACGGTGGCGCCGTACGCGATCGCCGCGTCCACCACCGCGCCCGGGGTGGCGTCCGGATCGGCCTCCGGCAGCACCACACCGGCCCCGGCCGCGAGCGGGCCGAAGCACTGCCAGAAGGCCGGGTCGAAGGCGAGCGGGATGGTCTGCAGGACCCGGTCCCGGCCGTCCAGGCCGATGGCCGCCCGCCGCCAGGCGAGCTCGTTCGCCAGCGCGCCCTGCGGCACGGCGACGCACTTGGGCGTGCCGGTGGTGCCCGAGGTGAACACCGCGTACGCGAGGTCGGCCGGGCGGAGGGCGGCGGGCGGGGGTGCCGCCCGTCCGTCGCCGGCCAGCTCCTCGACGGCAAGCTCGGCCACCCCGGGCAGCCCCGCCGCGGCGGCCGCGGCGGGCCGCACCAGGAAGGCCGCGCCGGCACCGGCCACCAGGGAGCGCAGCCGGTCCAGCGGGTCCTTCACGTTCAGCGGGACGGTCCAGCCGCCCAGGTGCCAGACCGCGAGGGTGAGCGCCAGGTAGTCGACGGACCGCGGCAGGCAGAGCGCCACCGCACCGCCCGGGCGGACCCCGGCCCCGTGCAGGGCGGCGGCGAAGCCCTCCACCCGGTCGGCGAGCTCGCGGTAGCCGAGCCGGGAGCGGTCGGCGTCGGCCGCGGCGAAGGCGTCCGGGGTCCGCTCCACCCAGTGGCGGAACGCCTGGTAGGGAAGGCCGAAGGCCGGTGCGGCAGCTGCCTCGGCCGAGTCAGCGAGCAGCGCCCGGTCCCGGTCGTCCAGCAGGTCCGCCGCGGCCAGCGGGGCGTCCGGGGCGGCCAGCAGCGCGTCCAGGCAGCGCAGGTACGTGCCGCCCAGCCGGTCCAGGTCGGCGTCGCCGTAGCGGCCGGGGGCGGCGGTCAGCGCACCCGACGGACCGTCGGGCCGCTCCACCAGCTGGACGGTGAGCTCGTTCTGACTGCCCTGCACCCGGACCGGCAGCGTCTCGACGACGAGTCCACCGGGCACCTCCCGGCGGCCGCCCTCCCCGGTGAACACGAACACCGCGGCGGGCGAGGCCGGCGTCGGTCCGCCGAGCGGGGCCGCGGCGTGCTCGGACCCCTCCAGCAGGGCCTCGGTCACCCGGCGCACCAGCTCGGTGAAGGTCCGCGCCGGGTCGACCCGGACCACCAGCGGGAGCGTCGTCACGAAGGCACCGACCGCGCCGTCCCAGCGCGCCTCGCCGCGGTTGGCGGCGGGCACCCCGATCGGCACGGCCCGGACGCCGGTGACCAGGTGCCAGGTCGCCGCGAAGGCCGCGAGCCAGACGGCGTGGGTGGTCGCCCCGGCCCGCCGGGCCAGCTCCGCGACCCGCTCGCGCAGCCCGGCGGGCGGCACGAAGGCCGACACCGGGTCGCCGACCGCCCCGGGGCCGTCGGCGAAGGGCAGCTCCGGACGGTCCGTCAGGTCCTCGTGGTGACCCGCCCAGTAGGCGGCGTTGCGGGCGAGCACGTCCCGGCCGGGGGCCGAGTGCTCCCACCGCGCGTAGTCGAGGTGCTGGGCGGCCGGCCCGGCCGGCAGGGCCGGGGCGCCCGGCGCGCCGTACGCCTCGAACAGCTCCCGGAGCAGGACCTCCAGGGACCAGCCGTCGCAGAACGCGTGGTGCAGCGACAGCACCAGCACCCGGGCCTGCGGGCCGGTGCTCAGCAGCACCGCGCGCACGTGCGGCGGCCGCGCCAGCGAGAAGACCTGCGCGGCCTCCTCCCGGAGGGCCGCGGCGAGCCCGGCCTCGCCGTCGGCGAGGTCCCGCCGCTCCAGCGGGATGCGCGCGGGCAGGTCGAAGCGCTGCCGGGGAGCACCGCCCTCCTGGACGATCCGGGCGCGCAGGGCCAGGTGCCGCTCGGCGAGCAGGTCGAGGCAGGCCTGGAGGCGGCCGGTGTCCAGTGCGCCCTCGACGCGGAGCGCCACCGGGACGGTGAAGGCGGCCGACGGGCCGTGGGCCTGCTCGGCCAGCCACAGGCGGTACTGGGTGTCGGAGAGCGGGTGACTCGCGGTCAGGTCGACCGGGGCCTCCTGCCGCTCCCGGGGCGGAGCGGTCCGGCGGCCGGCCAACCGGCGCTCCAGCTCCGCCCGCTGATCGGGCGTCAGCCGGTCGAGACGTGCGGTGTTCACAGGGCCCCCTCGGCCTCGGCAACCAACTGCTGGATCAACAGGTCCTCCACCAGCGCGACGTGGCCGTCGACCGTCCGGGCGGCCAGCAGCTCGCGGACCGGCACCTCCACCCCGAACACCTGGCCCATCCGCCGCGCCAGCCGCGTCACGGCCAGCGAGTCCCCGCCCACCTCGAAGAAGTCCGCCCCGCCCGGCAGGGCGTGCACGCCCAACTGCTCGCGCCAGAGGTCCTGGACCAGCTCCACCGGACCGCGCTCGTCCTCGGTTCCGGGCCCCTCCTCGGCCCCGTCCGAGGGTCCGGGCGAGGGCGCGGCCGCGGTCGCGGCCACGGGTGCGGCCCGGCGTGCGGGCAGCGGCCACCTCGGCCCCTCGAAGGAGTAGGTCGGCAGGTGGAGCCGGCGGCCGGGACCGGCCAGCAGCTCCACGGCCACCGGCTCGCCCGCGGCCCACAGGCCGCCCAGGGCGGCGAGCACCGATCCGGCCGCGTCCCCGTCCGGCACCGCCGGGCAGAGCGGCGTGGCGTCCAGACCGGCCGCCTCGGCCAGGGCGGCCAGCACCCGGCCCGGGCCGACCTCCACCGCCCGCGCGCCGGGGAACTCCGCCGCCAGCGCGGCCAGTCCGTCGGCGAAGCGGACCGGCCGGCGCAGCTGCTCCGCGAACCGCTCGGCCGCCACCACCTCCCCCGCCGCCACCAGCACCCCGTCGGTGTTGCCCACCCACGGCACGGTCGCGGCCCCGGGCCGGACGTCGGCCAGCAGCTCGCGCAGCCCGGCCGCCGCCGGGTCCATCGACGCCGAGTGGAAGGCGTGGCTGGTGCGCAGCCTGCGGCTGCGGTACCGGCCGTCCAGGGACGCCGCGAAGGCGTCGACCTCCGCGACCGGACCGCTGAGCACCGTGTCCGTGGCGGTGTTGACGGCCGCGATCTCCAGGCCGGCACCGGAGTCGGCGAGCAGGCGCCCGGCCTCCTCCGCCGAGCAGGCCACGGCGAGCATCGCGCCCGGCTCGCACGCCTGCATCAGCCGGCCCCGGTGCTCCACCAGCCGGGCCGCCGTCACCAGGTCGAGGGAGCCGGCCAGGCAGGCCGCGGTCAGCTCGCCGAGGCTGTGCCCGATCAGCGCCGAGGGCCGCAGGCCGAGCCCGGCCAGGGCGGTGGCCGCCGCGAACTCCACGGCGAACAGCGCCGGTTGGGCGAGCCGGGTGGCCTCCAGCCGGTCGGCCGGGAAGCCCCGGTCGTACAGTGCCTCGGCCAACTCCGCCGCGAGCTCCGGGCCGAAGGCCGCTAGACAGGTCTCCAGCGCCTCGGCGAAGCCCGGCAGGGCCAGCGCGAAGGGCCTGGCCATGCCCGGGGTCTGGGTGCCCTGACCGGGCAGGAGGAAGACGAGCGGGGCGGGCTCCCGTCCGGCGGCGGCAGCGTCCGGGGCCGGAGCGCGCAGCGCGGCGGCCAGTTCGGCGGAGGTCGAACCCGCCACCGCGCTGCGGTACGGGAACACCGCCCGGCGGGCGAGGGTGGCGGCCACGTCCTGGGCCGCCTCGCCGGTGGCGTCCAGGTGGTCCGCGAGCCGGGCCCTGGCCCGGCGCAGCGCCTGCGGGTCGGCGGCCGACAGCACCACCAGCCGGTCCTCGCCTGACGGTGCGTCGGTGCCGGGCACCGCCTCGGGCGCCTGTTCCACCAGCACGTGGGCGTTGGTGCCGCCGATGCCGAAGGAGCTCACCGCGGCCCGGCGGGGCTCGGGGCCCGACCAGGGCTCGGCGGCCGTCGGCAGGGCCAGCGGCGAACCCTCCTGCTCCAGCAGCGGGTTGGGGCCGCTGAACCCCGCGATCGGGGGCACCGTGCCGGTGCCGACCACCAGCAGGGCCTTGACCAGACCGGCCAGCCCGGCCGCCGCGTCGAGGTGTCCGATGGTCCCCTTGACCGCACCCACCCGGACCTGGCCCGGGGCCGCGCCGAGCTCGCTCAGCACCGCCGAGGCCGCGGACCACTCGATCGGGTCACCGATCCGGGTGCCGGTACCGTGCGCCTCCAGGTAGCCGAGCGAGGAGGCCTCGATCTCGGCGGCCGCGAAGGCCTCCCGGATCACCCGTTCCTGGCCCGCCGCCGCGGGGGCGGAGAAGCCGGGCTTGGCCTCGCCGTCGTTGTTGACGGCGGAGCCGAGCAGGACTCCGTACAGCGGCGTGCCCTCGTCGGCGGCGTCCGCGAAGCGGCGCAGCACCACCCCGACCACGCCGGAGCCGCCGACCGCGCCGTCGGCGGCCTCGTCGAAGGGCCGGCAGACGCCTGAGCCGGAGAGGATGCCGCCGGGGAGGTGGAGGTAGCCGGCCTGCGGGGCGTTGGCGGAGGCGGCGACCACCAGTGCCTGGTCGCACTCGCCGTTGTTGAGCGCCTGGACGGCGAGGTGCACGGCGACCAGCGAGGACGAACACGCCGTCAGGACGGCCATCGCGGGGCCGGTGAGACCGAGCTTGTAGGCGATCCGGGTGGCGAGGAAGTCCCTCTCGTTGGCGACGATCGCCGCGTCGAACTCCGGCTCGTCCAGCTCGTCCCCGGCCAGCAGCATCCGCAGGTGCTCGCTGCTGCTGGCGGCCGCGTAGACGGCGGTCCGTCGGGTGTCCGGCTCGCGCAGCCGGTGTCCGGCGTCCTCCAGCGCGGACCACGCGCACTCCAGCATCAGGCGCTGCTGCGGGTCGAGCAGCCGGGCGTCCCGGGGGCTGACCCCGAAGAACTCGTGGTCGAAGCGGTCGGCGTCGGCGAGCCGGCCGTGCACGGGCACGTAGGCCGGGTCGCCCGCGAGCGCCGCCGGGACCCCGGACCGCTCCAGCTCCTCCGGGGTGAGCCGCTGGAGCAGCGTGCGGCCCTGCTCGACCGCCTCCCACAGCCGTGCGACGTCCGGGGCGCCCGGGAATCGGCCGGCCATCCCCGTGACGGCGATGTCCAGCGAACGGTCGCGGCTCATCGGTTTCCTTCCTGGTTCTCCGGGGTCGCCTCGGGCCGGACTCGGCGCAGGCGCAACTGCCGGGAGGACTCCCGGCGGGATCGGGACGGGGGCTCGGCGGGCCGACCGGGCTCGCCGAGCGGCTCCGGCCGCAGCCGGGCCGCCGTGTCGGCGACGGTGCCGTGCCGGAAGAGGTCGAGGATCGGCACCCGCACACCGGTGCGCCGGTACAGCGCCTCCTGGAGCGCGGGCATCAGCAGCGAATGGCCGCCCAGCTCGAAGAAGTTGACGTCCACCGGGACGTCCGCGACGCCCAGCACCTCGCACCAGGCCGCGACCACCTCGGCGTACTCCGGGCGGACCCGTCCGCCGGGAGCCGCGGGCGGCACCTGCCGGTCCGCCTCCTCGGCCAGCCGCTTGCGGTCGACCTTGCCGTTGCTCGTCAGCGGCAGGCGCTCCACCCTGTGCACAGCGGCCGGGACCATGACGGCGGGCAGCCGTTCGACGGCCTCCCGCCGGACCCGGTCCGGATCGGCGTCGCCGGTGACGAACGCGGCCAGCCGGCCCCGGCCGTGGGCGACCACCGCGGCCTCCAGCACACCGGGCGCCCCGCGCAGCACGGCCTCGATCTCGCCCGGCTGGATCCGGTGGCCCCGGATCTTGAGCTGGTCGTCGGCCCGGCCGAGGAAGAGCAGCCCGCCGTCCCCGGCCAACCGCACCCGGTCACCGGTGCGGTACATCCGCGCGCCGGGCAGCCCCGCGAACGGGTCCGGCAGGAAGACCGCGCCCGTGTCGGCGGGGCGGCCGAGGTAGCCGCGGGCCACACCGGGCCCGCCGACGTACAGCTCGCCGGGGACGCCCTCCGGCACCGGCCGCAGCGCGTGGTCCAGCACGTAGAGGGCGTAGCCCGGCACCGGACCGCCGATGCCGACCGCTCCCGGTGCCCGGTAACGGCGGTAGCTGGACCAGACGGTGGCCTCGGTGGGCCCGTACTCGTTGACCAGCTCCACCCCGGGGAGCAGCTCGAAATGAAGGTCCATCACCTGCTCCGGGAGCGGCTCCCCGGCCACCACCGCACGGCGCAGCGAGCGCAGTGCGGCCGGTCCGGTGCGCCGGGCCTCGGCCAGCACCACTCCGTGCAGCGAGGGCACGCACAGCAGGTCGGTGACGGCGTGACGCTCGATCAGACCGAGCAGCCGCCCCGGGTCGCGGACGTCGTCCGGCCCGGCGACGACCAGTCGGCCGCCGGCCGTGAGGGTCCCCCAGATCCCAGCCACCGAGGAGTCGAAGGCCAGCGGGGAGAGCAGCAGGAAGACCGGCTCGCCCGGGTAGACCTCGCGCCGGGCGGCGGTCGAGGCGGCCAGCGGGCCGTGCTCGACGACCACGCCCTTCGGCCGGCCGGTGCTGCCCGAGGTGAAGATCATGTAGGCGGCGTCGCGCTCCCCCCGGGCCGGAGTGGCGGGGCGGCCGGCCGGCTCGGGAAGGGCGGTCACGTCCAGCGCGGTCAAGCCCAGCGCCCGGCCCCGGTCCACCGTCGCGGCCGTGCCGAGCAGCACCTCGGCACCGCAGTCCGCCAGGGCCTGCGCCAGCCGGGCGTCCGGGTGGTCCACGTCGAGCGGTACGGCGACCGCACCGGACAGGTGGGCACCGAGCAGTGCCGTGATCATGGCTGCCGAGCGCGGGGCCAGCACGGCCACCCGGTCGCCCGGGGCGACCCCGGCCCCGGCCAGGGCGGCCACCACGGCCAGTGCGCCCGTGAGCAGCCCGCCGTACCCGAGCCGCTCCTCACCGCAGACCACGGCCTCCCGCTCCGGGTCCGCCAGCGCGATCCGCTCGACCAGGAGGCCCGCCTGGGCGTAGGCCCGGGGCTCCGCCGGCGGGCGGCGCAGGATCGACCCGCCCTCCAGCGGCACCCGCGCCGGCGCGTCCGGCTCGGCCGCCAGCAGGACCAGGGTGTCGCGCAGCGCGGTGGCCAGCCGGGTGGCCTGGGCCTCGTCGTACCGGCCGCGGCGGAAGCCGACCTCGATCTCCGCACCCTCGGCGGTCTCGCGGAGCACGACCTCCAGGTCGTACTTGGCCACCTCGGCGGGGATGTCGACCGGCCGCACCTCCAGCCCGGCCGGGGCCGTGGCCCGGGCGGCCGGCTCGTGGTCGACGAGGGCGTGGAAGAGCGGGGTCCGGCCGGGCTCGGCGCGCAGGCCCAGCCCTCGGACCAGCTCGTCGAAGGGCACGTCGCGGTGGGCGTGGGCACGCAGCAGGGCCTCGTGCGTCCGGCCGAGCAGCCGGCCGCCCGTCAGGCCGGGCTCGGCCCGCAGCCGGACCGGCACCGGGTTGACGAACAGCCCCACCACGTCGTCGAAGCCGGGTGGCCGGACGTCCATGGTGGTGCCGGCCACCACGTCGCCGGCCGCGCCGTACCGGTCCGCCGTCAGCGCGAAGGCCGCCAGCGCCAGCACCAGCGGAGTGGTGCGGTGGGCACGCGTGGTCTCCAGCGCCTTCGCCCAGTCGGCGGCGCCGACGAGGGCCCGGACCGTGCCGGCCCGGTCCGCCCGCTCGGTGGTGCCGGGCCCGCCCAGGTCGATGCCGGGCGCCGCCACCGCCTCCGCCAGCTCGGCCGTCCAGAAGGCCCGGCCACCGTCGATCCGCTCCCGCGTACGGGCGGGGGCCTCCTGGTAGGCGCGCCGGGGCGGTGCGGACGGGTGGCCGTCGAGCCCGCGGAAGAGCTGATCGGTGATCAGCTCCACCGAGCGCCGGTCCAGCACCATGTGATGCCCCGTCAGCAGCAGGACGTGCTCGTCCGGCCGGTCGGAGAGCGAGATGAGCTCCAGCGCGGCCAGCGGCCCGCCGAAGACGTCGAAGACCTGCCGGGACGCCGCACGGAGCTCCTCGTCGAGCCCGGCCTCGGGGAGCGTCCGGGCGCGGAGCGCGAACTCCTCGGCCGGCCAGGCCGACCGGCCCGGCTCGCCCGCGTCGTCCAGCACCCGGAGCCGCAGCTCGCCGTGGTTCTCGACCACCGCGCGCCAGGCCTCCGCCAGCCGGTCGCGGTCCAGCGCGCCGCGCAGCCGCACCGCCCAGTAGACGGTGAACTCGGGGCTCTTCGGGTCCAGCAGGTGCATCAACCACAGCCGCCGCTGGGCCGGGGAGAGCCCGACGGCCGGGGCGGCGGCCGCCGTCCCCCCGTCGCCGGCCGACTCGAGCTGGTGGCGCAGGCCGCGCAGGGTCGGCTCGGCGAAGAAGGCCGCGAGGTCGATCTCGGCCCGGAAGGCCTGGTTGACCCCGGCCACCAGCCGGGCGGCGTCCAGCGAGCTGCCGCCGCAGGCGAAGAAGTCGTCCTCGTCCGAACCCGCCGCCGTGCCCGCGGCGGCCTGCCACATCCGGGCCAACTCGTCCTTCGCCGGGGCGACTTCGGGCACGGCGTGGGACGGGGCGGGCAGCGCCCGCTCGTCGAGCTTGCCGCTCGCGGACAGCGGGAAGGCCTCCAGCACGAGGACGTGGGCCGGCACCGCCGCCGGTGCCAGTCGGCGGGCACAGGCGGTGCGCAGCCCGACCGGGTCGAGCGGCCGGTCGGCCCGCTCCGGCAGCACGTAGGCGAGCAGACCGTTGGAGGTGCCGGGCGCCTTCCGCGCCACGTACGCGTCCCGGACGCCGGGCAGATCGCGCAGCACGTTCTCGACCTCCACCGGGTCGACCCGCTGCCCGCGGACCTTCAACTGGTGGTCGGCGCGCTCCAGGTAGCTCAGGAAGCCGTCCTCCTCCAGCCGCACCCGGTCACCGGTGCGGTACATCCGTGCCCCCGGCACGGTGGAGAAGGGGTCCGGCAGGAAGCGATCGGCCGTCAGGCCCGGCGATCCGAGGTAGCCCCGGCCCACCTGCGGCCCCGCCAGGTGGAGTTCACCGGCCACACCGGTCGGCACGGGCCGCAGGTCCGGCCCGAGCACGTAGGCGCTCACGCCCTCCAGCGGCCGGCCGATGCCCGGGGCGGTCCGCTCCCCGAACCCGCAGACCGTGACGCAGATGGTGGTCTCGGTCGGGCCGTAGGCGTTCACCCCCTCGACGCCGAGCTCGCGCAGCAGCTGCCAGGTCGGCTCGTCCAGGGCTTCGCCGCCGAGCAGCAGGCCCACCCGCCCGCGCCGGAGCACCTCCTCGAAGCCGAAGTTCCGCATGGCCCCGAACATCGAGGGCGTCAGGCCCAGGAAGCGGACGTCGTGCCGCTCCACCCACTCCACCAGCGCCTGCGGGTTCCGGTAGGTCTGCTCGTCCGCCACCACCAGGCAGGAGCCCGTGAAGAGGTCCAGCAGCTGGAGGTAGAACAGGTCGAAGGAGACCGAGCTCACCAGGCCGACCCGGTCCGCCCCGCGGCCCGCCGTGGACGCACCGACGAAGGCCGCGTAGGAGGCGTGGTCGATCATCACGCCCTTGGGCAGCCCGGTGGTGCCCGAGGTGTGGATGACGTACGCGAGCCGTCCCGCCACCGCCCCGGGTGCGACGAAGCCGTTCGCCCCGAACCCGTTCGCGCCGAGCGCGACGACCTCGCGCCCGGCCGGCAGCTCCAGCACGCGGGCCGGGCCGGCCTGACGCTCCGCCAGGGACGCGCTGCGCAGCACCACCCGGGCACCGGAGTCGGACAGCACGTAGGAGATCCGGTCGTCGGGGTGGAGCGGGTCGAGCAGCACGGCGCAGCCGCCCGCCCGCCACACCGCCAGGAGCGCCGCGACCAGGGCCACCCCACGCTCGGCGAGGATGCCGACCACCTCGCCCGGGACGACCCCGTCCGCCGCCAGGCGGGCCGCCAACCCATCGGCGGCGGCGTCCAGTTCGGCGAAGCTCGTGAGGCCGGCCGGGCAGCTGACGGCCGGCTGCTCCGGCCGCTCGCGGACGAGCTCGGCGAAGCGCTCCATGACGAGCCGGACCGGCTCCGCCGAAGGCTCGGCGCGCAGGACGGCGTCCGCCTCGACGGCGCCCAGCCGGGCGGTGCCGGCCACCGGCGCGCCCGGGTCCGCGGCCAGCCGGAGCAGGGCCGCCCGGTAGTCGGCCAACAGCCGGGCGGCGGCCGGGGCCGTGGTACCGCCCGTCAGGCGCCGGGTCAGGGCCAACTCGCCACCGTCCGGGCGCAGGTAGAGGTCGAACTCGAGGTCGTTGCGCACCGTTCCGTGGCCGTCCTCGGACAGCGCCCGCACCTCCGCGCCCACCAGGACGGGCGCGGGCAGCGGGCCGTGCGCCTGGAAGGCCACCGTGACCCCGGGCTCGACCGCGCCGAACAGGTCGGCCGCCTCCCGGATCGGCTCGGCCAGGTGGCTCAGCGCCCCCGCCATCGTCCGGCGGACGGCGGCGACCAGGGCCGCGCCCGTGTCGTCGGCCGCCCAGCGCTGACGCATCGGCACCACCCGGGCCAGGCAGGCGACCAGACCCGCGGTGGCCGGCGTGCGGTCCGCGAAGGGCGTGGCGACCATGACGTCCCGCGGGCTGCCGTGCGCGGCGAGGGTGCCGTACAGCGCGGCCAGACCGAGCAGGTGCGGGGTCGCCCGCAGGCTCCGGGCCGCCGTCCGGAGCAGGCCGGCCTGCTCCGCGGTCAGCGGCAGCGTGGTGGTCTCGGCCTCGGGGGTGCGCGCCCCGGGAGTGCGCGGCAGCGAGCCCGGCCACTCGGCCTCGGCCAGCTGCCCGGCCCAGTAGCCGGTCGCGGGCGCGGGGCCCGCCGGCCGGCCGTCCACGACCGGCGGCAGCGCGGGCCCGCCCGCCGTCCGGGAGGCGTAGGCCAGCCCGATCTCCTCCAGGAGGATCTCCAGGGAGAGCCCGTCGCAGGCGATGTGGTGGACCAGCAGGGAGAACAGGTGGCGCTGCGGGGTCTGCCGCAGCAGTGCGACGCGGACCGGGCACTCGGCCGCGAGGTCGAACCGGTGGGCGCCCTGCTCGGCCTGCCAACCCGCCTCGTCCGCCACCTGCTCGGCCGAGGACCAGGCCGCGACGGCCTCCCCCCGCGCCCAGTACGGGACCTCACCGCTCTCCCGCAGCCGCCGCCCGAAGACCCGGTGACGGCCGACCACCTCGTCCACCGCCGCCCGCAGGGCGGCCTCGTCCAGGGCACCGGTGATCTCCCAGACGCGGTGGATGTTGTACGTCTCCGGATGCCGGCGACCGGCCAGCCAGATGCCGAACTCCGGTGTGGTCAAAGCTTCGTGATGAACCGTCTGTCCCATGACTGCGCCCCTGCCGTCCAGTGCCCGTGTGTCTTCCACCGCCCGGCCGCGCGCCGTCGGCCCGCCCGCCGTCCGCCCGTCCGCGGTCTGTCCGCCCGCCGTCCGCCCGTCCGCCCTCACCGCGCCGCCGCCTCGTGCCAGGCCGCGAGCAGCCGCGGATAGTGCTCGTCCAGGAAGAAGTGGCCGCCCGACAACCCCTCGAACGCGACCCCCGCCCCCGCCAGCCGGGCCCAGCCCGCCACCGCCGCCGCGTCGACCAGCGGGTCCTCGCTGCCGTACAGCACCTCGAGCGGTGCGGGCAGCAGGCCGTCGGAGCAGCGGTAGCCCTCCACCATCGCCAGGTCCGCGCGCAGCACCTCGACGGCGAGGTCCAGCAGCTGCGGCATGTCGAGGAGCTCCTGCGGCACGCCGCCGAGGAGCCGCAGCAGCTCGTCCGGGCGCCGGGACGCCACCGCCGACCAGCACGCGTGCCGGGGAGCGGCCGTCCCGGCCACCACCACCGTGAGCGGCGGCCGGGCCCCGAGCCCGTCCAGTCCGAGTGCGACCTCGTAGGCGAGCAGGCCGCCCAGGCTGTGCCCGAGCAGGACGTAGGGCGTCTCGTCCCGGGCCAGCAGTGGAAGGAGCTCCCCCGCCACCGTCGCGGCGAGGCGGTGCAGGTCGGTGGCGTGCGGCTCGGCGATCCGCGCCTCGCGCCCGGGCAGCAGCACCGCGGTCACCGAGGTCTCCGGACCCGCGGCCCTGCGGAGCGCGGCGAACGAGCCCGCCGCCCCGCCGGCCGGCGGGAAGCAGACGACGTTCAGCTCCACGGCCGGGCCCGCACCACTCGTGCGCAGCCAGCGGCTCGGCGGACCGGGGCTGACCCGGCTCCCAACGGAAACGCTCACGACCTCGGACCTCATTTGAATATGCCTGCGGATAATCGCACCGGCGCACCGGGGACAATCCGCAGGGGATACCGGAAAGAACGGCGAAACCCGGCACCCGGGGCCGGAAGCGGGCACAGGCGATCCCACGCACCCGGAAGAGGTCGTGAATCATTTCCCCGACGGGGAATCCGCCCGCCCGCAGGAATTCCGTTCCGTGCCGTGCACGGCGGTGGCCACCGGGCCGCGCCGAGCGCTCACGGACCCCAGGTGACGTCGCTCAGCGCGGCCCCCGGCGCCTCGCCGGACGGCGCCCCGAGCGCCTCGACCCGCGACTGCCACTGCGTCCCGCCGGGCTCCGCGGCCACGGCCGACGCGGCCGCCCCGAACAGGCCGGCGCCCACCAGAAGGGCGGTGGCGACGAAGGTGGCAGCACGCGGTCCGAGCATGGTTCTCTCCCCCAAGAGCAAGCGGGGGAGCGGCGGTGAGGGTGTCTCGACCTCCGCACTCCCCGTCGGTCGACTTGATGAACAGCAGTCTCTCCACGCCTCAGAAGCCGAGGAAGGGGTTTCCACTGTCATGATCCGGCCTTGGCATAACCCGTCCAGGAGAGGACCGGCCGAACATTCGGTCGAAGTACGCGGCGACCAGCCGGACCTCGCAGCGGAGCAGCAGGAACGCGCCCAACTGCGGGTGGTTCCTCAGCGCCCTCGCGCACACCGCGGCCCCGACCGCCTCCGCGTCCTCCAGCGAGCGGGCGACCAGGAACAGGCCGACGACCGGGCCGATCGGAGCATCCGGATGTACGGTCACGTACTCCACGGATTCGCCGGGTTCCGCGCTTGCCCGGAATAGCTTTGACGCGTCGTCAGGCAGCGGCGCGCCGGTTCGGGTGCCCAGTTGAGCGTGAACCATATACATGGAGCCAGAGTTCCATCCCCGGCAAACGCTCCGGAACCGGGCGGATTGGACACTTTAGGCCATTGCCTAAACCTGCAAGCTCGGCAATAATCGCCTGCACACGGTCAAGGGAACACCAACAGTGTATGGGGGAATGGTGCTCGAGCCACTCGGCCTGGACTCTGCGGCGGAACGGCTGTACAAGTCCATGCTGGCCCACCCGCAGGAGGATCTGGCCGTCCTGGCCGGCCGCCTGGGGGTCGCCGAGCAGGACCTGCACCGAAGCCTCGACGCCCTCAGCACCCTCGCACTGGTCCGGCCCTCGCTCCAGGAGGGCGGCGGCTACCGGGTCGTCAGCCCCGAGATCGCCATGGAGATGATCCTCAGCCGGCAGCAGGCCGACCTCGCCGCCCAGCAGCTCCGGATCGAGACCTCGCGCGCCGCCGCCGCCCAACTGATAGCGGAGTGCTCCGCCCTGACGAGCGCCGCGGCCATCGCCGGCGAGGACGCGGAGCGGCTCATCGGCCTGGACGTCATCCGCGAGCGGCTGGCCCTCCTCGCCGCCCAGGCCGAGCAGGAGATCACCACCTTCGCGCCCGGCGGAGCCCACCCCGCGGCGGACCTGGAGGCCAGCCGGCACCCGAACGCCGCCCTGCTCGACCGGGGCGTGCGGATGCGGACGGTCTACCTCGACAGCGTGCGCAACCACGCCCCGACGCTGGAGCACGTGAACTGGCTGAGCGCCCGCGGCGGACAGGTGCGGACCGCGGCCACCCTGCCCGTCCGGATGGTCATCATCGACCGCCGCCAGGTGGTCCTCCCCCTCGACACCTCCGACGCCCGCACCGGGGCGGTCCTGCTCAAGGGCGAGGGCATCGTCGCCGCCCTCTGCGCCCTCTTCGAGAGCACCTGGACCAGCGCGAACCCCCTCGGCGAGGCCCCCGCCGTCGACCGGCACGGCCTGAGCAGCCAGGAGGCCGAGATCCTCCGCCTCCTCGACACCGGCCTCACCGACGAGGTGATCGCCAAGCGCCTGGGCGTCTCCTCCCGCACCGCCCGCCGCCTCACCGCCCTCCTCATGGAGCGCCTCGAGGCCCGCAGCCGCTTCGAGGCCGGCGCCAACGCCGTCCGCCTCGGCTGGCTCTCCTCCACCCGCTGACCTCGACGGGGCCTCAGAACGCAAGAGACCCAGGCCAGTTGGGATCTGGTCTGGGTCTTGCTGCGGTGGGCCGCCAGGGGTTCGAACCCTGAACCTACGGATTAAAAGTCCGCAGCTCTGCCAATTGAGCTAGCGGCCCGTTCGGGCTTCGCCACCGTGGTGCCTGGGCGCTGCCACGGTGATCCTACCCGGTGATCCCTCGGCGGCCGCCACCCGTTTGCCTCCGGGCGGTTCGCGCCGACGGCACGTCCGGAGGGCGGTGCGGCAGCCGTCGGGCGGGGGAGCGGACGCCGTCAGGCGGGGGTCAGGTGGGCGGCGCGGACGCGGCGCAGCCAGGCTTCGGCCGGTGCCTCGTCGGGCGCCTCGGGGAGGACGCCGGGGCGGGAGAAGCGGTCCTCGGCGTCGGAGAGCAGGGTGGTGGCCAGCGAGGCGTCGTCGGCGATCCGTTCGGCCTCGGCGCGCACGGCCTCCGGGTCGGGCAGCCGGATCTCCAGGTGGCCGGTCTCGTGCAGGGTGACGCCCTGGCGGACGAGGCGGATCAGGTGGCGGGCGTGCTTGGCGGCCCGGGCCCGGCTGGCCGTGTCGGCGGGGTCACGGGTCGTCAGTTTCCTGAACTGCTGGGTGGCGTAGCCGAGGTAGGAGTTGCGGACCGCCCGGGTGCTCAGGAAGGAGGTGCGGATGCCGATCAGCTCCTCGCCGAGGGGCGTCCTCACCTCGTGGAGCTCCTCGGGCAGCCAGACCAGCTCGGAGGCGGTGGGGTTGCCGCCGAGGGCGAGGCGGCACCACTTGGCGGCCTCGTGCAGGGTGCGGTCGGGGGCGGTGGTGACGTGCGACTCGGCGGGGCGGTGCAGGCCGTGGAACTCCTCGGTCGGTGCGGCGAACAGGCCGAGCCGGTCGAGGTCGGAGCCGGCGTGGGCCAGGCCGTACGCGGTGGAACCGACGATGCCGGAGAGCAGGACGTTCACGGGTGTCGCCTCCTCGGCGGGTACGCGGGACGCGTCCAGTCTGGGGGCGCCCCGCACCCGGAGTCGAACGGTTATCCGGAGGCCGACCGGCGACGCGCCCGGACGGATCGGACGGACCGGACCGGACCGGACGGGATCGGACGGACCGCGACCCGCCCGGGCGTCCGCTCCGCGCCCTTGCCGCACCTCCCGCCGATACTGACCCCATGGCCAACCCCGAGCCCCCGCCCGCCCCGATCGAGAAGCTCCGCGCCTGGTGGTCCCGGCGGCAGTGGCTGGACGGGACGCACGGCGGCGCCACCCCGGCCGAGGTGCTGGACGCCACCGGCTGGGCCCGCTCGGTCGGCGGCGCGGCCCCGTACCTGGGCCTGTTCGCCCGGGCCGGGCTGGACCGGGAGGCGGTGGACGTGGCGGTCGCCGCGCTGGAGGTGCACGAGCTGCCCTCCGCCCGGGGCTGCACCTACGTGCTGCCCGCGGCCGACTTCGCGCTCGGCCTGGCCGCCGGGGCGGGCGCCCCGGAGGGCGAGCTGGCGGCGGCCGAGAAGCACCTGGGCGTGACCAGGGACGAGATCGAGAAGCTCTGTCTGGCGATCAGCCAACTCCTCTCCCGGAACGGCCCGTTGGATCCCTCGGCAATCCGTGCCGGGGTGGGCGGCGCCTCCCGGAGCCTGGGCGAGGCGGGCCGGAAGCGCGGACAGTCCACCACCCTCCCGCTGGCCCTGGGCCTGCTCCAGGCGCGCGGCCTGATCCGCCGGGTGCCGCCCAACGGCCGCCTGGACCAGCAGCGTTACGCCTACGCGGCCTGGGACCAGCCGGTGGTCGGCTCGGCCGCCGAACTGGCCGAGCGGTACTTCTCCTGGGCCGCTCCGGCCTCGGTGAAGCACTTCCGCTGGTTCTCCGGCTTCACCGCCGCCACGGCCAAGGCCGCACTCGCCCCGCTCGGCCTCACCCCGCTCCCCGGCACCGACCTCCTCCTCCCCTCCGAACTCGTGGCGGAGTTCCAGGAGTTCACCGTTCCGACCACCCCGCACCACACCCTGCTCGCCGGGATCGACGGCATCCACCTGCTGCACCGCGACCTCCCCCGGCTGCTCGACCCGGCCGACGCCGCCCGCCCCTCCCCCACCGCCAAGGGCGGCCGCAGCTTCGGCACCGAGGCCGACCCGCAGAGCCACGTCGTCCTCGACCGGGGCCGGATCGTCGGCATCTGGGAGTACGACACCGAGCGGGAGGAGATCGTCCACCTGCCCTTCGTCCCGGTCGACGACGCACTGCGCGCGGCGGTGGACCGCACCGGACGCTTCATCCGCGAACAGCTCGGTGACGCAAGGGGGTTCAGCCTGGACTCCCCCAAGAGCCGGGCCCCGAAGATCGCCGCCCTCCGCGCCGCCGCGGCGGCGAGGCCGAACGGCTGACCCCGCCGGTCATCCGTACCCGCCCCGTGGACTACCGTCGGCCCATGAACGACGAGAACGTGATCCTGATCACCGGCGCCGGCCGAGGCATCGGCGCCGCCACCGCCCTGCTGGCCGCCGAACGCGGCTACCGGGTCTGCGTCAACTACCGCTCCGACGAAGCCTCCGCCGCCTCCGTGGTCGAGCGGATCACCGCCGCCGGCGGCAGCGCGCTGGCCGTCCGGGCCGACGTCACCCGCGCCACCGAGGTCGAGCGGCTCTTCACCACCGTGGACCGCGAGCTCGGCCCGCTCACCGCCCTGGTCAACAACGCCGGCACCCTGGAGAAGCAGTGCCGCCTCGAGGACCTGGACGAGGAACGGCTGGCCCGGATCTGGACCGCCAACATCACCGGCCCGTTCCTCTGCGCCGGTGCCGCCGTCCGCCGGATGTCCACCCGGCACGGCGGCAGGGGCGGCGCCATCGTCAACGTCTCCTCCGCCGCCTCCCGGATCGGCTCGCCCAACGAGTACGTCGACTACGCCGCCTCCAAGGGCGCCCTGGACACCATGACCACCGGTCTCTCCCTGGAGGTCGCGGCCGAGGGCATCCGGGTCAACGCCGTCCGGCCCGGCCTGATCCACACCGAGATCCACGCGCTCGGCGGCGAACCCCGCCGGGTCGACCGGGTCGGCCCCCAGCTCCCGATGCGGCGGGGAGGACAGCCCGAGGAGGTCGCCGAGACCATCCTGTACCTGCTGTCCCCCGCCGCCTCCTACGTCACGGGCGCCTTCATCGACGTCGCCGGCGGCCGCTGAGCCCCGCCCCGACCTGCCTGACCCGGCCCGACCCCGCCCGACCCCGCCCGACCCGGCCCGTCCGACCCGGCCCGGTCCCACGCCCGGATAGCACCGCTACCAGGTGCCACCCGGCCGCTACCGTACGACTCATGACCGCTCGTGAGTTCGACGCCGCCCCGCCCGCCCTCACCGTCTCCGACGTCCGCAACTTCCGTGACGCAGGCATCGCCGGCCTGCGCCCCGGCCTGCTCTACCGCTCCGCATCCCTCAACACCCTCACCCCCGAGGGCGCCCGTCAGCTCGAAGTGCTCGGCATCCGCACCGTCATCGACCTCCGGACCACCGCCGAGCGCGCCGCCTGGCCCGACCTCCACCACCACCTCGAGCTGGAGGACCTCCACCACCCCCTCCTCCCCGACCAGGACGCCGACTTCGCCTGGCCCAGGACCATGGAGGGCACCTACCGGGCGATGGCCGAACTCGGCGGCCCCTCGATCGCCGCCACCGTCCGCCACCTCGCCTCAGACGACGCCCGCCCCACCCTGGTCCACTGCGCCGTCGGCAAGGACCGCACCGGCCTCACCATCGCCGTCCTCCAACTCCTGGCCGGCCTCTCCGAAGCCGAGGTCCTCACCGACTTCGTCCGCTCCAACCCCCACCTCGGCCTCGACACCGACGAGCCCGTCTACTACTACGACGAACACGGCACCCGCCACCGCTCGCACCCCGTCGCCCCCGAGCTCCTGCACCTCGCCCTCAGCCACCTCCGCACCACCCACGGCTCGCTCCCCGGCTACCTCGAATCCCACGGCGTGACCCCCGTCGAGATCACCGCGGTCGCCGCCCGGCTGCGGGCCTGATCCGGACGGCCGGGCACCCCGCCCGGCCACCGGGCGTTGTACCCGGCGTACCCGGAGCGTCCACGACCCAGGAGTTGAGCGGCATGGCGAGCATCCCCAGCGGAACGGCCGGTACGGCGGTCGCGGCGGCCGGTCTGATCGGCGGCTACGGGGTGGCCAGGTGGAGCGGGCGGCGGGAGCTGGGCGGGGCGGTGCTGGCGGCGGCCGGAGCCGCCGCGGCGGTGGGGTGGAAGCGGCAGTCCGGGGCCGCGGTGGCGGCCGGGCTGACGGGGCTGTACGTGGCCGCGTTCGGCGGCTCGCACCCGCTGGCGAAGCGGATCGGGGCCTGGCCGTCGGTGTTCGCCGTGACCGGCGTGGTGGCCGCGGCCTCGACCGTGGCCGGCGCGGTGGCCGGCCGCCGCTGACGCACCGTCGGCTCGCCGGACGGTCGGGCGCCCTACCGTCGGGCGCCCAGCCGTCGGTGCCGAGCCGTCAGGCGCCGAACCGGGCCTCGAAGGCCGCTCGGTTGGCGGAGACCGGGGTGCGGTCCCAGACCGCGAAGACCACCCGGCCGAACGGGGCGCCGTGGGTGGCCAGGGCCAGCTCGAAGGCCTCGGCCACCTCGGCCGGGTCGTTGCCGAAGACCCCGCAGCCCCACGCGCCGAGCACCAACTCCCGTACCCCGTGCGCCGCCGCGACCCCGAGCACCCGCCGGGCCCGCTCCACCAACACCTCCCGCACGTCCACCCGTCCGCCCTCGGCCCGCCGCGCCAGCTGCCCGGCGTTGGGGGCGGGCGAGGTGAGGAAGGAGACGGTGTACGGGTCGGCCCGCAGCTCGCCGTGCGCGTCGCGGATCACCGGTACGTCCGGGGACCAGATCACCCGGTGGCTGTAGTGCAGGTCGGTGGAGGCCCGGTGCGCCTCGTAGTAGTCGGGGGCGGCCAGCAGGCAGTGGTAGAGCAGGGCGGACCGGCAGAGGTCCTCCTCCTGGGCACGGGCGCCGCGCAGGTAACCACCCCCGGGGTTGCGGGCCGAGGCGAAGTTGAGCACCGCCACCGGGCCCGCCCCACCCGGCACCGAGAGCCGCTCGGCGGCCGCCATGCTCCCCTCCGCGGTCACCTCCACCACCCCGGTGAACCGCCCCTCCCCCGCGAACCGGTGCTCCGGCGCGTACGAGACGGTGCCGGCCCGCGCGGCCGCGAGCTCCACCCCGATCCCGACGGCCTTGCCGCTCCTCGGGAGCCGGTACTCGCCCTCCGCGGCGATCCCCTCGTTCACGACGGCGACCTGGTGCAGTCTGCTACTCATACCGCCGACGCTAGGGGACGCCTGACCCTCCGTCACCCGGATAAACGCGGACGGGCCCGCCCCACCGGAGTGGAGCGGGCCCGTCGTCGAGCTGGTGCGCGTCAGCTCTTCCAACGCGGCTTGCGGTCGCCGCCGTTGAAGCTGCCCGAGCGGCTGCCGCGGTCGTCGCGGTTGAAGCCGCCCGAACGGTTGTCACGGTCGCCACCGAAGGAGCGGCCGCCACGGTCGTCGCGGTTGAAGCCACCCTGCGGACGGCCGCCGGAGCGGTGGTCGTCGCGGCGGGCGAACGGACGGCTGCCGCCGCCACGGCTGTCGCGGTCACCGAAGGACGGACGGTCGCCACCGAAGGAACGGCTGCCGCGGTCGTCGCGGTTGAAGCCACCCGAGCGGTTGTCACGGTCGCCACCGAAGGAGCGGCCGCCACGGTCGTCGCGGTTGAAGCCACCCGAACGGTTGTCACGGTCACCGAAGGAACGGCCACCACGGTCGTCACGGTTGAAGCCACCGGTGCGCGGGGCACGGTCACGGTCGCCACCGAAGGAGCGGCCGCCACGGTCGTCGCGGTTGAAGCCACCCGAACGGTTGTCACGGTCACCGAAGGAACGGCCACCACGGTCGTCACGGTTGAAGCCACCGGTGCGCGGGGCACGGTCACGGTCGCCACCGAAGGAGCGGCCGCCACGGTCGTCGCGGTTGAAGCCACCCGAACGGTTGTCACGGTCACCGAAGGAACGGCCACCGCGGTCGTCACGGTCGCGGTCCCGGCCGAAGCCACGGTCACGGTCACGGTCGCCGTAGGACGGACGCTCGTTGCGCGCCTCGCGGTACGACGGGGTCCGCTCGGCGGCCTCGGCGGCCACCGGGGCGGCGGTCTCGACGGCCGCGCCCTCGGACGCCTCGTCGGCGGCCTCGACGGCCGGCTCGTCCTCGATGCCCAGCTCGGCCCGCTCACGCGCCGCACGGGCGGCCAGACGGTCGGCCTCCTCGCGCAGCTCGGTGGCGCGGCGCTGCGCGCGCTCCAGCTGACGGGTCATCTCGGCGACCTCGCGCTCGGCGGCACCGGCGATGCCGGAGGCCGACTCGGCCTGCACCTCGACGAGCGAGCGGGCGCCGGTGATCTTGGCGACCTCGGCGTCGAAGGCGTGGTCGAGGATGTGGCGCGAGGCGTCGACGCCCGCGTCCTCCATCAGGCGGAAGACGCCGCGGCGCTGGTGCGGGAGCACCAGGGTGACGACGGTGCCGGAGCGGCCGGCGCGGGCGGTGCGGCCGGAGCGGTGCAGGTAGTCCTTGTGGTCACCGGCCGGGTCCACGTTCAGCACCAGGTCGATGCCGTCGACGTGGATGCCGCGGGCGGCGACGTCGGTGGCGACGACCACGTTGACGTAGCCGTCCTTGAAGTCGCCGAGGACGCGGGTACGGGCGCCCTGGGTCATCCCGCCGTGCAGCGCGTCGGCCTTCACGCCGGCCTCGATGAGCTGCTCGGCCACGCGGTCGGCGCCCATCTGGGTGCGGACGAAGATGATCGTGCGGCCCTTGCGGGCGGCGATCGCGTTGGTGATCGGCGCCTTGTCCTTCGGCTTCACCACGAGGATGTGGTGGGTCATGGTGGTGACCGCACCGGCCGAGGGGTCGACCTCGTGGGTGACCGGGCTGTTCAGGTAGCGCTTGACCAGGGTGTCGATCTCGTTCTCCAGGGTGGCGGAGAACAGCAGGCGCTGGCCGCCGGCCGGCACCTGGTCGAGGATCTCGGTGACCTCGGGCAGGAAGCCCATGTCGGCCATCTGGTCGGCCTCGTCGAGCACCGCGACCTGGACGTCGTCGAGCTTGGCGGAGTTGCGGTTGATCAGGTCGCGCAGACGGCCGGGGGTGGCCACCAGCACGTCGACGCCGCGCTCCAGCGCGTAGATCTGGTTGGACATCGAGGTGCCGCCGCAGACGACCTTGAGCTTGAGGCCGAGCACCGAGCCGAAGGGCTCCAGGGCGTCGGCGACCTGCATGGCCAGCTCGCGGGTCGGGACCAGGATCAGGCCGCGCGGGTGCTTGGGCCGGGTGCGCTCGCCGCCCGCCAGGCGGGTCAGCAGCGGGAGGCCGAAGCTCAGGGTCTTGCCGGAGCCGGTGCGGCCGCGGCCCAGCACGTCCTTGCCGGCCAGCGCGTCCGGGATGGTCGCGGCCTGGATCGGGAACGGGGTGGTGACGTCGCGCTTGGCCAGCGCCCGGACGATCTCGTCCGGCAGGCCCAGGTCACCGAAGGTGATGGTGGGCTCGGCGGCCTCGGTCTCGTCGGCCTCGACGGAAGCGGACTCGACGGCGGCGTCGGTGGTGTCGATGGAGTCGGTGGCCTCGACCTCGGTCTCGAGGGAGGCGGTGTCGGCGGCGTCCGAACCGTTCGCGGGCATGCTGAAGCGGTCGTCGTCAACGAGAGACATGCAAAACCTTCCGGAAGTGGCACGCGCCAAAGTCCGGGGTTCTGTTCACAACCGCCTCTATGCGGTCAGCCACGGATCGCCGGAACGCGCCAAGGGCGCCAGATGGGAGTAGGGCGCCAATCAAATGGATCAAACTAACGATCTACCACCATACGGGAACCTCCGGATCAAAGGCAAACGTGCTGGCCAGGCCGGTATCAGCCAGCCGGACTGGCGCTCGGGGCAGTGGTTCCGGGGTCGGTCGGGGTGGGGTCCGGGGTGGGCGAGGCCGCCGGCGGCGGGCTGGAGCTGGGCTCGGCGGTCGGGGAGGAGGCGGCCGTGGGCGAGGAGCTGGGCAGCCCGTGCTCGCCGCCGGCACCCCTGGACGGCGAGGGGGAGGCCGAGGCCGCCGGGGCGCCGGGGCTGGGCGGGGCGCTCCCCACCATGGCCGGCACGGGCACCGGCTGGCCGGCACCGGGCGCCTCCGCGCCGGGCGTGGCCCCGGGCACTCCGGCCTGCGCCGAGGCGCTCGCGCCCCCCGCGCGCTCCACCCGCTGGCCGCTCACCGCCTTCCCGGGGGCGTGCGTCCCACTCCCGCCCTTCCCCGGCGCGCCGGTCTGACCCACCGGCCGGCCGCTCACCTGCGCGTCCGAGGAGGCCGATCCGCCGACCGACATGCAGCCGGCCATGCTCGCCCCGGCCAGCGCCAGCACCGCCCCCGCGCGGGCCACCCGGACCACCCGTGCCACTCGTGCCGCTCGCGCCACCCGCGCACCCTGGACCGCCATCTGATCCGCCGTCACCTGGGCACCTCCCCTGCTCGGCGGCACGCGCCGGCGCGGCACCCGCCGCGCCCGGTCCACCTGCGGTGACCAACGCGCACCCGACGGCCAGGACACGGCCCTCCCCCGAACGTCCCACCAGGGCACCGGCATCCGACCGACCGTCAGAACACCCGTGCGCCAAGGGGGCCCGCGCCGGCACGCCGGGCGAACGCCCGTCCGCACCGGGCCCCGGGCACCCGCCCGGACCGGCCTCCCCGCGACCCCGCGACCGGGCCTCAGAACGCCCCTGCCAGCGCCGCCCCGGCCCAGACCGCCGCCAGCCCGGCCACCAGCGTGCCGAGCACGTTCACCACCGCCGCCCGCCGGGGGCCGGCCTCGGCCAGCCGCAGCGTCTCCCAGGAGAAGGTCGAGTACGTGGTGAGCGCCCCGCAGAGCCCGGTGCCGAGCAGCAGCTGCCCGCGGCTCCCGCAGACCCCCGCCACCAGCCCGAGCAGCAGCGAGCCGGCCACGTTCACGGCGAAGGTGCCCCAGGGCAGCGCCGCCCCGTACCGGGCCCGCAGCGCACGGTCCGTCAGGTAGCGCAGCGGAGCGCCGGCCAGCGCACCCGCCGTCACCAGCAGCCAGTTCACGAGGCCTCCCCCCGTCCGGCCTCGCCCCGTCCGGAGGTCCGCCGCCCGGACGTCCACCGCCCGGCCAGCCACCTGGTCGCCCCGGCCGCCACCCACACCGCCGCCAGCGCCCCCAGCAGGGTGGCCGCCGCGTACGCCGCCGCGAGCGGCAGCCGGCCGGCGTCGGCCAGCCGGTGGACGTCCAGCGCGTAGGCGGAGAAGGTGGTGAAGCCGCCGAGCACCCCGGTGCCGAGGAACGGCCGGACCAGCCGGTGCGGCTGCCGCACCTCGGTGACCAGCACCATCAGCACGCCCATCGCGGCGCAGCCCAGCACGTTGACGGTCCAGGTGGTCCAGGGGAAGCCCCCCTCCGCCACCGGCCGGACCAGCCCCGCCCCGTACCGGGCGAGCGCCCCGAGCGCCCCGCCGAGCGCGACCACCAGGACGACCGGGCCCTCGCCCGACCACCGCTCCCGTCGCTCCGTCCCCGTCCGCACCGCCCCAGTCAACCACCGGCACGCCGGAGACCCGGTGAACTGCCGTCGCGGATGATCTGGCACACCGTCACCCCACGCCCGACAATGGACCGGTGGACATGACCCGGGACGAGTTCGAGACGCTGGTCGCCGATGCCCTGGACCAGATCCCGCCGCAGCTCGCGGCGATGATGGACAACGTGGCGATCTTCGTCGAGGACGAGCCCGACCCCTCCGACCCCGACCTGCTCGGGCTCTACGAGGGGACGCCGCTGACCGAGCGCGGCGAGTGGTACGCCGGGGTGCTGCCCGACCGGATCCTCGTCTACATGGGCCCGACCCTCCGGATGTGCGACACCCGGGAGGAGATGGTCGCCGAGGTCCGCACCACCGTGATCCACGAGGTGGCCCACCACTTCGGCTTCGACGACCACGAGCTGCACGAACTCGGCTGGTCCTGAGCCCGCGACCCTCCCGCCCCGCCCGGAACCGTTTTGGCGTTCACGACCGGCATCCCATATGCTTCTCACGTCCCCGACCGGTGCGAGTCACCCGGACGGGCCGCAAGCCCTCATCGTCTAGTGGCCCAGGACGTCGCCCTTTCAAGGCGGTAGCACGGGTTCGAATCCCGTTGGGGGCACGCAGTACCCGTAGTACAGTCAGTGCAGCAAGACCGGACGTCAGTCCGCCAAGGTCCTGTGGAGCAGTTGGTTAGCTCGCCACCCTGTCAAGGTGGAGGTCGCGGGTTCAAGTCCCGTCAGGATCGCTCGTCCCGCAAGGGACGGTGCAGTACGGCCAGGTAGCTCAGTTGGTACGAGCGTCCGCCTGAAAAGCGGAAGGTCGCCGGTTCGACCCCGGCCCTGGCCACAGCGTGAGCCCCGAAGCGGAAGCTTCGGGGCTCTTCTGTTTCCCCGTCCTGGCGCCCCGTCACCCCGCTCCGACCCGGGGCCCCGTGGGGCCCCGGCCGGGGTGCCGGGGGCGCTGAGGGTGCGTCAGAGGTCCTTGCGGCGGTAGAAGCCGTACTCGGTCCCCATGGTGGCCACCCGCGAGACGGTGCCGGAGCGGCTGGCGTTCTCGATCGCGATGTACTTGGTGTGGGACTCGTCCACCCAGCCGCCGAAGAGGATGGTGTGGCCGCTGTTGATCAGCGCGTCGCCCGGCTTGAGGTCGTTCTTGGAGATCTTCTCCGAGACGCTCGGGTCCATCAGGGCGGTGGTGTTGAGTCCGCCGTAGGAACCCGGGTCGAGGCCCCAGGCGGCGCTGACGAAGCCGGAGCAGTCGACCCGGTACTTGTCGGTGATGGCGCCCTGGCTGTAGCCGAGCTTCATGTCGACGCGCTTCATGGCGCGCTCCAGGATGTCGTGCCGCTCGTCCGAGAGGCCGTCCAGCTTGGGGCGGACCAGGGCGCCCTTGCCCTCGCCGTTGTGCGGGTGCTTGCCGTAGGAGTCCTTGCCGCGGGCCCAGTCCTCCCAGCTGTCACCGTTGATGTAGCGGACGTTCTTGTCCCCGGTGGTGTGGTCCTTGTACTTGCTGTGGTCGCCGTTGCCGTCGGGGCGGGTGCTGCCGCCGCCACCGCCGTCACCGCCGCCGGTCCCGTGACCGCCGCCACCGCCGTTGCCGCTGCCCTTGCCGTCGCCCTTGCCGGCTATCTCGGTGGAGGCGGGGGGCTGCTTCTTCTCCTTGTCCTTCATCTCGTCGTGCACCTTCCGCTCCGCTTCGGTGTACTCCTTGATGACCGACTTGATCCGCTCGGCGTCCTGGGCGATGCCCTGGGTGAGCTTCTCCTTGGTCTCCATCAGGTGCCGAGCCCGCTTCTCCACCTCCTTCGCGTCACTCAGCACGTCGTACGCGACGGCGAAGCCGGCTATGCCGGCCAGCGGGCTGACCGACAGGTCGACGGCGACCGCCTTGGCCAGGGTGGACTGGATCTTCCCGAGCTTCGCCTGGAGCTCCGCCATCCTCCGACTGGTCTCCTGCCAGTCCTTCTGGATCTTGCCGAGCTCCTGCAACTGGACGCCGAACTGCTCACCGGCCATGGTCCCCGTACCCCTTGTCGTCCTGGTGAATGCGCTGTCGGTCAGAAGCTGGCGAGCCGCTTGACCGCCTGGCTGAGCCCTTCGAGCTCGTCGGCGACCCCGGAGATCTCGCGGACCCGGCCCTGGGCGTGGTTGACGAAGGCGTCGGCCGCCGGGCCGTGCCAGGTCAGGTGGCCGAGCGCGGTGTTGACGTCCTTGCCGAGCTTGTCGAACTCCTTGCCCAGTTCGGCCAGTTCGGCGGCGATCTGGTTCAGTTCGTCCTCGCCGCCGCCGAACATCTCGCCGAGCGCCCAGCGGGCGATCTCGGCCGGGGCCATCACGATGTCCTTGACCAGCTTGGCGCCCGAGGTCACCAGACCAACGGCGTCGTCCCATGCCGCACTGAAGAAGTTCAAAGCCGCTCCCCCGGAACCTCACGTCGAAAAGAAAAGGATGACAATCCGTCAAAAGGCTATCGGACCACCCTGCCACCACGGAGCCCGCAGGGGTGCGCGGCGCCGCGCGGCACTGCTACAACGAGCGGACCCCGGAGGCCAGCACGGCGACCGCCTCCAGCGCGAGCCGCCCGTCCGGCCCGGCCTGCGCCGCGGCCAGCCGGTCGTACTCCCGCTTGAGCCCGGCCACCCGCGGAGCCGGCAGCCCCGTCACCACCAGGCCGACGTTGGCCACCCCGCCGGCCGGGCCGGCCCACCAGTCCTCCGGGTCCGCCCGGTGGGTCCAGGCCAGCTCCCGGCCGTGCGGCTCGGCCCAGCCCGCCTCCGCGAGCAGCCCGGCCAGGCCCTCCGGGGTGCGCTCGAAGGCGACCGGGACGGGCGGGAAGGAGGGGCGCTCCACCCCCTCCTCGTCCAGCACCCGGTTGAACAGGTCCATCGCGCGGTTCCCGGCCGTGTGCCAGAGCGTGACCGCCACCCGGCCGCCGGGGCGCACGACCCGGCGCAGCTCGGTCAGCGCGGCCACCGGATCGGCCACGTGGTTGACCACGAAGTTGGCCACCACCGCGTCGAACCCGCCGTCCGCGAAGGGGAGTTCCGGCAGCTGGGCGAGCGAGACCGGCACCCCGGGCAGCCGTTCGGCGGCCGCCTTCACCATCTGCGGCTCGGCGTCCACCGCCGTCACCTCGGCGCCCAGCGCCAGGGCGGCGGCCGCCGCGTTGCCCGTGCCGGTGCCGACGTCCAGCAGCCGCACCCCGGGGCCGGCCCCGGCCGCCGCCAGCAGCGCGGGCAGCGCTCCGGCACAGAGCCCGGCGAACCCCCGCGCGTACGCCTGCGCCACCCCGTCGCCGCCCCACATCCGCCGCTCGTGCACGTCGAAGTCCTGCACACCCGCTCCTGTCGTCGTTCGGTGCTCCACCGGAAGAGGACGCGGCCGGAGCCGGTTCGGCTCCACCGGCCCGCGCCCGGGTGCCCTGCGGGCGGCAGAGGGGGGAGAAGAAGGGGGCCGAAAGAAGTCAGGGCTGGAGCCGGTTCGGCTCCACCCGGCCCCGGCCGGGGTGCCCTGCGGGCGGCGGAGAGGGACGGCAGGCGAGGGGGACGGCGGAAGCGCCCGCGGGCCGGGGGCTCCGTGGGCGTCGGGGCGGGAACAGGAACCGTCCCGGCCGCGCTTCACCCGCGGTGGCCCCCGCCGGAGGCCCGTTCGGCTCCACCCCGGTGCCGCAGGCCCGTGCGCGCGGAGGGCGAGGGGGCCCGTCTGTGACACTGGAGGGGCTCGAAAACCGAGGTGCGCCCGCGCGCTCCTCCTTGCGAACCTAGAGGGATGTCCGCAGTGAGTTCTCCCGTAGCCCAGCCCGCCGAGGCCCCGAAGGCGCCCAGCATCGGGGAGCTGGCCGCCCGGCTGCCCGAGCTGACGCTGCGTGACCAGCAGCGGATCGGCCGCCGCCTGGACGGCGCCCGCCGGGTCCGCAAGCCCGAGGCCCGGGAGGCCATCGCGGCCGAGCTGGTCACCGAGATCGACCGGGCCGAGCAGCGGATGGCCCAGCGCCGCGCCTCGGTGCCGGTCATCCGCTACCCCGCCGAACTGCCGGTCAGTCAGAAGAAGGACGACATCCTGGCGGCCGTCCGGGACCACCAGGTGGTGATCGTCGCGGGCGAGACCGGCTCCGGCAAGACCACCCAGATCCCGAAGATCTGCCTGGAGCTCGGCCGCGGCGTGAAGGGCCTGATCGGCCACACCCAGCCGCGCCGGATCGCCGCCCGCACGGTGGCCGAGCGGGTGGCCGAGGAGCTGGACACCCCGCTCGGCGAGGCGGTCGGCTGGAAGGTCAGGTTCACCGACCAGGCCGGTCCGAACACCCTGGTCAAGCTGATGACGGACGGCATCCTGCTGGCCGAGATCCAGACCGACCGGGACCTGCGCCAGTACGACACCCTGATCATCGACGAGGCCCACGAGCGCAGCCTCAACATCGACTTCCTGCTCGGCTACCTCAAGCAGCTGCTCCCCCGCCGCCCCGACCTCAAGGTCGTGATCACCTCCGCGACCATCGACCCGGAGCGCTTCGCCGAGCACTTCGACGGCGCCCCGATCATCGAGGTCTCCGGCCGCACCTATCCGGTCGAGGTCCGCTACCAGCCGGTCCTGGAGGAGGACGAGGACGGCGAGGAGATCGACCGCGACCGGGACCAGGTCCAGGCGATCTGCGACGCGGCCCAGGAGCTCCAGGCCGAGGGCCCGGGCGACATCCTGGTCTTCCTCTCCGGCGAGCGCGAGATCCGCGACACCGCGGACGCCCTCAACAAGCTGAAGCTCAAGTTCACCGAGGTCCTCCCGCTCTACGCCCGGCTGAGCTCCGCCGAGCAGCACCGGGTCTTCCAACGCTCCAACTCCCGCCGGATCGTGCTGGCCACCAACGTCGCCGAGACCTCGCTGACCGTCCCCGGCATCAAGTACGTGATCGACCCGGGCACCGCCCGGATCTCCCGCTACAGCCACCGCACCAAGGTCCAGCGCCTCCCCATCGAGGCGATCAGCCAGGCCAGCGCCAACCAGCGCAAGGGCCGCTGCGGCCGCACCTCGGACGGCATCTGCATCCGGCTCTACTCGGAGGAGGACTTCCTCTCCCGCCCCGAGTTCACCGACGCCGAGATCCTGCGCACCAACCTCGCCTCGGTCATCCTCCAGATGACCGCCGCCGGCCTCGGCGACATCGCCGCCTTCCCCTTCCTCGACCCGCCGGACTCGCGCAACATCAAGGACGGCGTCAACCTGCTCCACGAGCTGGGCGCCCTCGACCCGGCCGAGAAGGACCACCGCAAGCGCCTCACCCCGCTCGGCCGCAAGCTGGCCCAGCTCCCGGTGGACCCGCGGATGGCCCGCATGGTGCTGGAGGCCGACCGCCTGGGCGTGGTCCGGGACGTCATGGTGATCGCCGCCGCGCTCTCCATCCAGGACCCGCGCGAACGCCCCGCCGAGAAGCGCCAGGCCGCCGACGACCGGCACCGCCGGTTCAACTCGGAGACCTCCGACTTCCTGGCCTACCTGGCGATGTGGCGCTACGTCAGGGAGCAGCAGAAGGAGCTCTCCTCCTCCGCCTTCCGCCGGATGTGCAAGACCGAGTTCCTCAACTACCTGCGGATACGGGAGTGGCAGGACCTCTACACCCAGCTGCGCACCGTCGCCAAGCAGCTCGGCGTCACCTTCGAGGAGCCCCACGAGGACGCGGAGCCGGACGCCGACCGGATCCACCAGGCACTGCTCACCGGCCTGCTCTCGCACCTCGGCCTGTACGACGTGGAGAAGCGCGAGTACGGCGGCGCCCGCGGCGCCCGGTTCGCGATCTTCCCGGGCTCGGGCCTGTTCAAGAAGCCCCCGCGCTGGGTGATGTCCGCCGAGCTGGTGGAGACCTCGCGCCTGTGGGCCCGGATGAACGCCAAGATCGAGCCCGAGTGGGTCGAGCCGCTGGCCGAGCACCTGATCAAGCGCAGCTACAGCGAGCCGCACTGGGAGAAGAAGGCCGGCGCGGTGCTGGCGTACGAGAAGGTCACCCTCTACGGGATGCCGATCGTCGCCCAACGCAAGATCAACTACGGTCGGATCGACCCCGAGCTCTGCCGCGAACTGTTCATCCGCAACGCCCTGGTCGAGGGCGACTGGGAGACCCACCACCGCTTCTGGGGCGAGAACCGCAAGCTGCTCAGCGAGGTCGAGGAGCTGGAGAACCGGGCCCGCCGCCGCGACATCATGGTGGACGACCAGACCCTGTTCGACTTCTACGACGCCCGGCTGCCGGAGGAGATCGTCTCCACCCGGCACTTCGACGCCTGGTGGAAGAAGGCCCGGCACGGCCAGCCGGACCTCCTCAACTTCGAGAAGTCGATGCTCATCAACGACTCGGCGGACGGCGTCACCGAGGCGGACTACCCGGACTACTGGCAGCAGGGGAAGCTGAAGTTCAAGCTGACCTACCAGTTCGAGCCGGGCAGCGACGCCGACGGCGTCACCGTCCACATCCCGCTCCCGGTGCTCAACCAGGTCACCGCCGAGGGCTTCGACTGGCAGATCCCGGGCCTGCGGGCCGAGCTGGTCACCGCGTACATCCGGGCCCTGCCCAAGGCGATCCGGCGCAACTTCGTGCCCGCCCCGGACTTCGCCGCCGCCGCGCTGCGGCAGGTGAAGGACCGTCAGGAGCCCCTGCTGCCCACCCTGGAGCGGATCCTCAAGCGGATGACCGCCATCACCGTCCCCCCGGAGGCCTGGGACGACGAGCGCGTCCCGGACCACCTGCGGATCACCTTCCGGGTGGTGGACGGCAAGAAGAAGCTGGCCGAGTCCAAGGACCTCGAGGACCTGCGCCTGAAGCTCAAGCCCAAGCTCAAGGAGACCCTCTCCTCGGCCGCCTCCGGCCAGGGCATCGAGCGCACCGGCCTCACCTCCTGGCCGGAGGGCCTGCCGGTGCTCCAGCGCACCTTCGAGCAGCGCTCCCGGGGCCACTCGCTGCGCGCCTACCCGGCACTGGTGGACGAGAAGGACTCGGTGGCGATCCGGCTCTTCGACACGCCCGAGGCCCAGCGCCAGTCGATGTGGGCGGGCACCCGGCGGCTGCTCATGCTGACCGTCAACTCCCCCGCCAAGTCCATCCAGGGCCGCCTGGGCAACCAGGCCAAGCTGGCGCTCTCGCACAGCCCGCACGGCTCGATCCCGGCGCTGTTCGAGGACATCGTCTCGGCCGCCACCGACCGCCTGATGACCCTGCACGGCGGCCCGGCCTGGGACGAGGCGGCCTTCACCAAGCTCTACGACAAGGTCCGCGCCGACCTGTACGAGCTGTCCGCCGACACCACCCTGAAGACCGCCACCGCCCTGATCGCCTTCCACAAGGCCTCCACCCGGCTCAAGACGGTCTCCAGCCCGGTCCTGCTCACCGCCGTCAACGACGTCCGCCTGCACCTGGCCTCACTGGTCCACCCCGGCTTCGTCACCGACACCGGCTGGCAGCGCCTGCCCGACCTCAAGCGCTACCTGCTGGCCGTCGAACGCCGCCTGGAGGCCCTGCCCAACCACCCCCAGCGCGACCTCCAGCACCTCGCCAAGGTGCAGCAGCTCCAGGACGCCTACGGCGAGCTGCTCGCCAAGGTCCCGGCCGGCCAGGAACCCTCGGCCGAACTGCGGGCGGTCCGCTGGATGATCGAGGAGCTCCGGGTCAGCTTCTTCGCCCAGGGCCTGGGCACCCCGACGCCCGTCTCGGAGAAGCGGATCCTCAAGGCGATGGAGGCCGCGGCGGCGACCCTCTAGGGGTGGTCTCCTCGCTCGGGCCGGATCAGCGGGCGTCGTTGGAGGGCCCCTCCTGCTCGGCGGCGGGCAAGGAGGGTGCGTGCCTCGGCGGCGCCGAGAAGGGGGCACCTCCCGGCCGAAGGCTGGGGGAGAGTCCATGCGGAGCATCGGCAACTGACGAGAAGCCGGCGAAGGGCCCCTCCTGCCCGTCGGCGGGCAAGGAGGGCGCGTGCCCCGGCGGCGCCCGCCCGGCCCGAGCGAGGAGACCACCCCTGAGGCCAGTTTTACCTGGACCCCAGGCATGCAGTACGATCTGTCTTGTTCGCAAGCGGGAGCAGGCGAACAAGACAGATCGACCAAGCAACATCCTGGTCCTGTGGAGCAGTTGGTTAGCTCGCCACCCTGTCAAGGTGGAGGTCGCGGGTTCAAGTCCCGTCAGGATCGCAGTGCCGAAGAGGCCCGGAACCGTCAGGTTCCGGGCCTCTTCGCGTTTCCCCTGACCCGGCGTCATCCGCTACGTCAGGCAGGTCTAGACCACAAGGTAACGGTCCTGTGACCGTCGTCACTTATCTTTTCTTGAGACCGGACACTCGGACCCCCCTCCGAGGGACGTCTAATTTAATATGTAAAATTGCACATGTAATTACCCCCAATTCCCCCCACCCCCACACGCCCCAATAGGAACTCTGCATTCCGGACATGCCGAAGGGGCCGCATCCCTGACCCGGCGGAGTCAGGCACACGGCCCCTTGCGGTGAACGTCTTAAAAGGCCCCTGAGGGCCCCTCTCAGGCCTCGGTACGCTGCGCCGGAATACCGGCCAGCAGGGCACGCACCTCCGCCTCGCGGTACCGGCGGTGGCCGCCGAGGGTGCGGATGGACGTGAGCTTGCCCGCCTTGGCCCAGCGGGTGACCGTCTTCGGGTCCACGCGGAACATGGTGGCGACCTCTGCCGGCGTCAGCAGGGGCTCGGCGTCAGGGGTACGAGCGGTCATGAGCGGCCTCCTCGGGAGAACCGAACCAGGGCGGTTCTATCCTTCAAATTCTGCACCTTGGCCCGCGATGCCCGAAATGGCATAGACGGGCCGAGTCGGTAATAGGACGAACGGCTTGTCCTGGTGTCTACAACTACACCATTCGTCCAGCCCCATCGGCCAAACCGCCAAAATTGACCCCTCACGGGTTCAAGGGAGACGGATGGCCATGGACCACCCCATAACGGACAGTCACCAATCGGTGACAAGCGGTTATGGAGGACCAGACCCAACTGATTCCCCGCAAAGAGCGCACTGCCGTCAGATCCACCCAAAAGTGGACACACCCGAGTGAACTTGGGCTGGTTGTCCCATTTTTACACATAGGCGTAAGTAAGCGTCAACGGTGAGTAGTGTCACGTTCGAGGGGTATTGACCCGAACCGGGACCTTGGTCCCGACCATCGACACCAAAGGTCCCAACCATCATCACCCGTCCTGCTGACACCCCTGCCCACTCCGGGGCCTGACCTACCGTCAGCTGGCGTACCGAAGTGCGTGGACCCGCCGCCAGCGCTCCGTCACCGACTCGTACATCCGGGCCGCCTCGCGCCCGTCCCCGGCCCGCAGCGCGGCCACCCCGGCCTCGATCTCCCCCACCGAGTCCTCCTCGGCCAGCGCGGCCGCCCCGATCAGGTGCACCAGGCCGCCGTAGTCCAGCTCCACCAGCGAGCGCGGGTGGAACTCCTCCAGCCAGCGGCCCAGCTCCTCCACCCCGCCCGCCAGCGCCGCGCTCGGCACCCGCTCGCGCAGCGCCCGGTACCCCCGGGCCACCCGGCGCCGGGCCTGCGCCATCGGCGTCAGGTAGAAGAGGGCGGCCGGCGCCCCGCCCGGCTCGGCCGGCAGGTGGCAGCGGTCCTCGGTGCCGAACGGCAGGAACCAGCGCACCGGCACCTCCCACCGGCTGGTCAGGATCCACGGCCGGGCGTCCGGGTGGCCGGCCCGCCAGCGCTCCCGGTCGGCCTGGGCCGCGGCCCGCACGGCGGGCGGCAGCACGGTGTCCAGCAGCGAGGCCGGCAGCTGCTCGGTGAGCTCCTCCAGCGCCTGCCAGCTGCGCAGCCGGGTCGCCCACGGGCAGACGTACGTCACCCCGTCCACCACCCGGACGAAGGCCCGCTCGCTCTCCCGCTCCGGCAGCGGCCGGGGCGTCCGGGAGAGCAGCTCGGCCAGTGCCCCGCGCTGCTCGGCCAGCACCGCCGGGGCCACCGCCTGGCCCGGCTCCGCCGCGTCCGGCCCGTAGCGGGCCGCGTAGGACTGCCAGCGGGCCCGCTCCGGCCCCGCGTAGGCGGCCAGCGGCTCGTACACGCGCAGGTGCGCGGCGTAGGGCGGGAGCACTGATGTGCGCACGGCGGTCACGCCTCGCATCGTCGCACGGCGGACCGCTGCAGGGGGGCAGCTCGGGCACCTCGCCGGAGCTAGCATTCCGGCAGGCGCCCACACCACAGCAGTGGGCCACAGATACTGGAGTCACCACAGTGACCGACGTACAGATCGCGTCCGCCCCGCACCCCGCACCCGGCGTGCTGAGCAGGATCTTCCGCACCGAGCAGGACGGCGTCCCCGGCGACGGCCACGAGCAGGTCGTCCTCTGCCACGACCGCTCCTCCGGCCTGAAGGCCATCATCGCCATCCACTCCACCGCCCTGGGCCCGGCCCTCGGCGGCACCCGCTTCTACCCGTACGCCTCCGAGGAGGCGGCGCTCGAGGACGCGCTCAACCTCTCGCGCGGGATGAGCTACAAGAACGCGCTGGCCGGGCTCGACCTCGGCGGCGGCAAGGCCGTCATCATCGGCGACCCGAACAAGGTCAAGAACGAGGCGATGCTCCGCGCCTACGGCCGCTTCGTCGAGTCGCTGCGCGGCCGCTACATCACCGCCTGCGACGTCGGCACCTACGTCCAGGACATGGACGTGATCGCCCGCGAGACCGAGTTCGTCACCGGCCGCTCGCCCGATAACGGCGGCGCCGGCGACTCCTCCATCCTCACCGCCTTCGGCGTCTTCCAGGGCATGCGCGCCTCCGCCCAGGCCCGCTGGGGCCAGCCGACCCTGCGCGGCCGCCGGGTCGGCGTCTCGGGCGTGGGCAAGGTCGGCCACTACCTGGTCGGCCACCTGGTCGCGGACGGCGCCACCGTGGTCGTCACGGACGTCTCCGAGGCCGCCGTGAACCGGGTCCGGGCCGCCCACCCGGACGTCGAGGTGGTCGCGGACACCGCGGCCCTGCTCGCCGCGCGGCTGGACGTCTACGCCCCCTGCGCGCTCGGCGGCGCGCTGGACGACCACACCGTCGCCGCCCTCGGCGAGGCGGGCACCTCGGTGGTCTGCGGCGCGGCCAACAACCAGCTCGCCCACCCCGGCGTGGAGAAGGACCTGGCCGGCCGCGGC
The DNA here is from genome assembly GCF_053602875.1 of Kitasatospora sp. NPDC004289. Taxonomy (NCBI): domain Bacteria; kingdom Bacillati; phylum Actinomycetota; class Actinomycetes; order Kitasatosporales; family Streptomycetaceae; genus Kitasatospora; species Kitasatospora sp. NPDC004289. The sequence goes on along the minus strand of NZ_JBSGEL010000001.1, from coordinate 88,297 downwards.
ATCCTCTACGCGCCCGACTACCTGGTGAACTCCGGCGGCGTGATCCAGGTGGCCGACGAGTTCGAGTCCGCGCACAAGGGCGGCTACAACTTCGAGCGCGCCAAGAACAAGGCCACGAAGATCTTCGACACCACCCTGGAGATCTTCACCCGGGCCGCCGCCGACGGCGTCCCGCCGGCCGTCGCGGCCGACCGCCTGGCCGAGAAGCGGATGCGCGAGATCAGCGCGCTCCGCTCGGTGCTGCTGCCCGGCGCGCGCCGGGGCTGAGCCCCCGCGGGCCCAGGGTCACGATGTGGAACCGGATTCTCGTTCGGTAGCCCGATCGGGCGATCCTGGGCCCCCCGCCGGGGGATAATCGGTCACGGAACAACGGACCTGGGCAGGCTCTGAACGGCCTGCGAAAGCCCGAAAACCCCCACGTGACCTGGAAGGACCTGGTTTCGGGGGGCGTCGGTGCGCGCCACGTCACACGGGCGACGTACCGTTCGGCGACGGAAACAGGTACCGTTAATGCTCCAAGGGACGGTTCTCCCACTTCGGGTAGGACCGCACCTGATCATGGATACGTGTCAGACTCGGGGCCGTGAGCCCCATCGTTGAGGGGGTCGACCCATGGGGCGCGGCCGGGCCAAGGCCAAGCAGACGAAGGTCGCCCGCGAGCTGAAGTACAACAGCGGCGGGTTCGACGCCAACCGTCTGTCCAGCGAGTTGGGCGTATCAACACCGCCTCCCGTTCCGGTCAAGCCGGAGCCCATCGAGGAGGACGACGACCCGTACGCTGCGTACGCGGATCGTTACAACGACTACGACGACGAGGAAGCGGACTCGGGCAGTCAGCCCGGTCGTCGCTGACCACGCCTTCGGAAGACCGGCTCGACCACCCCTCGGGGTGACGAGCCGGTCTTCGTCGTTCCCCGGGACGCACTGCGGCCGGACAGGCCGAAGGGCCCCCGGAGGGGCCCTTCGGACCTGCGGTCAGAGCAGCTCGAAGCCGTCGTAGGAGTTGTACAGCGCCGCGCCGTCCGCGTGCTCGTCGGTGCGGTCCACCACGTCGCCCAGCAGCCAGGCCTCGACGCCCCGGTCCTCCAGGATCGAGAGCACCACGTCGACCGACTCCGGCGGGACCACGGCCACCATGCCGACGCCCATGTTCAGGGTCTTCTCGATCTCCAGGGCGGCCATGTTGCCGACCTTCGCCACGGTCTGGAAGACCGGGAGCGGGGACCAGGTGCCGCGGTCCAGGCGGGCGTGCAGGCCGGCCGGGATCACCCGGGCCAGGTTGGCCGCCAGGCCGCCGCCGGTGACGTGCGAGAAGGCGTGGACCTCGGTCGCCCGGGTGAGCGCCAGGCAGTCCAGCGAGTAGATCCGGGTCGGCTCCAGCAGCTCCTCGCCGAGGGTGCGGCCGAACTCCTCGACCTGGCGGTCCAGCGACCACTTGGCCTGGTTCAGCAGCACGTGGCGGACCAGCGAGTAGCCGTTGGAGTGCAGGCCCGAGGCGGCCATCGCGATGACCACGTCACCGGCCCGGACGCGCTCGGCGCCGAGCAGCTTGTCGGCCTCCACCACACCGGTGCCGGCGCCCGCGACGTCGTAGTCGTCCGGCCCGAGCAGGCCCGGGTGCTCGGCGGTCTCGCCGCCGACCAGCGCGCAGCCGGCCAGCGTGCAGCCCTCGGCGATGCCCTTGACGATCGCCGCGACGCGCTCCGGGACGACCTTGCCCACGCAGATGTAGTCGGTCATGAAGAGCGGCTCGGCGCCGCAGACCACCAGGTCGTCGACGACCATGCCGACCAGGTCGTGGCCGATCGTGTCGTGCTTGTCCATCGCCTGGGCGATGGCCACCTTGGTCCCGACCCCGTCGGTCGCCGAGGCCAGCAGCGGGCGCTCGTAGCGCTTGAAGGCGGAGGCGTCGAAGAGCCCGGCGAAGCCGCCGAGACCGCCGACCACCTCGGGGCGGTCGGCCTTCTTCACCCACTGCTTCATCAGCTCGACCGCGCGGTCGCCGGCCTCGATGTCGACACCTGCGGCGGCGTAGGTGGCACCGCTCTGGTTGCTGGTCACGTGCTGTGGCCCTTTCGGGTCAGGGGTGGGGGTGTACGAGAACTGCACCGCCCCGGCCTGGGAGGACCGGGGCGGCGGTGGATCAGGGCCTGCGGAGCGCGTCGGCCGCGCCGTGCCCGCCCAGCAGCGACTGGACGCCGTCCAGGTCGGAGCCGGTGGACTTGCCCCGGACGGCCGGCTGCTGCTTGCTGCCGGCGATCTCGGCCTCCAGCAGCAGCTTGCCGAGCAGCGCCGGATCCGGCAGCTCCATCGGGTACTCGCCGTCGAAGCAGGCCCGGCAGAGCTTGTCCTTGGGCTGGGTGGTGGCCTCGATCATGGCGTCGATCGAGATGTAGGCGAGCGAGTCCGCACCGAGGGTGCGGCCGATCTCCTCCACCGTCATGCCGTTGGCGATCAGCTCCGCGCGGGTGGCGAAGTCGATGCCGAAGAAGCACGGCCACTTGACCGGCGGCGAGGAGATCCGGATGTGGACCTCGGCCGCGCCGGCCTCGCGGAGCATCCGGACCAGCGCGCGCTGGGTGTTGCCGCGGACGATCGAGTCGTCCACGACCACCAGGCGCTTGCCCTGGATGACCTCGCGCAGCGGGTTGAGCTTGAGGCGGATGCCGAGCTGGCGGATGGTCTGGCTGGGCTGGATGAAGGTGCGGCCCACGTAGGCGTTCTTCACCAGGCCGGAGCCGTACGGGATGCCGCTGGCCTCCGCGTACCCGATCGCGGCGGGGGTGCCGGACTCGGGGGTGGCTATCACCAGGTCGGCCTCGACGGGCGCCTCCTTGGCCAGCCGACGGCCCATCTCCACGCGGGAGAGGTGCACGTTGCGGCCGGCGATGGTGGTGTCCGGGCGGGCCAGGTAGACGTACTCGAAGACGCAGCCCTTGGGCTTGGCCTCGGCGAAGCGGGAGGTCCGCATGCCGTTCTCGTCGATGGCGATCAGCTCGCCGGGCTCCACCTCGCGGATGAAGGAGGCGCCGCAGATGTCGAGCGCCGCCGTCTCGGAGGCGACCACCCAGCCGCGCTCCAGGCGCCCGAGCACCAGCGGGCGGATGCCCTGCGGGTCGCGCGCCGCGTAGAGGGTGTGCTCGTCCATGAAGACCAGCGAGAAGGCGCCCTTGACCTTGGGCAGCACCTGCTTGGCGGTCTCCTCGATGGAGAGGTCCGGGTAGCCCGCGAGCAGCGCCGTCACCAGGTCGGTGTCGTTGGTCGCGGCGGACCGGCCGGAGCGCGAGACGTGCTCCTCACCGGGCAGCTCGGCGACCATCGCGGCGAGCTCCGCGGTGTTGACCAGGTTCCCGTTGTGACCGAGCGCGAGCGAGCCGTGCACGGTCGCCCGGAAGGTCGGCTGGGCGTTCTCCCAGACCGAGGACCCGGTGGTCGAGTAGCGGGCATGTCCGACGGCGATATGCCCGTGCAACGACCCCAGGGAGGTCTCGTCGAAGACCTGGGAGACGAGCCCCATGTCCTTGAAGACGAGAATCTGGGAGCCGTTGCTCACTGCGATGCCCGCGGATTCCTGTCCGCGGTGCTGCAGGGCATAGAGGCCGAAGTACGTGAGCTTGGCGACCTCCTCGCCGGGAGCCCAGACCCCGAAGACGCCGCAAGCGTCCTGGGGGCCTTTCTCGCCGGGAAGAAGATCGTGGTTGAGTCTTCCGTCACCACGTGGCACGTCAACGAGTCTAGGGCAGTTCCGTACGCCTTCCCGAACGGGGGACGGCGCGGTTATTGGGCGATCGGATAGCAACGCGCGTAGACAAAACCCCTTACCGGGGTGGGGCTTTTCCCGGACACAATTCGTTGAATGCGCGGCTCGCCTTGGCGTACGCGGACTCCGGCCTTTCCCGATCATCCGCGCGGCCCCCGGCGGAGGCCGCGGACGTGACGCTGCTCACGCGGCCGGGACGAGGAGCTGCCAGACGCCCGGATGGAGGGTCCAGACCCGGGTGCGGACCGGACCGACCCGGCAGCCGTCGGCCTCGTAGCCGAAGCCGCGGCCGGCCACCGCGAGGCGGGCGGCGCGCAGGGTGCGGGGACCCTCGGGGGTGTGCAGGCGCAGCTCCATCTCGCCGGCCCCGGCGGGCAGGCTGACCTGGAGGCGGTGCACGGCGTGCGGCAGGTCGGCGAGCAGGCGGCCGTCGGCCTCGATCCGCAGGCGGTGGGCGTCCGGGACGGGGGAGGTCCCCTGCTCGGCCGCAGCCAGTTTCGCCCATAGCGAACGCAGTGCCCCCGGGCGGCCGGTCCAGTCGCCGTGCACCCGGACCTCGCCGAGCACCACCCCGCCGCCGTCGTCCACCAGCAGGTCGAGCTTGCGGGCGCTGCCGCAGAGCACCGCCCGGGCGGCCGCCACCGGCTGGGCCGGGACGCCGAGCGCGCGGGCCGAGGCCACCGCCTCGGGGCGGCCTACCGGGACCACGCCCAGCGGGTCGGAGCCCAGGTCGCGCTGGCGGTGCAGGGCCTGGAGCACCCGTTGCAGGGCCAGATCGGAACCGATCACCACCGGTCGCCGGCGGCCCCGGTGCGCCAGCATCCGGTCGAGTTCGGACGGGCTCTCGGGCAGCGCCAGCTTCACGTCGGCTCCGCCGGCGAGCACGTCCCGGGCGATCCGGACCGACTCGCCGTCGGCCCGCCGGGCGGCCGGGTCGAGGAGGAGCAGCAGCTGGCCCGGTGCGCCCGGGTCGGCGGCACGGCCCTCGGGCGTGGACACAGACGACACGACCCGTCCTTCCTCAGGTAATCTCTCGGTGCAAGAGCCCCTTGCGCTATTGCGCCAGGGGCTTCGTCTATCTCGGGGCAGACTGCGGCCTACGCAGGATGCCCCAACCCGAAGGGGTGTACGCCTGTGCCGGCACTCGTGATCGTTGGTGCCCAGTGGGGAGACGAGGGCAAGGGGAAGGCGACGGACCTGCTCGGCGGCTCCGTCGACTACGTCGTCCGCTACCAGGGCGGTAACAACGCCGGTCACACGGTGATCATCGGCGATCAGAAGTACGCCCTGCACCTGCTGCCCTCCGGCATCCTCAGCCCGAACGTCGTCCCGGTGATCGGCAACGGCGTCGTGATCGACCCGGGCGTGCTGCTCTCCGAGCTCAACGGCCTGAACGAGCGCGGCATCGACACCTCAAAGCTGCTGATCTCGGGCAACGCGCACCTGATCACCCCGTACCACCGGACCCTGGACAAGGTCACCGAGCGCTTCCTCGGCAAGCGCCGGATCGGCACCACCGGCCGCGGCATCGGCCCGACCTACGCGGACAAGATCAACCGCGTCGGCATCCGGGTCCAGGACCTCTTCGACGAGTCGATCCTGATCCAGAAGGTCGAAGCGGCGCTGCACGACAAGAACCAGCTGCTGGTCAAGCTCTACAACCGCCGCGCCATCCCGGCCGACCTGGTGGTGCAGGAGTACCTGGGCTACGCCGACAAGCTCAAGCCCTTCCTGGCCGACACCACGCTGGTGCTCGACGAGGCGCTGAAGGCGAACAAGGTGGTCCTGCTGGAGGGCGGCCAGGGCACCCTGCTCGACGTCGACCACGGCACGTACCCCTTCGTCACCTCCTCGAACCCGACCGCCGGCGGCGCCTGCACCGGGTCCGGCATCGGCCCGACCAAGATCGACCGGGTCATCGGCATCCTGAAGGCGTACACCACCCGGGTCGGCTCCGGCCCGTTCCCGACCGAGCTGCTGGACGCGGACGGCGAGGCGCTGCGCCGGATCGGCGGCGAGCGCGGTGTCACCACCGGCCGTGACCGCCGCTGCGGCTGGTTCGACGCGGTGATCGCGCGCTACGCGACCCGGGTGAACGGCATGACCGACTTCTTCCTCACCAAGCTGGACGTGCTGACCGGCTGGGAGCAGATCCCGGTCTGCGTCGCGTACGAGATCGACGGCAAGCGCGTCGAGGAACTCCCGTACAACCAGAGCGACTTCCACCACGCCAAGCCGATCTACGAGAACTTCCCCGGCTGGACCGAGGACATCTCGAAGGCGAAGACCTTCGCCGACCTGCCGAAGAACGCGCAGGCCTACGTGAAGGCGCTGGAGGAGATGTCGGGCGCCCCGATCTCCGCGATCGGCGTCGGCCCCGGCCGGACCGAGACGATCCAGATCAACTCCTTCATCTGATCCGGTAGTTGAGCGCAGGGCCCCACCTTCGGGTGGGGCCCTTTGCTTTTGCACTAGTGCATAGTGCCCTTGCTGCTAGTGCAAAGCGCGGCTAACGTACCGGGACATGACCGCGAAGCTGCCCTCCCCCACCGTCCTGACCGGCCGTCACGTCCGGCTGGAGCCGCTCACCACCGCGCACGCGGCCGACCTGTTCGAGGCGGCCGGAGGCGACGAGGAGGTGTTCCGCTGGATCCTGGGGCCGGTGCCGGGCACGCCCGGGGAGATGGTGGCGGCGGTCGAGGCGCGCACCGGTGACGCGGACTGCGTCCCGTTCGCGGTGGTCCCGGTGGAGACCGGGCGGGCGATCGGCATGACCTGCTACTTCGACGCCTCGGCCGGGGACGAGCAGGTGGAGATCGGCGGCACCTGGTACGCCCGGTCCGCCTGGCGGACGGCGGTGAACACCGAGTCCAAACTGCTGCTGCTCACCCACGCCTTCGAGGAGCTCGGCATGGGCCGGGTCTTCTGGAAGACCGACCACCTCAACCAGCGCTCGCAGGACGCCATCCGGCGCCTGGGCGCGCAGTACGAGGGGACCCTGCGCCGGTCCCGCCAGCGCCGGGACGGCAGCTGGCGGGACAGCGTGTACTTCTCGATGCTCGCGGACGAGTGGCCGCTCGCGAAGAACGTCCTGACGGGCCGTCTGGCCCGCGGCTGATCCCTACTCCATGCCCGCCAGCACCAGCGGCAGGCGGTCGGCCCCGCCCGCGACCAGCTTCACCGGGACGCCCCAGTCCTGCTGGTGCACGTGGCAGGCCGGGTACTCGATCTCCGGGTCGTCGTCGCAGGAGGCGGCCATCGCGGAGACGTGCAGCACGCCCTCGGTGAGCGCGCCGTTGAGCACCAGCTCGCGGGTGAGGTCGCTCTCCGCGCCGGCACCGGAGAGCAGCAGCTCGGGCGGGGTGGAGGAGACCAGCAGCCGGGTGGACGGGCCGTAGCGCTCGTCCAGCTTCTGGCCGGTGGGGGCCTGGAAGACCACGTCCAGCCGGAGCGGGCCCGGGGCCACCTCGGTGGCGGCGCGCTGGGTGCGGTGGGCCACCGCCTCGACCCGGACGGCCTCCTCGGGGAGCCGGAGCCGGGTGAGCCGGTGCCGGGCCGACTCGACCACCACGATGTCGTCGCCGACCAGCACCGCGCCGGAGGGCTCGCGCAGGTCGGTGGCGAGGGTGGTGACCTCGCCCGTGGAGGGGTCGAAGCGGCGCAGTGCGTGGTTGTAGGTGTCGGCGATCGCCACCGAGCCGTCCGGGAGGACGGTCACCCCGAGCGGGTGCTGGAGCAGGGCCTGGCCGGCCTCGCCGTCGCGGTGGCCGAAGTCGAACAGGCCGGTGCCGACGGCCGTGTGCACGGTCTGGGTTTCACGTGAAACCCAACGGACCGCCGAGGTCTCGGAGTCGGCGACCCAGAGCTTCTCGCCGTCCGCGGAGACCGCCAGACCGGAGGGCTGGGCGAACCAGGCCTCGGCCACCGGGCCGTCCACCAGGCCCTCGTTGGTGGTGCCCGCCGCCACCGCGACCTCGCCGGACGCCGGGTCGTAGGCCCAGAGCTGGTGCACGCCGGCCATCGCGATCCAGACCCGGCCGTCGAAGAAGGCCACGTCCCAGGGCGAGGAGAGGTCGACCTCGAGGCCGGGGCCCGAGGTGGGCGAGCCCTGCCACCACTGCTTGCCGGTGCCGGCCAGCGTGGTCACGGAGCCGTCGGCCAGACTCACCCCGCGCAGCGCGTGGTTGACCGTGTCGGCCACCACCACGTCGTAGCCGAGGCCCTCCGGGGCCAGCGCCAGGCCCGAGGGCTCGCTGAACCGGGGCGCGGTGCCGTCGGTGAAGCCGCGCTCGCCGTCGCCGATCCGGCGCACCACCGTCTCGCCGTCCTCGGCCAGCTCGACCAGCGAGTGGTGGCCCGAGTCGGCGACCAGGTAGTGCCCGTTCGGCAGCAGGACCGCCTTGCCCGGGAACTTGAGGTCCCCGGCGACCGGCTCCGGCGCGACGTACGGGCCGTCGCCGCGGCGCAGGGTGCCCTTGGCGGCGTGCTCCTGCTCCAACTCCTCGACCAGCTTGGCGATCGCGTGCGCGTGCCCCTCACCGGCGTGCTGGGCGACCACGTACCCCTCCGGGTCGATCACCACCAGCGTCGGCCAGGCCCGGACGGCGTACTGCTTCCAGGTGACCAGCTCCGGGTCGTCCAGCACCGGGTGGTGCACCTCGTACCGGGCCACCGCGTCCACCACGGCCTGGTGCTCGGCCTCGTGGACGAACTTGGGCGAGTGCACGCCGACGATCACCAGGGTGTCGCGGTGCTTCTCCTCCAACTCCCGGAGTTCGTCCAGGACGTGGAGGCAGTTGATGCAGCAGAAGGTCCAGAAGTCCAGGACCAGGATCTTGCCGCGGAAGTCAGCCAGCGACAGGTCCTTGCCGCCGGTGTTCAGCCAACCGCCCTTCCCCACGAGTTCGGGGGCGCGGACACGAGCACGAGTAGCCATGCCCCCATCCAACCGCATGGGGGCACGGCCGCATTCCTCGTGCGGGCGGTGGCTACCAGTTGCCCCAGGTGCCGGTGGACCAGAGCGGCTGGCCGGTCTGGGAGTAGAGGACGAAGTTGCCGTCGTCCTGGACCTTGGCGTAGGCGTTGGGCTGGTTCCTGGTCGGCAGGGTCCAGCTGATGTTGTGGGTCTTCATGTCCCGCAGGTACAGGTTGCCGTGGATGTTGTTCACCGTGAGGCCCTGGCCCGGCCGGTTCCAGGTCCCGGTGGACCAGAGCGCGGCGCCGTCCCGCTTGCGGTAGAGCACCACGTTGCCGTCCTGCTGGTTGAGCAGCCAGACCGAGTTCGACCGGACCCACTGCCCGGGCTCCAGGACCCGGCTCTGGTTGACGACGCCCTCCCGGGGCGTGCCGTTGCCCTGGACCGCCGCGCCGAGACCCGTCCCGGGGTTCCAGTAGGTGGAGTTGTCGCCGACCCGCAGCCAGCCGCCGAGCATGGTCAGGGTGGCCCCCGGGTGGCCCCAGCTGCGGGTGCTCCAGAGCGCGCCGGCGCCGTTCTGGCGGTAGACCACGAAGTTGCCGTCCTCCTGCATGACAGCGTACGCGGACCGGTTGCCGTAGGTACCGCTGGCCCAGACCGCCGGGCCGAGGTCGCCCTGGTCGTTGACCAGCCGGAGCACCAGGTTGCCGTCCTCCTGCATCACCAGCGCGGCCTCGCCGCTGACCAGGGCCTCGCCCGGCTCCAGCCGCTCGCCGGACCCGAGGGTGGCGAACTCGGCCTCGGCCGCCGAGGCGGTCACGGCCGGGGCCGCGACGGCCAGGAGGACAGCGCTGAGCAGGGCGGCCGCGGCGCGGCCGAGAGTGTTCGTCCGCATCGTGCGGAGCCCCCAAGGAGATCGTGGGCCCACGGAACCTCCGTGGACCCACGATTTCTACACTGCGGCCCCGACGGGCCGTCAGGCGGGGGTGATCACCAGTTGCCGTAGGTGCCGCTGGCCCAGATGGGCCGGCCCTGGCCGTTGTACAGCACGAAGTTGCCGTCGTCCTGGACCTTGGGGGTCGCGCCGCTCGGGTCGGTGACGTGGTTGGACCAGAGCGTCCCCGCCGGTCCCTGCATGCGCCACACCGAGAGCTCGCCGGTGTTGTAGCTGACCGTCGTCACCGCGCCCGGGTACCTCCACGTGCCGGTGGACCAGAGGCCCGCGCCGTCCCGCTTGCGGTAGAGCACCAGGTTCCCGTCCAGCTGCATCACCAGCCAGACCGAGTTGGAGGCCACGTACTGGCCGGAGGCGAGCCCGCCCATGCGGTCGAACACGGCCCGGTGGCCGGTCCCGCTCTCCCACCGCCGGGGCGACCCGTTGACGTAGAACGAGCCGTCCAGCAGCTGGACGTACGCGCCCTGCGATCCCCAGGTGCCGCTGGACCAGAGCGCGTCGCCCGGGCCGCTGCCGTTCTGACGGTAGATCACGAAATTGCCGTCCGCCTGCATGACGGCGTACGCACCCCAGTTGTTGTACGTCCCGCTCGCCCACAGCGGGACGGCGTTCTGGCCGTACGAACCGACCAGGTACAGCACCAGGTTCCCGTCCCCCTGCATCACCAGACGGGACTCCCCGCTGCTGATGCTCGCGCCGGGGTCCAGCCGCTGGCCGGCCCGCAGGTAGGCGGAGTCCGCGGCCGCGGCCGGGGTGGCCGACAGCGCGGGCACCGCGGCGGCGAACACGGCCGCGCCGATCAGGGCGGCGGCCCTTCTGAGCATGGTCTTGCGCATTTCCTCGGACTCCCCGCTGTCGGTCTGACGGTCTACCAGTTGCCCCAGGTCCGGGTGGACCAGAGGGCCCGGCCCGCGGCGTCGTAGACCACGAAGTTGCCGTCGTCCTGGAGCTTGGCCCTGGCCTGGGTCCGGACGTCGACGCCGTTGGACCAGATCCGGCCCTGCCGGGGGTCGCTGACCAGGAACTCGCCGGTGCCGTAGGCCAGGCCCGCCGTGGCGCCCGGGTGGTTCCAGGTACCGGTGGCCCACAGCGCCTGGCCGTCCCGCTTGCGGTAGAGCACCAGGTTCCCGTCCGACTGCATCACCAGCCAGACGGACTTCGAGTCGGTGCGGGAGCCGGGGCCGAGGCCGGTCACGTTGTCGGGCATGCCGTAGCGGCTGGTACCGCTCTGCCAGCTCCGGTGGCCGATGGCGGCGCTGGTGACGTAGACCGTCCCGTCCAGCAGTTGGAGGCGTGCCCCCGGGCTGTTCCAGGTGCCGCTGGACCAGAGCGCGTCGCCCGGGCCGCTGCCGTTCTGACGGTAGATCACGAAATTGCCGTCCGTCTGCATGACGGCGTACGCACCCCAGTTGTTGTACGTCCCGCTCGCCCACAGCGGGACGGCGTTCTGCCCGGAGGAACCGACCAGGTACAGCACCAGGTTCCCGTCCCCCTGCATCACCAGACGGGACTCACCGTCGGCCAGGCTCTCCCCCGGGCCCAGCCGCTTGCCGGCCTCCAGGTACACCGGGCCGGCCGCGGCGGCCGGGGTCGTGGTCAGGGCCGGGACGGCCGTGGCCAGCAGAGCGGCACCGAGCAGCGCGGCTGCCCGTCCGCGCAGCGTCTTCCTCATGGTCGTGATCCCCCTCGTGTGTCGGCCCCTTTCCTACACCGGGCACGGACGGACGCCGACACCGGGGGGGCCGACGACGCGTCAGCGGATCAGGTGGGGGAGGAAGCGGGCGCCCTGGTGGGTGATGGGGGAGTCGTCGGTCTCGCGGATGCCGAGGCCGGCGGCCTCGCCGTCGACGACCCAGGTGCCGAGGACCGGGCGGTTGCCGTCGAAGTCGGGGAGGGGGCAGAGCTGCTGGTAGCAGAAGCCCTCCTTGCCGTAGCGGTCCGGGTCGCCGGCCCACTCGGCCAGCCTGGTCTCGTGGCCGTCGGGTTCGACGATCCGCACGCCCGCGCCCTCCCGGCCGAGCAGCGGCTTCATCGCGTAGCCGGTGGCGGCGAGTTCGCGGGGGCCGTCCAGGTAGGCGGGGAGCAGGTTGGGGTGGCCGGGGTTGAGCTCCCAGAGGACCGCGAGCAGCGCCTTGTTGGAGAGCAGCATCTTCCACGGCGGTTCGATCCACAGGGTGTTGCCGGTGGATCCGCCCAGGTCGACGCCGGAGAGCAGGGCGGGGGTGAACTCCTCCTCGGTGAGCCACTCCCAGGGGTAGAGCTTGAAGAGCGAGCGGATGTAGCGCTGCTCCAGGTCGACGAAGCGGCCGGTCAGGCCGTCCAGGCCGATGTCCTCGACGGCGATGCCGATGGTCTCCAGGCCGGCCTGCTCCGCGGTCTCCTGGAGGTAGAGGGTGGTCATCCAGTCCTCGCCCTCGGTGTCGCCGCGGGAGTGGGCGAAGTGCACGGGGCCGGGCGGCAGCAGGTGCTTCTGCCGCTCCCAGGAGGCGACCAGTCGCTCGTGCAGCGAGTTCCACTGGTCGGCGCCGGGGAAGAGCTGCTCCATCCAGAACCACTGCGGACCGGCCGCCTCGATCAGCGAGGTCGGGGTGTCCGCGTTGTACTCGAACAGCTTGGCCGGGCCGGTGCCGTCGTAGGCCAGGTCGAACCGGCCGTAGACGGAGGGCTGCTCGTCGCGGCGCCGCCAGGACTCGGCGATCATCGCCGTCACCCGGGGGTCGGTCAGGCCGTAGTCGGCGTACCGCTCCGTCCGCACCACGTGGTCGGCGGCCTCCAGGCAGAGCTCGTGCAGCTCCTCGACCACCTCCTCCAGTGCCTCCACCTCGGGCAGCGAGAACTCGTAGTAGGCGCTCTCGTCCCAGTAGGCGTGCGGGCCGCCCTGGTTGCAGGGGTCCTGGCAGACGGCGTAGATCAGGCCCTGGGACTCGACGGTGGGCTGCCAGTCGGGGCGCGGAGTGATGGTGTGACGGCGCATCAGGAGGTCAGCCCCCGCCGGAGCCGGAGGAGCCGGACGGGCAGCCGAAGCCGCCGCGCTTGGTGTCGGCCTTGACGAAGGTGCCGCCGGTGGCGCTGAGCGAGCCGGAGCCGCAGTAGTACCAGCGGCCGGCCGAGGTCTTGCTGTCGGTGCAGGAGTGGTTGTCCAGCACCTTGAGGCTGCCGGGGTCGACGCAGCGGCGCGGGGCGCTGCTGTTCGAGGAGCAGCTCGTCAGTGCGAGGGCCAGCGTGCCGACCATGCCCAGCGCGACGAAGCCCGATCTGCGGCGGTCGGGAACGGGAGTGGAGGTCATGGCGGGAGATGCTACTGGGAAGGGTCCCAAAGGGAACCCGATGGGATATCTTTTGCCGATCCTTGAGCCAGGGATTCCGACTCTTTCCACTCCGGGGGGCCACCCAGTGAACGACATCGTCAACGGCCTCGGCGCCGCCGCCGTCTTCGGGGCGGTGGGCGTGGTCCTGCTGCTGCTCGGCGTCGGCCTGGTGGACCTGCTGACCCCCGGGAAGCTGAGCCACCAGATCTGGGTGGACCGCAACCGCAACGCCGCCCTGGTGCTCAGCTCCGCACTGCTCGGGATCGGCGGGATCGTCTTCACCGCGATCATGTACACCTACGACGACTTCGGCAAGGGCCTGGCCACCACCGCGGCCTTCGGCGTGCTCGGCCTGGTGCTGATGGCGGTGGCCTTCTGGCTGCTGGACGTGCTGACGCCGGGCAAGCTGGGCGCCATCCTGGTCGACCCGGAGCCGCACCCGGCGGTCTGGGTGACCGCCAGCATGAACCTCGCGGTGGCCGCGATCATCGCCGCCTCGATCGCCTGACACCGCCTGACGTCGCATCGCGCACGGGACCCCCTGGAGCCTCTGCTCCAGGGGGTCCTGTCGTTCCGTCGGCGCCGCGGCGTCAGCCCTCCAGGAAGGCCTTGAGGGCGGCGGCCAGCAGGTACGGGTCCTCGGCGCCGCAGAGCTCGCGGGCGGAGTGCATGGAGAGCGCGGCGATGCCGCAGTCCACCGTGGTGATGCCGAGGCGGGCCGCGGTGATCGGGCCGATGGTGGTGCCGCAGGGCATCGAGTTGTTGGAGACGAAGGTCTGCCACGGCACGCCGGCCTTCTCGCAGGCGGCGGTGAAGACGGCGCGGCCGAGCGCGTCGGTGGCGTACCGGTTGTTGACGTTGACCTTGAGGATCGGGCCGCCGTTGGGCAGCGGCTGGTGGCCGGGCTCGTGGCGCTCGGTGTAGTTCGGGTGGACGGCGTGGCCCATGTCGGAGGAGAGGCAGATGGTCCCGGCCAGCGCGCGGGCGCGGTCCTCCGGAGTCCCTCCCCGCGCGTAGACACTGCGCTCCAGCACGTTCCCCAGCAGCGGGCCCTGGGCGCCGGTGTCGGACTCGCTGCCGGTCTCCTCGTGGTCGAAGGCGGCCAGCACCGGGATGCAGCCGGGCTCGCCGCCGGCCGTGGCCACCGCGGCCAGCGCGGCGGTGCCGGCGTGCACCGAGAGCAGGTTGTCCAGCCGCGGAGCGGCGAGCAGCTCGCGGTCCTTGCCCAGGTACGCGGGCGGCTGGACGTCGTGGGTCATCAAGTCCCAGCCGATCACGTCGGAGGCGGCCAGGCCGGCCCGCTCGGCGACGTACTCGATCAGGGAGCCCTCGGTGACCTTGCCCAGGCCCCAGATCGGCGTGAGGTGGCGCTGCTTGTCGAGCTTCATGCCGTCGTTCACCTGGCGGTCCAGGTGGATGGCGAGCTGCGGCACGCGCAGCAGCGGCTCGTCCAGCTGAACCAGCGTCACGCTGCCGTCGCGCAGGGCGAGTCGGCCGGAGAGGCCGAGGTCGCGGTCCAGCCAGGTGTTCAGCGGGACGCCGCCGTAGATCTCCACCGCGACCTGCCGCCAGCCGGCCGAGCCGGTGTCCGGCACCGGCTTGACCCGCAGGTTCGGCGAGTCGGTGTGGGTGCCCACCACCCGGAACGGGGTCTCGGGGCCGGCGCCCTCCGGCACGTACCAGGCGATCAGCGCGCCGCCCCGGACCACGTACCGGCCGCCGGCCGCGGCGTCCCAGGCATCGGTCTCGGCCACCCGGCGGAAGCCAGCCTTCTCGAGCCGCTCGGCCGCGCTGGCCACCGCGTGGAACGGCGACGGCGATGCGCTGAGGAAGGCGATCAGGTCGTCGGTGTGCGTTCGGTCGAAGGAGGCCGGGCGGACGGCGGTCGACATGCTGCTCCTGGGTCGAGGGAGGGCTGAAGCCCGATGGGGGACCGGTCTTCGCACCCGAGCATATGCCCGTACACGGACATGACGCTGTGAACTCAACAACGGTGACACAACGGTGAAGCGCTCGTTGCCTTTCCCCCAGTCCGCTCCCCGGAATCCGTCGTTCCGGCCCTCGAAGCCGTGCCCCGGTCCGTTCTCCTCCCGGCCCCAGGGGGCCCTCCGCCCGCGCGGGGCGGTGCACCGTCTCCGCCCCTGACCTCCGATTGTGCCGGTTCCGGCCCCAACTGACTGAGCATCCACAACAATTCCCCCGGAACGGCCCGCCCACTCGACCGCGGGCCGCCTGGGGGGACGAGGGTGTCCGTGATGCGCAGGAAGAGCCCGTGGCCGGACGCCGGCGGGCCGCCGGAGGGCCACCCGCCCGGACGGTCCGCGGCGGCCCGGCGGCAGCGGGTGGTGCTGGTGGTCGCGGTGGTCTCGGCCGTGCTGTCCACCGGCGGGCTGGCGGCCACCACCCTGGTGAAGTCCCCGGCGGAGCGCGCGGCCCGGACGGCCCCGCCGCCCCGCACCCTGCTCACCGTCCCGGCCGTCAGCCGGGTGCTCAACCCCTCGGTGACGGCGCGGGCCTCGGTGTACCCGCCCACGCGGTACGACGTGGTGCCGACCGCCGCGTCGACCGAGGTCACCCAGCTCTTCCTGTCCAAGGCGGGCGCCAGGGCCGGCGACACGGTGACCAGCGGCCGGCTGCTCGCCGAGGTGTCCGGCCAGCCGGTGTACGTCCTGAGGGGCGCCGTGCCCGCGTACCGCGACCTGAAGCCCGGGGCCAGCGGTCCGGACGTGGTCGAACTACAGGAGGCCCTGGGCGAGTTGGGGCACTCGACCGGTTCGGACGAGAAGGGGTCCTTCGGCCCCGGCACGAAGACGGCGGTCACGGGGTTCTACCGCCGCCTCGGGTATCCGGTCCCGGTCACCGGCCCCGCCACCCAGCAGGCGGTGGACGCCGCGCAGAAGGCGGTGGACACCGGCCGGCAGACGGTGGACGCCCTGGTCGCGCAGCGGAACTCCGGCCGGCCGGCCGGGACGCCGTCCGAGCAGCCGGCCGTCGGCGCCGGCCTCGACCAGCAGATCGCCGCCGCCAGGAAGCAGGTGACGGCCGACCAGGCGGCGCTGGCCCGGGCCGTGGCGGTGAACGGCCCGATGGTGCCGGCCGCCCACGTGATCTTCCTGCCCGCCCTGCCGGCCACCGTCACGGCCGTGAACGGCTCGGTCGGGGCCCCGGTCTCGGGAGCCCTGCTCTCGCTCACCAGCGGCGGACTGACCGTCACGGGCCAGCTGCCCCCGGCCCAGGCGGCCGCGGTCAAGGCCGGCATGGCGGTCGAGGTCCTGGACGAGGAGACCGGCGCCAAGCTCACCGGCAAGGTCGCCGAGCTGGGCGCGCCGACCACCACCCCGCCGGCCGGCAAGGTGATCGCGCTCGGCGGGGCCGCCGCCGGTCAGAACGCCGGTGGCGCCGCCCCCGCGCCGGCCCAGGGCGGCGGAGCCCCGGCCGGCCCCTCGTACATCCCGGTCACCGTGACCCCCGACAGCCCGCTGCCGGGCGCGCTGAGCGGCAGGAACGTCCGGATCACCATCCTCAAGGACACCGCCGGCCGGCCGGTCACCGCCGTCCCGGTGGCGGCGGTCTTCACCGACGCGGCCGGACGGACCGCCGTCAGCACCCTGAGGGCCGGCGGTCTGCGGGCCGACGTGCCGGTCACCACCGGCGTCAGCGCCGACGGCCTGGTCGGCGTGGTCCCCGACATCGAGGGTGCCCTGAAGCCCGGCGACCAGGTGGTGGTCGGATCATGAGCCCGGCCACCGGGGCGGCCGCCCCGGCCGCCGGTACGCCCACCCCGGCCGCCGGTCCGCCCGCCCGGACCACCGGCGCGCCCGCGGACGGGCCTCCCGTCATCCGGCTGGCCGGCGTCGGCCGCAGCTTCGCCGGGCAGCCGCCCGTGGTCGCGCTGCGGCCCGCCGACCTGACGGTCCGCCAGGGCGAGTACGTCTCCGTCACCGGGCCGTCCGGCTCGGGGAAGTCCACCCTGCTGCACCTGCTCGGCCTGCTCGACACCCCCACCGAGGGGCGGTACGAGCTCGACGGCATCGACACCGGCGCGCTGCGCGACCGCGACCGGTCCACGCTGCGCGGGCGCCGGATCGGCTTCGTCTTCCAGTCCTTCCACCTGCTGCCGCACCGCACCGCCGAGGAGAACGTGGTGCTGGCCCAGGTCTACAACCGGGTGCCCCGGGCGCAGCGGGCCGGGGCGGCCCGGGAGGCGCTGCGGCTGGTCGGGCTGGGTCACCGGCTGGGCGCGCTGCCGACCACCATGTCGGGCGGCGAGCGCCAGCGGGTCGCCATCGCCCGGGCCCTGGTGAACCGGCCGAGCCTGCTGCTGTGCGACGAACCGACCGGGAACCTGGACTCCGCCAACGCCGAGGCGGTGCTCGCGCAGTTCGACGGGCTGCACGGCCAGGGCTACACCCTGGTGGTCATCACCCACGACCCGGCGGTGGCGGCCCGGGCCGGCCGGCAGGTGGCGATCCGGGACGGCGTGCTCTCCGAGACCTCGGAGGTGGTCCGCTGATGGCTCGTCACCCGCTGCCGGAGCCCGGCTCCCGGCTCGGCCCGCGGGACCTGTGCGCCGAGGCCCTGGCCGGCATCCTCCAGCGCCCCGGCCGGTCGGTCCTCACCGTGCTGGGGACGGTGCTCGGCATCGGCGCCTTCGTGGCGGTGCTGGGCCTCACCGCGACCGCCTCCGGACGGATCGGCGAGCAGTTCGACCTGACCAAGGCCACCACCGTGAACGTCGCCGACCGCCCGCGGACCGACGGCGTCCGCCCCGGCACCAACCCGCCACCGAGCTTCCCCGAGGACGCGGACGCCCGTCTCGCCGGGATCGACGGCGTCACCGCGGCCGGCGTCTGGTGGCCGCTCCCCGCCAACCCGGTGCTCTCGGCCCGCCCCACCGAGGCGCAGGGCGCCGGCACCGGCCTCACCGTCTTCGCGGCCACCCCGGGCGCGGTCGCCGCGATGGCCCCCACGCTGGTGGGCGGCGTGACCGTGGACGCCTTCGCGCAGCGGACGGCGCAGCCGGTGGTGATGCTCAGTCAGGCCGCCGCCAAGCGGCTCGGGGTGAGCCGGCTGGACGTGCGGCCGGCCGTCTTCCTGGACGGGCTGCCGTACACGGTGATCGGGATCTACTCGGACGTCCAGCGGCTGCCCGCCACCCTGCTCGGGGTGATCGTCCCGGCGAGCACGGCGCTGGAGCGCTACGGCAACCCCGGCACCGAGCCCGACCGCAGCGCCCAGGGGCTGATCGCCACCCGCACCGGCGCGGCCGCGGTGGTGGCCGAGCAGGTCGCGACCGCCCTGCGCCCGGACTCCCCCGGCTCCTTCGCCGTCACCCCGCCGCCCGATCCGCACGGTCTGCGCGACCGGGTCACCTCGGACCTGACCGGGCTCTTCCTTGCGCTGGCCGCGATCTGCCTGCTGGTCGGCGCGGTGGGCATCGCCAACACCACCCTGGTGGCCGTGCTGGAGCGCACCGAGGAGATCGGCCTGCGCCGCGCGCTCGGTGCCAGGACCAGGCACATCGCGGGGCAGTTCCTCACCGAGTCGACCGTGCTGGGCACCCTCGGCGGCCTGGTCGGCACCAGCCTCGGCGTGCTGACGGTGCTGGTGGTGGCGGCCGCCCGGGACTGGACGGCGGTGATGCACCCGGCCACCACCCTGCCCGCTCCGCTGATCGGCTCGCTGACGGGCCTGCTGGCCGGCCTCTACCCGTCGCTGCGGGCGGCCCGCACCGACCCGCTGAAGGCGCTGCGCGGCGGCGGCTGACCCCGGGCGCGATCCGCGGGAACGCACCGCGGGGCCCGGTCCAGTCGGACCGGGCCCCGGGTGCTGAGGGTGTGTCAGGCAGTCTTCCGGGCGGGGCCTAGAAGGCCTCCTCCGCCAGCTCCATGAGCTCGTTGTCGATGCCCTCGGCGATCAGGCGCTGCGGGGTGACCGTCGGCAGGACGTTGCGGGCGAAGAACTTCGCGGCCGCGACCTTGCCCTGGTAGAACGGCACGTCCTTGGCGGTGGCACCGGCCTCCAGCTTGGCCAGCGCCACGGAGGCCTGACGGAGCAGCAGCCAGCCGACCACCACGTCGCCCGAGGCCATCAGCAGGCGGGTGGTGTTCTGGCCCACCTTGTACATGTTCTTGACGTCCTGCTCGACCGAGGAGAGGTCGGCCAGCAGCTTGCCGACGATCGCCTCCAGGTCGCCGGCCGCCTTGCCGAGCAGCTCGCGCTCGGCCGCCAGGGCCTCGCCGCCCTCGCCGGTGGCCAGGAACTTCTTGATCTGCTCGGAGACCACGGTGAGCGCCTGGCCGCCGTCCTTGACGATCTTCCGGAAGAAGAAGTCCAGGCCCTGGATCGCGGTGGTGCCCTCGTACAGGGTGTCGATCTTGGCGTCGCGGATGTACTGCTCGATCGGGTACTCCTGCAGGAAGCCGGAGCCGCCGAAGGTCTGCAGGGACTGGGCGAGCTGCTCGTAGGACTTCTCCGAGCCGTAGCCCTTGACGATCGGGAGCAGCAGGTCGTTCAGGCGCTCGGCGGCGTCGTCGTGCTCGCCGCGCAGGCGGGCGGCCATCACGTCGTCCTGGACCGAGGCGGTGTAGAGCACCAGGGCGCGCATGCCCTCGGCGTACGCCTTCTGGGTCAGCAGCGAGCGGCGCACGTCCGGGTGGTGGGTGATGGTGACGCGCGGCGCGGTCTTGTCCAGGAACTGCGAGATGTCGGCGCCCTGCACGCGCTCCTTGGCGTACTCCAGCGCGTTCAGGTAGCCGGTGGAGAGGGTGGCGATGGCCTTCGTGCCGACCATCATCCGGGCGAACTCGATGATCTTGAACATCTGGCGGATGCCGTCGACGGTCTCGCCGACCAGCCAGCCCTTGGCGGGGTGCTTGGCGCCGAAGGTCATCTCGCAGGTGTTGGAGGCCTTGAGGCCCATCTTGTGCTCGACGTTGGTGGCGTAGGCGCCGTTGCGCTCGCCCAGCTCGCCGGTCTCCCAGTCGAAGTCGAACTTGGGGACGATGTACAGGCCCAGGCCCTTGGTGCCCGGCTTGCCGCCCTCGGGGCGGGCCAGCACCAGGTGGATGATGTTCTCGGACATGTCGTGCTCGCCCGAGGTGATGAAGCGCTTGACGCCCTCGATGTGCCAGGAGCCGTCCTCCTGCTTGATCGCCTTGGTGCGGCCGGCGCCCACGTCCGAACCGGCGTCCGGCTCGGTCAGCACCATGGTGGCGCCCCACTGGCGGTCGACCATGTGCTTGGCGACCTTGTGCTGCTCCTCGGTGCCCTCGTCGTAGACGACGCCGGCGAAGGCCGGACCGGAGGAGTACATCCAGATGGCGGGGTTGGAGCCCAGGATCTGCTCGGCGTAGGCCCAGATCAGCGAGGACGGGGTGACCTGGCCGCCGATCGCCTCCGGGATGCCCAGACGCCACCACTCGGCGTCCATGTACGCCTGGTAGCTCTTCTTGAAGGTCTCCGGGATCGGAGCGGTGTTGGTCTCCGGGTCGAAGACCGGCGGGTTGCGGTCGGTGTCGGCGAAGGAGGCGGCCAGGTCGTTCTCGGCCAGCCGGGAGATCTCGCTGAGGATGTTCTTCGCGGTCTCGACGTCCATGTCGGCGTACGGACCGGTGCCGTAGACCTGGTCACGACCGAACACCTCGAAGAGGTTGAACTCCACGTCGCGCAGGTTGGACTTGTAGTGACCCATGACCGTTTCTCCGGTTCGTCGCTTCCGCGGGTCCGCCACCTTCGAGCGCCCCACTTACCCACCAGTAGGCACCATGATGCTACCCGTAAGTAACATGCACAAGCCCCTGGAGCCGAAGGGGCTATGAAGAGGGTCACGTCCGCCGATAACCTTGACCCCGTGTACGGCTACGAGCAGACCGGGTACCAGGGCGACCCCTACCAGCAGCAGGCGCAGCAGCAGCACGCCCAGCAGCAGGGGATGAACGGCATGCCGGGCCCCGGCCAGTACGGCGAACAGCCTCCGCAGGCCGCTCCCCAGCAGTCTCTCTACCCGGAACCCTCGCCGCCATCCCTCGCGGACGCGGTCCGGGCCTTCACCACGGGCGCCATGCCGGTCGAGGACTTCCAGGCGATCTTCATCACCTCCAAGGTCCACTGCCCGCGCGGCGACCGCCCCGGCTTCCTGGCGCTGCACAACACGCCGACCCCGGTGATCCCGATGTTCAGCTCGCTCAAGGAGCTGCGCCGCTACGCCGGCAAGGACTCCAAGCACTTCAGCGTCACCGGCGCCGAGGTCCTCGACCTGCTGCCGACCGGCTACGGCTTCGCCCTCGACATGGAGGGCGAGCACCGGATGGTGTTCGACGCCAAGGCCGTGGAGCAGATGGTCGACTTCACCATGCGGCGGATGTACGGCTGAGCCCCCTCGGGGATCCCTCACGGGAGACCCATGACCCAATGGTTCAACTTTCAACTTGATTGTTGTTGAGGATTGAACTACATTGGCCGACGTAGGCCAGAGAACCCCGAAGAAGGAGGCCGACATGCCCGCCGTGACCGTCGAGAACCCGCTGACCCTTCCGCGCGTCGCCACCCCGGACGCCGCGACCAACACCCCTCGACCGGTGCTCGCGGTGGTCACCGCCCCGGAGGGCTTCGAGGGCGAGGGCTTCCCGGTCCGCCGGGCCTTCGCCAAGATCAACACCAAGTACCTCGACCCGTTCATCATGATGGACCAGATGGGCGAGGTGGAGTACGCCGCCGGAGAGCCCAAGGGCACCCCGTGGCACCCGCACCGCGGCTTCGAGACCGTCACCTACCTGATCGACGGCGAGTTCATCCACAAGGACTCGCACGGCGGCGGCGGCCACCTCGGCGGCGGCGACACCCAGTGGATGACGGCCGGCTCGGGCATCCTGCACATCGAGACCCCGCCGGAGTCGCTGGTGCTGACCGGCGGCCTGTTCCACGGCATCCAGCTCTGGGTGAACCTGCCGGCCGCGGACAAGATGACCCAGCCCCGGTACCAGGACATCCACGGCGGCCACGTCAAGCTGCTCACCACGCCGGACGGCGGCGCGGTCCTCCGCCTGATCGCCGGTCAGCTGGACGGCCACGAGGGCCCGGGCATCACCCACACCCCGATCACCCTGCTGCACGCCACCGTGACGCCCGGCGCGGAGCTCACCCTGCCCTGGCGGCAGGACTACAACGCGCTGGCCTACGTGCTCAACGGCGACGGGACGATCGGCGCCGAGCGCCGGCCGATCCGCACCGGCCAGTCGGCGGTCTTCGGCGAGGGCGACACCCTCACCATCGCGGCCGACGCCAAGCAGGACTCCCGGCACCCCAACCTGGACGTGATCATCCTGGGCGGGCAGCCGATCCGGGAGCCGGTCGCGCACTACGGGCCGTTCGTGATGAACAGCCACCGCGAGCTGGAGCAGGCCATGCGGGACTTCCAGTCGGGCGCCTTCGGGCAGCCGACCGACTGACCCGCCGTCGGGCCGGAGGCCGGGTCCCCGTGCGGGGGCCCGGCCTCCGGCGTTCCGTCGGCGTTCCGTCGGCGTTCCGTCGGCGTTCCGTCAGATCCGGGCGTAGAGGGCGGAGGCGTCGTCGTGGGCCTTGCCGCGGGGCCAGCGGCGGCAGTGCGCGTCGGTCCGCTCGGTGGCGCGGACCTGGGCGATCAGTTCGGCCGGGCCCTGTTCGGCGAGCAGGTGGACGGCGTCGGACCAGCTGCCGAGGCCGAAGCGCTCCGTCCAGCGGGAGGCCCCGTCGCTGAGGGCGGCGACGGCCCGCAGGGCGGTCAGCCGGACGAAGCCGGTCTCGGCGTGGCCGGCCGCGCGCGGGGAGGCGGCGGCGATCCACGGGCCGTGCCCGGTGTTGCGGGCCGCCCGGACGGCGAGGGAGTAGCGCAGGTGGAGGTCCGCCCGTTCGGCCGAACCCGGGACGGTGGACCAGATCTGACGCCGCAGCAGCTCACCGGCGGGGAAGCGCTGGTTGTCCCCGATCACCCGGGGCGGACCGTCCTTGAGGTCCAGCACCAGCATCGAGTCGCCGAGCACCAGGTACTCCAGCGAACTGCCGTGCAGCCGGGCCGCCACCACCATGGCGGCCGGGGTGTTGGGGTGGGCCAGGTCGCAGCGGCCGCCGTGCAGCGCGGCCGTCTCGACGATGGCGTCGGCCAGGCACTCGGCGATCGAGCGGTCGGCCCGGTCGGTGAGTCTGGCCAGGAGGTGGACGCCGAGGCGCCGGACGTACCAA
This sequence comes from Kitasatospora sp. NPDC004289, assembly GCF_053602875.1. NCBI lineage: Bacteria > Bacillati > Actinomycetota > Actinomycetes > Kitasatosporales > Streptomycetaceae > Kitasatospora > Kitasatospora sp. NPDC004289. The sequence goes on along the minus strand of NZ_JBSGEL010000001.1, from coordinate 65,141 downwards.
GGGGTGCCGTGCCGGCAGCCGGACTCGAAGTCCTCCGGACTGCTCGACCCGTCCAGCAGTACCAGTGCCTCCGGGCTGGCGGCGGCGAAGTCCTCGCTCTCCCTGCCCGGCTTCTGCGGTTCGCCCGCGAGCTCTACCTGCATCCCGACAGTGTGGCGGCGGAGCGCGCGAGCGGACAGGGTGCCGACGGGATAGCGTCGTGAATGTCCTGTTCTGTCATCTTTTCAGGAGCCTCACGTGATGGTGCTGCAGTTCTTCGTCCTGCTGATCGCCGCGATCGGCTTCCCGACGCTCGCCCTGCTCTACCTGATCGGCGGCCCGCAGTACCGGGACCGGCCGCACTGAACCGCCGCCCGGTCCGGCGGGGAAATGGCCAGCCGGAGGGCCCCGGGCGTGGCAGGGTGACCCCGTAACACCGGTACCGGTTCCTGGAGGTCACACATGAGCGCCACCCCCGATCCCGTCGAGCCGACGGCGAGCGAGGAGCCCGTCGCCGAGCCCGACGACCAGAAGGCGAAGTTCCTCGCCGCGCTCGCCCGCAAGCAGGGCGCCAAGGGCGGCAACGGTGGCGGCCAGGGCGGGGAGTCGAAGATCCACGGCACCCACGCGGCGGCCGGCGGCAAGCGGAACTTCCGTCGCAAGAGCGGCGGCTGACGGCCCCTCGGCGCCGTCCGGGCGGTCCTCCCCCAGGGGAGGGCCGCCCTTCGCGTTTCAGCGGGCGGGGGTGGGGACGGGCAACGGTTCGGCGAGGAAGCCGAGCACGTTGTCGAGCACGGCCGGCTCGGTGAGCACCCGCTTGTGGCCGAGCCCACGGGTGGTCAGCAGGCGTGCGCCGTACGGCTCGTACGCCGCGTGGAGCGGGCCGGACTCGGCGTACGGGATCACGCGGTCGTCCTCGTCGTGCACCAGGAGGACGGGCAGGGCGAGCTCCTCCGGGCGGTGCACCGGGCTGAGACCCGGGTACTCCAGACCGGGCGGGAGCACGGCGGCGATCCGGCGGCGCAGTTCGGGGACCGCCCAGCCGCCGAGACCGAGGCCGGCGGCGAAGGCACGCGGGAAGAAGTCGAAGTCCCCCGGGCCGGCGATCGCCACCAGGCGCCCGGCCTTGACGGTGTCGCGCAGCGCCAGCACGGCGGCCGGGACCGCGAGGGAGTGGGCGACCACCGCCTCGAACGGGCCGTGGCGGTCGTGCAGCTGACGGATCGCCTCGCGGTAGTCGAGGATCGTCACCGTCCGGCCGGCCGACTCGCCGTGGCCGGGGGCGTCGAAGGAGACCACGGTGAGGCCGAGTGCGCGCAGCCGGGGTATCAGGGCGGCGTAGCGGGAGGCACGGGACTGCCAGCCGTGCAGCAGCAGCACCGGGCGCGCGCCGTCGCCCCAGCGGTAGGTGGTGACGGCGGTGCCGTGCACCTCGATGCGCTCGACCGCGGCGGCGGCGTGCAGCTCGCGCTCCTCGGGGCGCAGGCGGCTGCGGTGCACCGGGCGGAGGAAGAGGGCGAAGGCGGCGTGGCCGGCCAGGCGGGGCGCGAGGGCCGCCGTGGCATTGAGGGTGGTGCGGATCAGGGCGACGGACAGGTCCATGGGCGCTCCCCGGTCGGGCCGCGGCATGGGTGTGCGGCCTCTCTGGGGAAATATATTAGCACGACCGTTCGTGCAGTTTATGGAGTGGACGGTGGCCGGTGGACGGTGCGGGTGGGGACGGGCGGGGGTCAGGAGGCGAAGGCGGTGAGGGTCCGGTCGATGACGGTCGCGGCGCGGTCGAAGCGGGCCGGTTCGTCGAGGAGCAGGCTCTGCGCGTTGGCGGTCTCCATCGCGGCGACCAGGAGGAAGGCGAGCTGCTCGGGCTCGGCGGCCGGGGTCAGTTCGCCGGCGGCGCGGGCGGCGCGGACGAGGTCGATCAGGAGGCCCTCCCAGTCGCGGGCGGCCTCGGCCAGGGCGTCCCGGATCGGGCCGGGCTGGGTGTTGAACTCCGCCGAGACCGACTGGAAGAAGCAGCCGCCCGGGAAGACCCGGTCGCGGGCGTAGCCGACCCAGCTCGCGCACAGGGCACGCAGCTTCGACAGGCCCGGGGCCTCCTGCTCGTGCGGAGCGATCACGACGTCGTAGAAGATCCGGCGGGCGGCCCGGACGGTGGAGAGCTGGAGCTCCTCCTTCGACCCGAAGGCGGCGAACACCCCGCTCTTGCTCAGCCCCAGGTCGGTGGCCAGGCGCCCGATCGACAGTGCCCCCAGCCCCTCGACCGAGGCCACCTCGACGGCCCGGCCGAGCACCGCGCGACGGGTCTCGTTGCCCCGCTGCACCCGTCCGTCGGTGGCTGTTCCGGCCACTGCTCCCACCTCACTCCGCATCCGGCCCTCCAGGGTAGGGCCTGCGCGGCGCACGCAGGTGGTGATGCCGGGGGGGCGCAGGGAAACGGCAGCACGTGCAACTGGCTCGCCTGCCCCGACCTCACGCTGGGCCGCCTTCCGACTCGCGCAGTTCCTCGCGCCCCCGGGGTGACCACCTACGGTCCTCGCGCCCCGGGGTGACCACCTACGTTTCTCGCGCCCCCAGGGTGACCACCTACGTTCGCCAGTCGCCGGCCCAGGTGAGGAGGCGTTCGTCGTGGTGGGCCGGGGCGATGAGCTGGAGGCCCAGGGGGAGGGCGTCGGGCGGGGTGGTGGGGAGGGTGAGGGCGGGCCAGCCCAGGGCGCTCCAGGGGGTGGACATGACGGGGTCGCCGGTGGACTCCAGGCCGGGCGGGGCCGGGCCGGTGGCGGCGGGGGTCGCCCAGAGGTCGATGCCCTCGGTGGCGGTGAGTGCGGTGAGGTCGCGGCGGTGGCGGGTGAGGTCGCGCTGGGCGGCGGCGTACTCCGCGGTGGTGATCTCCTGCCCGTGCCGGATGGCCGCCGCCGTCTCGGGGCGGTAGAGGCGGCCGAAGCGGGGGAACAACTCCTCGTGCACCCGCGCCAGTTCGTACCGGGTGACCACCTCCACGGCCTCGACCACGGCCTCCAGGCCACCCGCCGGGGTCAGCCGACGGACCGTCAGCCCCAGCTCTCCGAGGACCGTTTCGAAGACCGCCAGCGCGGCCGGATCGACCGGGGCCAGGTAGGGCTCGGGGACGCCGAGCACCGGCGCGGGCAGCTCGCCGGCCACCGGCGTCCAGCCGTCGCAGAGCAGCGCCGCCGCGCGTGCCGCGCCGGCGACGCCGGAGGCCAGGACGCCGATGGTGTCGAGGCTCGGGGCGCAGGCGATCATCCCGTCCGGGGGGATCCGGCCGTACGTGGGGCGGAAGCCGACGACGCCGCAGTAGGCGGCCGGGCGGATCACCGAGCCGAGGGTCTGGGTACCGAGGGCGAGCGGCACCAGCCCGGCCGCGACCGCCGCCGCCGAGCCGCTGCTGGAGCCCCCCGGGGTGCGCGTCGGGTCGTGCGGGTTGCGGGTCGGGCCGGGGGCGCCGAGGGCGAACTCGGCGGTGACGGTCTTGCCCGCCACCAGGGCTCCCGCCCGCCGCAGCCGCCGTACCGCCGTCGCCTCCGGCCCGGCGAGCACCCCCGGCGGCAGGGCGGAGCCGGCGTGGGTCGGGAGCCCGTCCACGTGCAGGACGTCCTTCACCCCGACCGGCACCCCGTACAGCGGCGGGCGGTCGGGGCAGTGCGCCAGGGTGCGGGCCTCGGCGGCGAGCCGGGCGTAGCGACCGGGCTCCGGGGTGAAGGTCCGCAGCAGCGGGTCGAGCCGGTCGATCCGGGCGCACAACTCCTCGACCACGCCCTCCGGGTCCGCCCCTTCGCCCTCGGGGCCCACGTCCATCGGGTCCACGCCTGCCGGGTCCACGTCCGCCGGGTCCACGGGCGCGGCGGGCTAGGGCTGCTCGGTGTAGGTGTGTTCGCTGGGCAGGTACGGCACCTCGCGGAGGAAGAGGGCTCCGCAGGTGTGGCAGTTGAGGTCGGGCTGTTCCGACCACCGGGTCGGCTCCCGGGTCTCCGCCGCGCTCTCCAGCTCGTGGCCGCACATCGCGGTGGAGGCGCCCACCGTGGTGATGTGCCAGCTCTTCACGCCACCGGACTGACCGTCAGGGCCGTACTCGGCCCGCATCTGGTGCTCCATGCCCCAAGGCTGCGCCGCCCGCCCGCGACCGGCAATTCCTGAGCGCCCGTCAGGACGGCCGACCCGGTGCCCGGCCGCCGGGCGCCCCGGCCCCAGACTGGTACCCGTCACCGGACGACCGACCACGGAGGATCCCGCATGAGCGCCACGCTCCGCACCGACCGCACCGCGATCCGGCTCCGGCCGGTCGAGGCGCCCGCCGTGCGGCTCTTCCTCTTCCACCACGCCGGTGGCTCGCACCTGTTCTTCCGGGAGTGGTGCGAGCTCTTCCCGGCCGACTGGGACGTCGTGCTGACGGAGGCGCCCGGGCGCGGCTTCGGCGGCAGCGAGGCGCCGTTGACCGAGCTGGGTGCGCTGGCCGAGCGCTTCCGGGCGGACCTGCGCGCCCTGCTGACCGGGCCGTACGCCTTCTTCGGGCACAGCATGGGCGGACTGGTCGCCACCGAACTCGCCCGGCGGATACGGACCGCCGGGGAGCCGGGGCCGCGCTGGCTCGGCCTCTCGGCCTGGGCGGCCGACCGGGCCCGGCCCGCCGATGCGGAGGAGCCGCGCTACCTGCGCTCCGACGACGCGCTGCGGGAGCTGCTGGTCGGGATGGGCGGCACCCCCGCCGAGGTGCTGGCCGTGCCGGAGCTGTGGAACATGTTCTCCCCCGCGATCCGGAGCGACTTCCAGCTGGTGGACACCGCGCCGGCGGAGCTGCGCGCGCCGCTGACCGAGCTGCCGCAGTCGCTCTTCGCCGGGCAGGACGACCCCGTGACGCCCGCCCCCGCCGTGGCGGAGCTGGCCGGGCGGCTGCCACACCTCACCGGCCTGCACCTCCACCCCGGGGGCCACTTCTACCTGCGCGAGCACCGTGAGGTGATCGCCCGTCAGATCGTGGCCGACCTCGGCGGTGTGCTCCGGCAGGACGCCCCTGACGCCCCCTGACGCCTCACGGCCGCAGGCCCGCCAGCTCCTCGTGCAGCCCGCGCACCGCGTCCACGGCGGACCGCAGCGTCGACGGGTCGACCGAGAGCCCGGTCAGCGCCGCCTCCGTGCGGGGCCGGTAGTCGGCGGGGGTGTGGGGCATCCCCGCCGCCTCCGCGAGGGCGCCCTTCTCGTTCAGCAGGAAGCGGCGGTTGTGGGCGAAGACCACCTGGTTGAGGCAGGCCACCGCGCGGTGCAGCAGGCCGGTGACCTGGTGCAGGTCGCCCCGGCGGGCCGGGGAGAGCGCCCCGTCCAGGGAGAAGCCGGCCTCCCAGCCGAACCGGGCCACCACGGCCTCGGCCAGCGCCGGCGGGTACGGGTCGACCAGGGCACGCAGGGCGGCCAGCCGGCCCTCGGGGTCGTGCAGCGGCAGGTTGTGCCGCACCTCGCCGGCGTAGACGGTCGAGACGAAGCCGTGCGGGTGGCCCGGCTGGTAGTCGACGGTGAAGCGTCCGGCCGCCGCCTCCCGGACCACCCGCTCCACCCGGGCGTGGTCGCGCAGCAGGACGTCGGTCTTCAGCCCGTCCGCGGTGAGCCAGACGCCGCCGTTGATCCACGGCCCCCACTCGCCGTACCCACCGTGCCCGGCCGGTGCGCCCCCGTCGTCCAACTCCGCGGCCGCCGCCAGCACCTGCCCGAACTCCGGCGCGGCGGCGGGGTCGTAGTACAGCCCGATGTCCAGGTCCGAGTCCGGCCGGGCCGCACCCCGGGCCCGCGAGCCGCCCAGCACCACCCCCGTCACCCCGGGCAGCCGGGCCAGCCGCTCCCCGATCCGGGCGAGCGTGGCGGCGGGTTCGGGCAGCTGCGGGTTCGTCATCCGGCGAGCCTAAGGGCGGGGCCAGCCGGAGGACGGGCAGCTCCATCGTGAAGTCCGAAAAACATCGCGGCGCTGGAACGCTCCCGTGTCACCTCACCTGAAGATGCCGGTGTGACCCCGCTACGTCTCCACCGGTGACGGCCCTTGAGCCATCCCCGCCGCGGCGTTCGAATCCTCGATGTCCTGGTCGAGAACGAGCAGCACGGGCTCACCTTCGGATCCGCGTTGCCCTTCCGAGTGCCCTCCGGACGTGCCTGTCCGACATAGATCGGCTTTTCGGTGCCGCGGATGGCCTGGTAGAGCGGGTGCGCACCGGTGTAGTAGAGCGCGTAGACACCCGCACCGAACATGATGCCGATGGAGTCGAGCGGTTCCGGTTCGTGCTTCAGCAACTCCCGCTCTACGCTCCGGCCGAGGTTGTCCAGGTCGAGAGGGTTGTACGGCGTCGGCGTGAGAGCGGTGTCCCGCCACTTCCTTGGCTTGCGGGGCTTGCTCGGAACGCGCTCCGGCGGAGTGGTCACCCGAGCTCCGACGGCGTCTCGTCGACCGGCGCGTCGTTGGCGGGCGACGCCTCGGGCACGGCGTCGATTGCCTGCCCGGCCCGGTAGTACCTCCAGGCGCTCCGGTACTCGGTCGGGCTGTCGTTGTACATGATCACGTAGCCCATGAGGCTGGTGACCTGCCAATTGTCGGGAATCTCCGCCGAGATGAGCCGGAAGATCTCGGCGGCATCCACCGGCCCTTCGGGCACCTGGACGTACCTGTGCTTGAACTCGGAGGAGTGCGCGTACCGGAAGTTGTACGGCAGGCCGGCCTTCACCTTCTCCAACAGGTCCTGAAGGGTGATCTCACCGGGCCCAAGACCGGTGATCGGCCTGGACAGATCGACGGGGAACTGCACGTCGAAGTGATTCAGCTTCAGGATCGTGCTGTCCCGCTGCCGACCGGGATCCTTGTTGCCGAAACCGTTGTTGTTCCAAGGGATGTTGCCCATCTCCTTGTGACGGCTGATCAGCAGCTGCTCGGGGGCGAGCGCGGAGAAGTCTTCGGCCACGTACAGGCAGGAGAACGTCATCCTCTCCGACGAGATGTTCCGGCGCCCGGAGATCTTCTGGAGGTGGTTGCGCAGCCGGGCCGGCAGTGACTTGTCGGCCTTGCCCACATAGACGAACTCGCCGTCCAGGTAGAGCTGGTAGACCCCGGCCTTGTCCTCGAGCCGCCCGATGCTCTCCTCGCTCAGCGGAGCCTTGCCCAACCCCTGGAGCGCCTCGGCCAGTTGGTCACCGAGCGCTTTGGTGATGCTCAGCATGAAGTCCTTGTGGTACTGCGGCCCTCCATCGACCCCCGCCACCGGCGCCATCGGCCCTACTCCCTTGTTCGAGTGATCGGGGAAACCCTATCGGCGGGCGCCACGCCGCCGACGAACCTTCACGTCGAATCACTTGAAGATCGACAACTCCGCGGTATGCTTTGGCCATGGCCAAGCTGCAAGAAGTCTCGAAAAAAGATCGCACCGGTGTCGAACTGTTCGCCGGTGCCGGCGGCCTGGCCATGGCCGTGCATCGAGCGGGATTCCGACCTCTGCTGTTCAACGAGTTCGCCAAGCGAGCCTGCGAGACTCTTGAGGCCAACGGAGCCGAGCGGCTCGCGGACGGCGAGAAGCCGACCCGAGCACCGCTCGCCGGGGAGAAGGTCCCGCTCGTCGCCGGCGACGTCCAGGAGCTGGACATGGACTACCTGAAGGGTCGGGTGGACGTACTCGCCGGGGGGCCGCCGTGCCAGCCCTTCAGCCTTGGTGGCATCGCCAAGGGCGACGAGGACAAGCGGAACATGTTCCCGCAGATGTTCAGGGCTGTCCGCGAGATCCAGCCGAAAGCCGTGATCTGTGAGAACGTCCGTGGTCTGCTCCGGCCGTCCTTCAAGTCCTACTTCCACTACATCCTGCGCGAGTTGGAGCTGCCCTTCGAGGAGCGCGCCGAGGGTGCGGACTGGACGCAGCACGACGATTATCTGCGGACGCGGCTGCTGGAGTCGCCTGATGACCTCGGCAAGCGCTACGAGGTCATCATGACGCCGGTGAACGCCGCGGACTACGGCGTGCCTCAAATCCGCAACCGAGTGATCATCGTTGCCTTCCGGCGTGACCTGAACGTCGACGTAGACCTGTTCAAGCGCCTTGTGAGGCCGACGCACTCCGAGGCGGCTCTCCTCCGATCGATGACGGACGGGGGAAGTTACTGGGCGCGGCACTCGGAGGTCCCCGCGCACGTACGCGAGTGGGTGGGCTCGCGCCTACCGGAGACGCTTCCGATCGACGACGGGCTACTGCCCTGGAACACCCTGCGGGACGCGATCGCCGGCATCGGCGACAACAAGCCCCTGCCCGATGTCCCGGACGAGTGGCTGGACCGAACCGAACACCTCCTCGGTGGCTTCACCGAACACATCGGCTGGCCCGGCGCCCGGATCTACGACGGTCACACGCCCAATGAACTCGACCGGCCCGCCAAGACCGTCAAGGCGGGGGTGCACGGGGTTCCAGGTGGCGAATCGGTCATACTGCTCGACGAGTTGGTCACCGACAGGGCTGCCCAGGGCGGGCGCCGTTACAAGCACCGATACATGACGGTCCGAGAGACCGCGCGCGTCATGACGTTTCCCGATGACTGGGAGCTGAAGGGCCCGCGCGGCGAGAAGATGCGCCAGCTCGGCAATGCCGTGCCGGTCGTTCTCGGAGAGGTCTTCGCCAAGGCCGTCGCCGCCGTCCTGGACGAGGCGGAGGCACGCCGGAAATGACCGGGGCCGCGAGTGGTGGGCAGGGCCGCTGGAAGCACGATCCGCCGCCGGGACGTGCTTGGAAAGGCCGGCCGGGCCGAACCCGAGAGGCACTCGCCGCCGAACAAGACCGTGCCGCCGGCGGTCGTCACCGGCGCTCCGTCGACCTCGGCGACGGACGATTCGCCCGCGCCTCCGTCGAGTTGAAGGTGCTCCCGGACACCCGGCGCATTCGCGCCTACCTGCGCTGGTCGGACGCCGGGAAATCGCCGGCCCGCTATCTCGGTGAGGTCGAGCACGGCACCCGGGCGGCGAACCTGGCCGAGGGGTGGAGTCTGGCCTGGCAGAAGGCGCTTCTGACCGAAGAGCCCCCGGCGGAAGGCTCCTGGGCGTCGTCGGCGGCCGTCAGGGCCTCGATGCGAGGCAATCGGAACAAGGACACGAAGCCGGAGTTGAGGCTTCGCTCACTGCTCCACAAGCGGGGTCTCCGGTACCGAGTCGCGGCGAGACCACTCCCCGACCTACGACGCACTGCCGACCTCGTCTTCTCGAGGGCCAGAGTCGCCGTCTTCGTCGACGGCTGTTACTGGCACGGTTGTCCGGAACACCTGCGTGCCTCCACCAAGAACGTCGAATTCTGGCGAGCGAAGATCGACGGCAATCGGGCCCGGGACGCGGAGACCGACCGCCGACTCCAAGAAGCCGGATGGACCGTCATCCGAGTCTGGGAGCACGAGGACCCGGCCATGGCCGCCGCACGGGTCACCGATGTCGTCCGTTCCGCCTCACCCGCCCGGTGACGACGTGAGTCGCCTCAGGAGGCGGCGCGGAGGAGGGCGTCGTCCTGCCACTTGAGGACCTTGTCGAAGCTGACGATGGCGCCGCGGAGGGGGTGGTTGCGGAGCTGGACGTGGTCGGTGAGGGCGTGGATGAGGAAGAGGCCGCGGCCGCTCTCGGCGGAGAGGTCGGGGAGGGCCTCGAGGTCGACCGGGCGGGCGGAGGTGGGGCGGCCGGCCGGGAGGACGTGGGTGTCGTAGGGGGCGGGGCGGCCGTCGCCGCGGGGGCGGTGGGTGGTGAGGGCGGGGGCCGGGAGGGTGGCGCGGCCGCGGCGGGTGCGACAGCGGGTGCGGGGGCGCGCCGGGGAGGGGGCGGCGGCGCGGCGGACGGCGGGCAGCGGCGGGGTGCGGACGGGGACGGTGGCCGGGGGCAGGCCGGGGCCGGAGTCGGTGACCTCGATGCGCAGGGTGTCGCCGGAGATGGAGGCCGTCACCTGGAAGCCCTCGTCGGGGCGGGCGGTGGTGGCGTGCTCGACGGCGTTGGCGCAGGCCTCGGTGAGGGCGATGCCCAGGTCGAAGGCGATCTGGGGGTCGACCCCGGCGGAGTCCATGGCGCCCAGCAGGATGCGGCGGGCGAGCGGCACGCTGGCCGGGTCGCGCTTGAGGTGCAGAGTCCACCAGATGTCCACGGGAGGTCCCTCCTGGCTGCGGCTCCACATACAACTAGGTATCTCCGGCACATTCGCGGGTGAACCGTGCACGGGCCCCGGGACCGCCCGTTCGGCGGATGGACTGGTGCAGCGGGGTGTGCCGGGCAGCGCGTTGCACGGCGCGCACGCCGGGGCCGAACGGGGCAATGTGATGTATTTTCCGCCCCTCCCCGGGGACCGCTTGTAGGCGGTGAGAGGATGGCTCAGCCATGACCAGCCATCAGCCCGCCCCGCCGCCGGGAGCCGCCACCGGGAGCCGCCGTGCTCCGCAGGCCGCTCCCGTCGCCGCGTGGGACCTGCGGCTGGCCCGGGCCGTGCCGTTCGCGCTGGTCTGCACCGTGATCGCGGCCGCCGGGCACACCCTGGTCGGCAGCGGCGAGGTGGCGCTGCCCGCGCTGGTGCTCGGCTTCGTGCTGGTCTGCGCGGTGGCGGCCGCGCTCGGCGGCCGGGAGCGTTCGCTCGCCTCGATCGCCGGGGCGCTGGGCGCCGGGCAGTTGGGGCTGCACCTGCTCTTCCACTCGGCCTGCGGCGGGTTCGCCGGGGTGGCGATGACCGGCATGGCCGGGATGCACCACGGCGGGCTGACGCTGCCTCAGGTGGCGGGGCGGCTGGTCTGCAACGAGACCGGGCTCCCGCTGGCCGGGGACCCGGCGCAGCTGGTCCGGGCCGCCGGGCTGGACCCGACGGCCTACCCGCTGACCACCGCCGCTCCGGACCAGGGCTTCCTCGGGATGACCGTCCCGATGCTGCTGGGCCACCTGGCCGCCGCCGTGGTGGCCGGCTGGTGGCTGCGCCGGGGGGAGGCCGCGCTCTGGCGGCTGCTCCGGCTGACCGCGCGGGCGGCACAGGAGTGCGCCGCCCCGCTCCGCACGGTGCTGGCCCTGGTGCTGGCGCTGCTGCTCGGCCCGCTGCCCGCACCGCGCGCCCTGCGCGCGCCCCGGGCGGGCGACTGGCGGCTGCCCGCCGCCGTCTCGCTGCGGCACAGCCTGCTGAGGCGCGGGCCTCCCGGGTACGGGTTCGCGCGCTGACCCAGGGCCCCCGGGCCCGGTACGGCGTGCGAAGAGTGCTGACCCCTGGTCAGATCCCACGTCCCGTACCCCTGCGGGCCCGCGCGCCGTCGACCACGGCCGGCGCGGCCGCCCGCCGTCTCCGTCTGGAGCCCACACCCATGCGCATCTCTCCTGCCCGTCGTCTCACCGCTGCCGCCGCAGGCGCCGCCGCCTCCGTGCTGGCCCTGGCCGCCCCGGCGTTCGCGCACGTCACCGTCCAGCCGGGCTCGGCCCAGCAGGGCGGCTACACCGCCGTCGACTTCCGGGTGCCGAACGAGAGCGACTCCGCCTCGACCGTGAAGCTCGAGGTCAACCTCCCGCTGGACCACCCGATGGCCTCGGTCCGCGTGCTGCCGGTGCCGGGCTGGACCGCCGTGCTGGAGAAGTCCAAGCTCGACAAGCCGCTGAAGGCGCACGGCCAGGACATCACCGAGGCGGTCTCCAAGATCACCTGGACCGCCGAGGGCGGCGCGAAGATCGCCCCGGGCCAGTTCCAGGAGTTCAAGGTCTCGCTCGGCGCGCTGCCGACCGACACCGAGAAGCTCACCTTCAAGGCGCTGCAGACCTACGACGACGGCAACGTGGTCCGCTGGATCGACGAGGCCAAGGAGGGCCAGCCCGAGCCGGCCAAGCCCGCTCCGGTCCTGACCCTCACCAAGGCCCCGGCCGCCGCTGCCGGCGCCGACCACCACGCGGCCGGTTCGGCCGACGCCGCGAAGGACAAGGCGGCCGACAAGGGCGGCCAGGCCGTGGCCAAGGCCGACGACTCCACCGCCCGCACCCTCGGCGTGGTCGGCATCGTGGTCGGCGTGATCGGCGCCGGGCTCGGCTTCCTGGGCCTGCGCCGCAAGAGCAGCGCCTCCTGAGTCAGGGCCGGTCCGGGCCGCCGCACGCCAGGCGGCGGCCCGGACCAGGCCGCAGTCGCACGCCCCACGAACGGATCACCATGGCACCCCGCACCACCCGACGGACCTCCCCCCGACTGCTCGGCGCCGCCGCCCTCGCGCTGACCGCCGCCCTCGCCCTGACCGCCTGCGGCTCCTCCGGCTCCGGCGCCGGCGGCCCCGCCAAGGTCTCGAAGGAGAGCAGCACGTCGCCGTACCAGGCGACCGTGCTGACCAAGCACTTCGACAAGCCCGACCTGGTGCTGAACGACACCTCCGGCCAGCCGTACGACCTGCGCGCCAAGACCGCCGGCCGGGCCACCCTGCTGTTCTTCGGCTACACCAGCTGCCCGGACGTCTGCCCGACCACCATGGGCGACATCGGCGTGGCGATGTCCAAGCTCTCCCCGGAGGAGCAGCAGAAGATCGACGTGGTCTTCGTCTCCACCGACCCGGAGCGGGACACCCCGAAGGTGCTGCGCACCTGGCTGGACTCGATGGGCAAGAGCTTCACCGGCCTGACCGGTGGCCTGGAGAAGGTGAAGGCCGCCGCCAAGACCCTCGGCGTGCTGGTCGAGGACCCGATCGTGAACAAGGACGGCACCGTCACCTCCTCGCACGGCGCCCAGGTGCTGGGCTTCCTGCCCTCCGACGACAAGGCCCACCTGCTCTACCTGAGCAGCACCTCCACCCAGACCTTCGCGCACGACCTCCCGCTGCTGGCCAAGGGGGTGGCCGCGTGACCGGCTTCCGCCGCAGTGCCCTGATCGGGGCGGGCCTGGCCGCCGTGCTGGCCGCCGGGACGATACTCGTCGGCTGCGGGTCCGGCTCCGGGGCCGACGCGCCGTCGGCCGGGGCCGCGGTGGCCGGGGCCGCCCCGAGGCTCAGCGTGGTCGACTCCTACATCCCGCTGCCCGCCAGCCCGAACGGGATGGGCGCCGGGTACCTGACGGTGCGCAACGAGGGCGGCGCCGACGAACTGGTGAAGGTCTCCAGCCCCGCGGCCAAGTCGGTCACCATGCACCGCTCCACCGACCAGACCATGGAGCAGGTGGAGTCCTTCCCGGTGCCGTCCGGCGGCGAGCTGCAGCTGGCCCGGGGCGGGAACCACCTGATGATCATGGGCTGGGAGAAGGCGCCCGCCGTCGGCGACCAGCTCGAACTGGACCTCACCTTCAAGAAGGGCGGGACGGTGGCCGTCAAGGTCCCGGTCCAGCCGCTCACCTACCGACCGGGAAGCTGACGACCCATGAGAAGGCTCGGTGCTCTGCTCGCCGTGGCGGGCGCGGTTCTGGTGCTGTTGATCGGCGGGGCCGGGACGGCCTCCGCGCACGCCGCGCTGGTCTCCACCGACCCGGCTGCCAACACGGTGCTGCCCGCCGCCCCGGCGGCCGTCACGCTGACCTTCAGCGAGGGCGTCTCGCTCTCGCCGGACTCGGTCCGGGTGCTCGGCCCCGACGGAGCGTCGGTGGACAGCGGGGCCCCCGGCCACGTGGACGGCAAGGCCGCCACCGCCCGGGTCGGCCTCAAGGGCGGCCTGGCGAACGGCACCTACACCGTCGCCTGGCGGGCCGTCTCCGAGGACTCGCACCCGATCGGCGGCGCCTTCGTCTTCTCGATCGGCGCCCCCTCCGCCACCACCGTCTCCGCCACCGCACTGCAGAACGCCGAGGCCGACTCCACGGTCGCGTTCTTCTACGGCACCGGCCGGGCCGTCGCGTACGGCGCCTTCGCCCTGCTGGCCGGGGCGGCCGCGTTCGTGCTGGTCTGCTGGCCCGCCGGGGTCGCGGTGCGGGCGGTGCAGCGGCTGCTGATGACCGGTTGGGTCGCGCTGCTGGTCTCGACCGTCGGGGTGCTGCTGCTGCGCGGCCCGTACGAGCGGGGCACCGGGATCGGGCAGGCGCTGGACCTCTCGCTGGTGCGCGCCACGCTGGACGAGCGGATCGGCACCGCGCTCTCGGTGCGGCTGCTGCTGCTCGCCGCCGCCGGGGTCTTCCTCTCGCTGCTGGTGGGGCAGTTGGGCCAGGCCCGGCCGGCCGTGCCGACGGCGGGGGCGGCCGACGGCTCCGGACCGACGGGGGACGCGGAGGAGGACGAGCTGCGGCGGCTGGAGCGCAAGGCCGCCGAACGTCCGCTCCGGGACGCCCGGTTGGGCCTCGGGGTGGCCGGGCTGGTGCTCGCGGTGGCGCTCTCGGCCACCTGGGCCGGGGCTGACCACGCCTCGGTCGGCGAGCAGGTCTGGCTGGCGCTGCCCAGCGCGATGGTGCACCTGCTGGCGATGGCGCTCTGGCTGGGCGGGCTGGTGGCCCTGCTGATCGGCCTGCGGGCCGGGGTCGGGACGCGCGCGGTCGAGCTCTTCTCACGGCTGGCCTTCTGGTCGGTCGCGGCGCTGGTGGCCACCGGGCTGTACCAGTCCTGGCGCGGGCTGGGCGGCTGGGCCGCGCTGGTGGACACCGAGTACGGGCGGCTGCTGCTGGTGAAGACCGGCGTGGTGGTCGCGATGGTCGGCGTGGCGTGGTTCTCCCGGGGGTGGGTGGCGCGGCTGCGGGCCGAGCCGGACGCCGCGGAAGGCATGGAGGCTGCGGAGGGCACGGAGGTCACGGAGCGGGACGGGGTCAAGGCGGAGGTCGAGGCCGGGCGGGTCGAGGTGCGCGAGGGCGTGGGCCCCAAGGGCGGCGGCCGGGCTGCGGGCGGCGCCGGGGGTTCCGGTGCGGACCCGGGCGAGGAGGACCCGGTGCGGGCCGCGCAGTTGGCGCTGCAGCGGGCCGCGCGGGCCGAGGCGACGGAGCGTCAGGAGCGGGACGGCTCCCCCGCCCGGGCCGGGCTGCGGCGCTCGGTACTGGTGGAGGCCGCCGTGGCGGTCGCCGTGCTGGTGGTCACCACCATGCTGACCAACACCCCGCCCGGCAAGGTCGCCGAGGCGGTGGCCGCCTCCCCCGGTGGCGGCAGCTCCGCCGCACCGGGCACGGGCGACCGCAACCCGGTCCGGGACGGCACGGTGCCGGGCAGGACCGTGGAGCTCAAGCTCCCGTACGACACCGGCGGCCGCACCCCCAACGCCAAGGGCACCGCCACCGTCACGCTCAACCCCGCCGGGGTCGGGCTCAACGCGACCACGCTGACCCTGACCGACACCGCCGGGCAGCCGGTCGAGGTGCCCGAGGTCCAGCTGGCCGTCACCCTGCCGGACCGCGACCTCGGCCCGCTGCCGGTGGCCCTGCAGTCCGGCGGCCCCGGCAAGTGGACCGGGCAGGCCCAACTCCCGCTGGCGGGCAACTGGGTGGTGTCGGTGACCGTGCGGTCCTCCGACATCGACCAGGTGACCGAGGTGAAACCCCTGAAGATCGGCTGAGCACCATGAGCGCGTCCCCTCTCTCCCGCCGTGCCGTCCTGGGCGGCGTCGGAGCCGCCGGGCTGACCGTCGGTGTGGCCGGCGGCGCCCTGGGCCGGCAGGCCCTGGCCGACTCCCCCGCCGGGGCTCCGGCGGCCCTGGGCCGGGCCGCCGTCCCGTTCTTCGGGCCGAGGCAGGCCGGGATCACCGAACCGGGCCAGGCCCGGGTGCAGTTGGCCGCCTTCGACCTGGCCCCGGGCACGGGCCGGGACGGGCTGCGGCAGCTGCTGCGGCAGTGGTCGGCGACCGCCGCGCGGTTGGCCCGGGGGGAGACGGCCGAGTCGGCGGAGAACCAGATCGCGCTGGACGCCGGGCCGTGCGGGCTGACCTTCACCTTCGGCTTCGGGGCCGCGCTCTTCGAGAAGACCGGTCTGACGGACCGTCGGCCGGCCGCGCTGGCCCCGCTGCCGGCCTTCCCCGAGGACGCGATCGACCCGGCGCGGAGCGAGGGCGACCTCTGGGTGCAGATCGGGGCGGACGACGCGCTGGTGGTGTTCCACGCCTTCCGGGTGCTGCAGCGGCAGGCGGCGGGGGTGGCGGTCCTCCGGTGGCAGATGGCGGGCTTCAGCCGGACGCCCGGGGCCACCGAGCGGCCGATGACGCCGCGGAACCTGATGGGCCAGATCGACGGAACCGGGAACCCCAAGGCGGGTGAGGCCGGGTTCGAGGAGAAGGTGTTCGCGGGCGGGGCGGACTGGATGCGGGGCGGGACGTACGCGGTGGTGCGGCGGATCCGGATGCTGCTGGACAACTGGGAGAGCCTGCCGACGGACCGTCAGGAGCGGGTGATCGGACGGCGGAAGTCGGACGGCGGCCCGCTCTCGGGCGGGGGCGAGCACACGCCGGTGGACCTCACCGCCACCGGGCCGGACGGGGGGTTGCTGATCCCCGCCGACGCGCACGTGCGGGTGGCGGCGCCCTCCGCGAACGGCGGTGCCGCCATGCTGCGGCGGGGGTTCTCCTACGCGGACGGGGTCACGGCGGACGGGTCGCCGGACGCGGGGCTGCTCTTCGTCGCGTACCAGGCCGATCCGCTGCGGGGGTTCGTCCCGGTACAGCGGAAGTTGGCCCGGGGGGACGGGCTCTCGCGGTTCCTGCGGCACGAGAGTTCGGGGCTGTACGCGGTGCCGCCCGGCGCACCCGAAGGCGGGTACGTCGGGCAGCAACTCCTGGAGGGCTGACGTCGGGCGCGACGCTCAGTTGCAGCGGCCCAGGGGCGCGAGGAACTGCGCGCTGGGGAACGGCAGCACGTGCAACTGGCTCGCCTGCCCCGACCTCACGCTGGGCCGCCTTCCGCTTCGCGCAGTTCCTCGCGCCCCTCAACGTGTAACCAATCTCCCTGGGAGAGCGGTGGAGGCGAGGGCGAGGAGGACGACCGCTCCGGCGAGGGGGAGGGCGAGGGTCGGGGGGACGTAGGGGGTGCCGCCGGTGAGGCCGCGGGCGATGGGGGTGAGGGTGGCCCAGGCGATGGCGGTGCCGATCAGGAGGCCGGCCGAGGCGACCAGGAGGCCCTCCCAGCGGAGCATGCCGCGGATCTGGCGGCGGGTGGAGCCGGCCAGCCGGAGGAGGGTGAGCTCGCGGCGGCGGTCCAGGACGGTCATCACCAGGGTGTTGGCCGCGGCGACGGCCGCGAAGCCGCCGAGCACCGCGGCCATCACGGAGTTGGCCCAGCCGCTGGCCTCGCGGTCGCGGTCGGCCTGGGCGCCGTGCTCGGCCGCGTCGGTCACGGTGACCGCGCCGAGGCCGGCCAACTCCCGTGCCACGGCGGCGCGGTCGGCACCGTCGGCGGCCCGGACCAGCAGCCGGCCGTCGTAGCCGGTGGTGACGTGGGCGGCCAGGTCGGCGCGGGGCAGGACGGCCTCGCCGAGGCCGAGGCCGCGGTCGTAGGTGGCCACCACGAGCGGCTCCACCGGGGTGCCGTCGCCGAGCCAGAGGGCGGCGTGCTGACCGACCGTCACGCCGAGGTCCTCGGCCAGGCCGGCGGCCAGCGCGACCGTGCCGGGGCGGGCCAGGCCGGACAGGTCGCCGTCGCGCACGCCGAGGTCGAGCACCCGAGCGTAGGCCGCCGGGTCGCCGGAGATGCCCAGGGCGGTGGCGGTGGCCGGGGTGTCGCCGGAGCGGTGGGCGACCGCGGTGTCGAGGATGCCGACCGCCGCGCCGACGCCGGGCAGGCGGGCCGCCCGGGCCACGGTGTCCGGGGACAGCCCCGGGCCGGCGGAGGTGACCACGTGGTCGGCGACCAGGCCGCGGCGGGCCTGCTCGCCCGCGGCGTGGGTGAGGGTGCTCTGCAGGAAGAGCAGGGTGCCGCAGAAGGCGGTGACCATCACGATCGGGGTGATCGCCGAGGCCAGTCGGCGGGCGTTGGCCCGGGTGTTGTCGGCGGCCAGCGAGGCGGCCGCGCCGCGCAGGCGCAGCGGCCAGCCGAGGACGGCGGCGGCGGCCCGGGCCAGCAGGGGGCCGAGCAGGCCGACCGCCAGCAGCAGGCACATCACCACGCCCAGCGCGGTGTTGGCGGCGTCGGAGCCGCCGAGGTTCGCCGCGACGCCCGCCAGGGCGAGGCCGCCGGCCAGGGCCAGCGCGCCGAACAGGGTGCGGACCTTGCCGAGCCCGGGGCGCTCGGCCGCGGACTCGCTGAGCGCCAGTCCGGGCCGCAGCTTGGCCGGGCGGCGGGCGGCCAGCCAGCCGCCCAGCAGGGCGGAGAGCAGTCCGGTGCCGACCGCGGCCAGCACCGGGATCGGGCCGGTGTTCAGCGCCACGCCCTCGGCCACCATGCCGCGCTCCGTCATCTGCCCGAACCACCAGCGGGCCAGGCCCAGCCCGGGCAGCACGGCCAGGGCTCCCGCGACCGGCGCCAGCAGCGCGGCCTCGGTGGCCACCGTGCGGCGGATCTGGCCCGGGGTGGCGCCGACCGCGCGCAGCAGGGCGAACTCGCGGGACCGCTGGTTGGTGGCCAGGGCGACGGTGCCGAGCACCACGAAGACCGCCGTCAGGGCGGTGATGCCGCCGAAGGAGCCACCGAGGGCGGTGAGCATCTCCCGGGTGTTGGCGAGCTGCGGCTGCTCGGCGGTGGCGCGGTCGTCCCCGGTCAGCACCTGGGCGCCGGCGGCCACCGTCCGTACCCGGTCGGCGAGTTCGGCGGTGCTGACGCCGGGCTTCGGCTGCACCGCGATGACGTCCACCCGGCCCAGATGGCCGGCGGCGCGGGCCGCCTCGGCCGGGTCGAGCCAGAGGCCGGTACGGCTCGGCAGGGTGCCGGTGACCAGGTAACTCCGGGGGCCGGAGGGGGTGTTGAGGGTGACCCGGTCGCCGGTGCGGTACGGGGTGTCCGCACCGGCCGCGAGCTCGGCGGCGGCGGGGGCGCGGCCCTGCAGGCCGTCGGCACCGGTCAGGGCGGTGGCGGTGGACGGGCCGGCCGTGGTGGTGACCGGGAAGGAGAGCTCGGGGACGGCCGAGGCCACGCCCGGAAGGGCGGCGATCCTGCCGGCCAACTCCAGCTCCACCCTTGCCCTTTCGGGCAGCGTGATGCGGGTGGTCTCGGGCTTCTCGCCGGGGACCGGGGCCACGGTGACCTCGGCCGAGGCCCGGTTCGCCACCACGACCGGGGCTCCGGCGTACTTCACCGGCGGGAGGGAGGCGGTCAGGCCGGTCTGGAGCAGGACGCCGCAGGCGATGGTGACGACGGCGCCGAACAGCAGCGCGACGAAGCTGCCGACGAAGGCCGCCGGACGGGCCCGCACCGAGGCGGCGGCCAGGCCGAGGGCGCTCATGCCGCCACCGCCGAACCGGCGTGGGTGGCACGGGCGGTGAGGCGCAGCAGGTGGTCGGAGACGGTCTGCGGGTCGGGGCGCTCCAGGGCGGAGACCAGCAGGCCGTCGGCGAGGAAGAGCACCCGGTCCGCGTGCGAGGCCGCGACCGGGTCGTGGGTGACCATCACCACGGTGGCGCCCAGTTCGTCCACCGCCCGGCGGAGCAGGCCCAGCACCTCGTGCGCGGTCCGGGCGTCCAGGGCGCCGGTCGGCTCGTCCGCGAAGACCACCTCCGGGTCGGTGACCAGCGCGCGGGCGATGGCCACCCGCTGCTGCTGGCCGCCGGAGAGCTCGTGCGGGCGGCGGCCGCCGTGCTCCGGCAGGCCGACCCGGGCGAGGAGTTCGTCGGCCCGGCGGCGGTCCTGGCGGGCGCCGGCCAGGCGCTGCGGGAGCAGGACGTTCTGACGGACGGTCAGGGAGGGGAGCAGGTTGAAGGACTGGAAGACGAAGCCGATGCGGCTGCGGCGCAGCCGGGTCAGCTTGTTCTCGCCGAGGGTGGCCAGGTCGGTGCCGCCGAGGAGCACCTGGCCGGCGTCCGGGCGGTCGAGGCCGGCGGCGCACTGCAGGAAGGTGCTCTTGCCCGAGCCGGACGGGCCCATCACCGCGGTGAAGCCGCCCCGGGGCAGCACCAGGTCGATGCCGCGCAGGGCCTGCACGGAGCCGTAGCGGCGCTGTACGCCGCGCAGTTCGACGGCGGCGGGGTGGGCTTGCTGGACGGCCATCGGGGTCCTTCCGGGGCGGGATCTTCGGCATCTCCCAACCTAGGAACGACGGGCTCCGGGAACCATGGAGTCCCCTGGCGTCCCCGGGGTGGGGATAACCCCCGGTGGGAATCGGCCACGCCGCCGGGGGCGCGAGGAACTGCGCGGGTCGGAAGGCGGCGCAGCGGCAACTGAACCGCCGTCAGCCAGTTGCCGGTGCTGCCGTTCCCCCTCGCGCAGTTCCTCGCGCCCCTGGGGCCTTCGGCCCGGGGCGCAGCCCGGGCTTGTCCGCTGACCACTCGGCGGACGGGTCGGTGGGGGTGCGTGGGACTGGCTAAGGTGGGTCGGTCTGGCTGTTGCGATGCGTTCGGAGGCGGTATGTCGGCGACCCGGTACACCTACCTGGGCCCCGAGGGGACGTTCACCGAGGCGGCGCTGCGGACGCTGCCGGAGGCGGCGACCCGGGAGCTGGTGCCGTTGGCCTCGGTGCCGGCGGTGCTGGACGCGGTGCGGGCCGGGGAGGCGAGCGGGGCGTTCGTGCCGGTGGAGAACTCGGTGGAGGGCGCCGTCACGGCGACCAGCGACGAACTCGCCAACGGCGGGCCGCTGATGATCTACCGCGAGGTGCTGCTGCCGATCTCCTTCGCCCTGTTGGTGCGCCCCGGCACGGCGCTGGAGGACATCAAGACGGTGACCAGTCACCCGGTGGCCCAGCCGCAGGTGCGCAAGTGGCTGGCGGCGAACCTGCCGGACGCCCGCTGGGAGTCGGCGGCCTCGAACGCGGACGGCGCGCGGCTGGTCCAGGAGGGCCGGTTCGACGGTGCGTTCGCCGGTGAGTTCGCGGCGCCGATCTACCAGTTGGAGCCGCTGGTCACCGACATCCACGACGCGGCCAACGCGACCACCCGGTTCGTGCTGGTGGGCCGGCCCGGACGGGTCTCCTCACCGACCGGGGCGGACAAGACCTCGATGGTGGTCTGGCTGCCGGACGACCACCCGGGCGCGCTGCTGGAGCTGCTCCAGGAGTTCGCCGTGCGCGGGATCAACCTGATGCGGATCGAGTCCCGGCCGACCGGTGAGGGGCTCGGGCAGTACTGCTTCCTGATCGACTGCGAGGGGCACCTGAGCGAGCGCCGGGTGAGCGAGGCGCTGATGGGCCTGCGGCGGATCTGTCCGCAGGTGCGCTTCCTCGGCTCCTATCCGCGGGCGGACCACGGGGCGCCGACCGCACTCCGGCCGGGCACCTCGGACCAGGATTTCAGCGCCGCCGCCGACTGGCTCTCGCGCTGCCTGGACGGACGCGGCGAACTCTGAGTCCGTTCTCCGGAGCCTTCGCCCGGAACTGATCCGAGCCGACCGCTTTCGACCGTTCAGGTCCCATTTCCGACACGCGGAGCCCTTCACCCGCGCGGTGCAGTGCGGGCTCCCGACCGTCGCCCGCCCCGCCGGGGCGGGCGGCCTGCTTCGTCCACAGGCCCCCGGGGGCCGTCCACAGGCGGCCCTCCACCGAGTTATCCACAGCCCTGGGGACGAGTCGACAAACCGGCATATCCACTGCGGGAGCTGGTCAGATCATCTGCTTCTCGGTCGGAGCCGACTAATCGGACCAGAGTCACCCCCGATCCCGCAAATCACCCGGCCGAGTGGGTAAATTCCCTTACCCGTGTGGGCGTATCGAGGTTTCAAACCTCAATTCCTTGGCGGATCGCCACCACAACCGTCACTTCCGACTCGTCCACAGGTCCGCCGCCGGACCTGTGGACAGCGGGCCCGGGAGCGGTTCTCCACAGTGGTTATCCACAGGCTCGGGGGAGTTATCCCCAGCCACTCGACACAGTCCACAGCCCGACCTGACACGTGCGCGGGGGCACAGTGCCACAAAAGCGGACATAAATCCATGGACCGGACAGTGTCCGACACCGGCGAAACCCGTTCCGGACGGAACCCCCCACCCCGGTAGGCTGGGCCCCGTGATTGACCTTCGCCTGCTCCGTGAGGACCCTGACCGAGTGCGCGCCTCGCAGCGCGTCCGTGGAGAGGACGTCGACCTGGTCGACTCCCTCCTCGCAGCCGACGAGCGGCGCCGCTCCTCCTCCACGCGCTTCGACGAGCTGCGCAGTGAGCAGAAGACCCTGGGCAAGCAGATCCCCAAGGCCCAGGGCGAGGAGAAGGCCGCCCTGCTGAAGCGGACGGGTGAGCTGTCCGCCGAGGTGAAGGCCGCCGAGGCCGAGCTGCGCGAGGCCACCGAGGAGGCCGACCGCCTCGCCCGCGGGCTGGCGAACCTGATCGACCCGGCCGCCCCGGTCGGCGGCGAGGAGGACTTCGTCACCCTCGAGGAGATCGGCACCCCGCGCGACTTCGCGGCCGAGGGCTTCGAGCCCCGCGACCACGTCGAGCTGGGCAAGATCCTCGGTGCGATCGACACCGAGCGCGGGGCCAAGGTGGCCGGTGCGCGCTCCTACTACCTGACCGGCGTCGGCGCGCTGCTGGAGCTCGCCCTGGTCAACATGGCGATCGCGCAGGCCACTTCGGCCGGCTTCATCCCGATGATCACCCCGGCCCTGGTCCGCCCGGCGGCCATGGACGGCACCGGCTTCCTGGGCCAGGCGGCGGAGAACGTCTACTTCCTGGAGGAGGAGGACCGCTACCTGGTCGGCACCTCCGAGGTCCCGCTCGCCGCGTACCACATGGACGAGATCCTCGACGCGGACAAGCTCCCGCTGCGGTACGCCGGTTACTCGTCCTGCTTCCGCCGCGAGGCCGGCACCTACGGCAAGGACACCCGCGGCATCATCCGGGTGCACCAGTTCGAGAAGGTGGAGATGTTCGTCTTCACCACGCCCGAGGACGCCGAGGCCGAGCACCGCCGCCTGCTCCAGTGGGAGAAGGACTTCCTGAACGCGCTGGAGCTGCCCTACCGGGTGATCGACGTCGCCTCCGGCGACCTCGGCTCCTCGGCGGTCCGCAAGTTCGACATCGAGGCCTGGGTGCCGACCCAGGGCAAGTACCGCGAGGTCACCTCGACCTCGAACACCACCGAGTACCAGTCCCGCCGCCTGGCCATCCGCCTGCGCGACGAGAACGGGGTGCGCCCGCTGGCCACCCTGAACGGCACCCTGGTGGCCGTGCCCCGCACCATCGTGGCGCTGCTGGAGAACCACCAGCAGGAGGACGGCTCGGTGGTCGTCCCCGAGGCGCTGCGGCCCTACCTCGGCGGGCGTTCCGTCCTGGAACCCGTCAAGTGACCCCCCTGCCCTACCGCCTGGTCGCGACCGACCTGGACGGCACCCTGCTGAGTTCGGCGGAGACCGTCTCGGAGCGCAACCGCGCCGCGCTGGCCCTGGCCGGCGCGGCCGGGGCGCGGCACATCATCGTGACCGGGCGGGGGGCACGCTGGACCAGGACGGTCTTCGACGAGATCGGCTACACCGGCCTGGCGGTCTGCGCGCAGGGCGCCCAGGTCTACGACGCGGGCGAGCACCGGCTGCTCACCTCGCTCACCCTGGACCGGCGGCTGGCCGCCGCCGCACTGGCCAAGATCGAGGCCGAGATCGGCACCATGGCCGTCGCGGCCAGCCAGGACGGGCTGGACGGCGAGGTGATCACCGGGCCCGGCTACGCGCTGGAGATCGGCACCGGGCTGCCGATCCGCCGGGTGGAGCGGGACGAGCTGCTGGCCGAGCCGGTGAGCAAGCTCTACCTCCAGCACCCGGAGCACACCGACGACGAACTGGCCGCCGCGGCCGAGCGGTTGGCGGGCGACCTGGTGACCATCACGATGGCCGGCCCCGGGGTGGTCGAGATGCTGCCGCTGGGCCTGTCCAAGGCGACCGGCCTCGCGGTGGCCGCGCACCGGCTGGGCGTGAAGGGCTCCGAGACCATCGCCTTCGGCGACATGCCGAACGACGTCCCGATGTTCGGCTGGGCCGGGCACGGGGTGGCCATGGCCAACGCCCACGAGCAGCTGCTGGCGGTGGCCGACGAGGTGACCGCGGGCAACGACGAGGACGGCGTGGCCGTCGTCCTGGAGCGGCTCTACGGCTGACCCGGGATCGGGCCCGCCGGGCCCGTCCGAGGGGCCGTCAGCCCGCCCGAGGGACCGTCAGCAGGGGCCCGGTGCGCACGCGCCGGGCCCCTGACGCGTCGTCAGCCCGGGCTGCCGTAGGTGAGGTCGTCGCAGGCCGGGGCGTCCGCGGAGCGGGCCGCGCCCGAGATGCTGGTGGGCAGCGCGGTCGGGGTGGCGCCGGCGCCGCCGGCGGCCGGGGTGGTGGCGCCGTTGGCCGCGGCGTAGTCCTGGCCGAGCACCAGGTTGATGCCGGCCTTGGTGGAGGACTCCAGGGTGGCCCCGGGGAACAGGTCGGCGACCAGCTGGGCACCGGCCTTCTGGCCCGGGCCGTACTGCACGGTGGTCGTGGTGTGGTTCTGGGTGGAGGCGTTACCGGTGGCGCCGACCGTGAACTTGGAGTCCTTCAGCTTGGTGACCGCGCCGGTGGCCAGCCCGGCGGTGGTGGTGCCGTTGTAGACGTTCACCTTCACGCCGGTGCCCTTGACCGCGGACGGGGCGGCCTGGGTCGGCGAGGGGCTGGGCGAGGGCGCGGCCGGGGCGGGCGAACCGCCGCCCGCGGCGGGTGCGTTGGCGTCCTGGCCGTCCAGCGTGCGGCCGCTCTTCAGGGCGGCCCAGAGGGCGTCCACGTCGGGCTTCTGGAAGGCCACCCGGGAGCCCTCGAAGCGCCACGGCGGGGTGATGAACTGGATGTTCTTGAGGTCGATGTTCTTCATCTGCAGCGCGAAGGAGAGCAGCTTGGCCGGGGAGCCGAGCGCCTCGTCCACGGTGATCGACTTGGTGGCCGCGTCGGCCAGCGGGAGCAGCGTCCCGGCGTCCATGCCCTTGGCCTTGATGTCCTTGATCAGCGAACCCAGGAAGGCCTGCTGGCGCTTCATCCGGCCGATGTCCGAGCCGTCGCCGATGCCGTGCCGGAGCCGGACGTAGTCCAGCGCCTTCTGGCCCGAGACCTTCTGCTCGCCCTTGGGGAAGATCTGCTTGCCCTTGCGGTGCAGGTTCGGGTTGAGGTCGCCCTCGGAGATGGCGTTGGGCAGGCAGACGTTGACGCCGCCGACCGCGTCGGTGATGGCGGCGAAGCCCTGGAAGCTCACCACGATGGTGTGGTCGACCCGCAGGCCGGTGAGCTTCTCCACGGTGTTCTGGGTGCAGGCCGGGTTGCCCTCCTCGGTGCCGCCCACGGAGAAGGCGGAGTTGAACATGACCCCGGCCTCCTCCTTGGTCCACTTCCCGTTCGGGAGCTTGCACTTGGGGCGGGTGACCAGCGCGTCGCGCGGGAAGGAGACGCCGACCGCGTGCTTCCGGTCGGCGTAGACGTGCAGCAGGATCGTGGTGTCGGAGCGCGCGCCGCCCTCCTCGCCGCCGCCCAGGTTGGCGTTGTCGCCGGCCCGCGAGTCGGAGCCGATCAGCAGCACGTTGAGCGGGGTGTTGCCGTTGGCGTCGGGCGCTGCGGCGTCCGGGCGGTCCTCGTTCAGGCCGTCGCTGCCGAAGGTGCTGAGGTTGCCGTTGAACTTCAGGTAGAGCGCGCCGCCGGCGCAGACCACCAGGGCCATCGCCCCGGCCGCGACCAGGGCGACGATCTTCTTCCGGCTGCGCTTGGGAGCCCCCTTGGCCGCGGCGGCCCGGGTCGCGGCCCGGCCGGGCCCGGCCGGCGGCGTACCGTCCTCGGCGCCCGCGCCGCCCTGCGCCGCCAGTGCGGCCGCCTGCTGGGCCCGGCGCGCCTCGGCCCGGCCGCCGGTGGGCTGCCGGGGCACCGGCTCCTGGTCGAGGTAATCCGGCTCGGGCTCCGGGACCGGCCGCTGGGCCCGCTGCGGCGGCGGGACCTGCTGCGGCACCTGCTGGTACTGCTCCTGGTACGGGTCCTGCGGCTGATAGGGCGCCTGCGGCTGCTGGTAGTAGCCCTGCTGCGGGTACTGCGGCTGCTGGTACTGCGGTTGCTGGTACTGCGGTTGCTGCGGGTACGACTGCTGCTGGTACGGGTCCTGGTAGGCCCCCCCGTGAGCGGCGTCGTCGCGCCACCATTCGGCGTGGTCCGGGGACCCCGGCCTCTGGCCAGACATTCGCACACCCTCCACCAGCAGCCAGGTACTACTCCGTCAGCTTCGCCCCGACCTCATACCGCCGTGGAGAGCTTCTGCGGAGCATATAAAGGCAACATTGCGGAGTCACGGGGCGGGCTCCCGATTGCAGGATCCACCAAGCCCCGTGACCCCGATCGGATCAGTCCTCGAAGGCATCCTCGA
This sequence comes from Kitasatospora sp. NPDC004289, assembly GCF_053602875.1. NCBI lineage: Bacteria > Bacillati > Actinomycetota > Actinomycetes > Kitasatosporales > Streptomycetaceae > Kitasatospora > Kitasatospora sp. NPDC004289. The sequence goes on along the minus strand of NZ_JBSGEL010000001.1, from coordinate 38,871 downwards.
AGGCGTCCTCGAACGCCTCCTCGACCACTTCGTCCATGAACTCCTCGACCACCAGACCGCCGACCACCCCGACCGCCGCACCCGCCACCAGGCCGCCGCCGAAGCCGTGCCCGCCCCCGTGGCCGTGGCCGTGGGAGTGGCCGTACGAGCCCTTGGCCAGCGCCTCCTGGATCCAGCCGTCCACCAGGCCGGTGAGGTCCTGCCCGGCCACCGCGTGCTCCACCACGTGGTGGTTGACCACGTCGCTGCTCCGGCGGTCGAACTCGAGCACCACCTCGACCCGTTCGGCCGAGGTGATCAGGGTCAGCTCCAGCGCGCCGAACCGGTCCGCGTACTGCGGCGCGGCCAGGTACTCGATCTCCTGGTAGAACGGCAGGCCCTGCGCGGTGCCGTGGATCCGCCCGGCCTCCAGGTCGGCGGAGCGGAAGCGGAAGCCGAGCGCCGTGAAGGCCTCCAGCAGCGCGCGCTGCACCGGCAGCGGCTCCACCCCGAGCGGGTCGGCGTCGCCCTTGTCCCGGGCCCCGGCGATGTCCACCTCGGTCCGCACGCCCAGCGCCATGCCGTGCAGGTGCTGCCCGGCCAGCTCGGTCACCGGGATCTCGTACGGGGCCGCGAAGGAGAACGGGAGCGAGCGCCGCTCGCCCGCCGCCAGGGTGAACGGACCGGTCACCACGTGCCGGGCGAAGCCCGCCAGGCCGTTCGACTCGCCCTCGGAGTGCTCGATCTCCACGCGGGCGACCAGATCGAGCGTGATCGCGTTGACCGCCGCCTCCTGGCTGCCGCCGGTCAGGTGGACCTGACCCTCGATCAGGCCTCCGGGCCGCACCACGGGCGTGGACAGCACCGTGTCGACGGCCGGGCCGCCGACACCGAGGGCACCGAGCAGCTTCTTGAACACCATGGGGCGGTACTCCAACTCCGGGAAAGGGGAACGGCGAACGGAGAAACGCAGGGCACGGCGGCGCGGTTCCGCACCGGTGAACCGTTCGGGCCGCCCGGGCCGCCCGGACCGCTCAGGCCTCGATCCCCGCCGCCTTCAGCCGGCCCGCCACCGCCTCCCACTCCGGGTCCAGCGCCTCGGCCCGCTCGGTGCCCACCCGCAGGTCCTTGAAGCCGCTGGAGGTGGAGACGCAGACCACCGGCCCGTCGAAGGCCGCCGGCCCGCCCAGCTGCCGCAGACCGGCCAGCCCGATCGCCGAGGAGAACTCGCACCACAGCCCCTGGGCCGCCAACTCCCCGTGCGCGGCCCGGACCTCCCGGTCCGTCAGCAGCAGCGCACCGCCACCGCTCGCGGTGACCGCCCGGACCCCCCGGTGGCCGCCGTTGGTGACGTCGATCGCGTACGCCTCCGTCGGGCCGACCTCCACCACCGCGGCCGGGGCGCCGGTGCGCACCGCCGCCGCCAGCGGACCGCCGGCGGCCGGCTCGCAGCCGAAGACCCGCGGCACCCGGTCCGCGACGCCCAGCCGGTGCAGCTCGGCGAAGCCCTTCCACACCCCGTACAGCAGCTCCCCGTACCCCGTCGGCACGAACACCGCCGCCGGGGTTCCCAGTTCGGCGTGCAGCTCGTACGCCACCGTCTTGTAGCCCTCGGCACCGAAGCCGTGGCCGGTGTGGGTGCGGGTGTGGTTGCTGACGGGGTGGAAGCCGGTCCGCTCGGCGATCTGCCGCAGCAGCGGCCAGCGGGCCTCGACCGGCACCGGGAGCACCAGCGCGCCGTAGGCGTTCAGGAAGGACTGCACGGCCGGCGGCGAGCTCGCCGAGGCCAGCACCACGCAGCGCAGCCCCGCCCGGGCGGCGTACGCGGCGGCCGAGGCGCCGTGGTTGCCGGAGGAGGCCACCACGATGCCGGGCGCGCCCTGGTGGACGGCGGCGCTGACCGTGACCCGGTTGAGGCGGTCCTTGTGGCTCCAGGTCGGGTTGCGGGACTCGTCCTTGACCAGGGTGCCGTCGGGGAGGGCGAGAAGGGGGGTGCCGCCCTCGCCGAGGGTGGGCGCGTCCAGCGGGGGCAGCAGCGGGGCCCAGCGGTCCAGGCCCGGGCCGGGCGGCTGCGCGAACAGGGCGGCCGGGACGGCCGGGTAGTCGTAGTCGACCTCGACCGGGTAGGCGAGCTCGGGGGTGCTGGTGACCGGGCACCCGGCGGTGAGGGCGGGCCAGAGCGGGTACCGGACCTCGGGATCGCCGAGCGAGACCTGAGCGGTGGCCAGGGAAGCGGCAGCTGTCATGCCGCCAACGGTAGGGACACGGAGGGTGGTCGAGGGCCTCTTCGGGCACTCCCGGAGGCGATCGGCACCCCGACTGTGTCAGGTGGCGGCGGGGCCGCTCAGAGCACCTGGTTGCGCCCGGCGCCCCAGCCGGCCACCGCCGCCACCGCGGCGAGCGCCAGCAGCAGCACGAGCGGCAGCTCCCAACCGCCCGTCAGCTGGTGCAGCGCGCCCGCGCCGACCGGCCCGGCGGCCGCCACCAGGTAGCCCACCGCCTGGGTCATGCCGCCGAGCTGCGCCGCGCCCAGCGCGCTGCGGGTGCGCAGCACGATGAAGGCCAGCGCCAGTCCGAGCGAGCCGCCCTGGGCGATGCCGAGCACGCCGGCGGCCAGCCAGGCGCCGGAGACCGGGGCCAGCAGCAGGATGGTGATGCCCACCGCGTTGAGCCCGGCCATCGTGACCGCGAGCCCGCGCTGACGGGTCATCCGGCCGGCGATCAGCGGGACCAGGAAGGCGCCGATCACCTGGACCAGGTTGCTGAACGCGAAGACCAGACCGGCCTCGCCGCGGTCCATGCCGTGGTCCGCCAGGATGGTCGGCATCCAGGCCACCAGCGTGTAGACCATCAGCGAGGAGACGCCCATGAAGACGCTGATCCGCCAGGACAGCCCGTTCCGCCAGATGTTCGCGATCGCCGCACCGGCCGGAGCGGCCGCGACCGCGGCCTTCTCCTGACGGGACTTCAGCACCTGCGGCAGCCAGGCCGCCGCGGCCACCAGCGCCAGCACCGACCAGGCCGCCAGCGAGCCCTGCCAACCGCCGCCGAGCACCTTCTCCAGCGGCACCGAGGTGGCCGCCGCGAGGGTCGCGCCGACCAGCATGGTGGTGGAGTAGACACCGGTCATGGTGGCCGCGTTCCCCGGGAACTCCCGCTTCACCAGGCCCGGCATGGAGACGTTCAGCACCGCGATGGCGACCCCGATCACCATGCAACCCGCGTACAGCGCCGCGACGTCGGGCAGCACCCGGAGCAGCACCCCCGCGCCCAGCGTGAGCACCGCGCCGAGCACCACCTTCTCCGCGCCGAAGCGCCGGGTCAGCCGGGGCGTCAGCGGGGCGCCCAGGCCCTGGAACAGCACCGGCACGGTGGTGATCAGGCCGGCGGCGGTGGCCGACAGGCCGAAGGTGCGCTGGATCTCGCCGACCAGCGGGGAGATCGCGGCCAGGCAGGCCCGCATGTTGAGCGCCACCAGCACGATGCCGAGCAGCATCAGCGCGGGGTGGGCGAGCCTGGTGCGGGTACGGACCGTCGGGGTGGCGAGCTGCTGGGCGTGGGTGACCGTCATGACGGTGGTGTCTTCTCCGGACAGGGCGGGGCGGAACGAGGAAGGGACCGGCTCGTGCGGCCGGTGACGTGCGCGGGCTACGACTCGGGCTGAACGGTCGTCACTTCCGCGCGGCGATGGCGGCGAGCAGCTGCTCCACGGCGGCCGTCGGCTCCGCGAGCAGCCGGCGACAGGCGGCCTCGGCCAGCTCCGGGTCGCCGCTCTCGATCGCGTCCACCAGCGCCTCGTGGGTGGCGACGACCACCTCGGGCATCTCGTGGTCTCCGAAGGCGGTCCGCATCGACTCGCGCACCGAGGCCCCGAAGTACCGGTAGACCTCGGTCAGCGCCGGGTTGTGGGCGGCCTCGACCACCGCGGTGTGGAACTCCAGGTCGTGCTCGACGGTCGCCTCGCGCCCCGCCCGGTCGGGCTCGGCGGCGATGATCTCGGCCTCGCGGGCCAGCGCCGCACGCATCCGGGCGATGTCCTCGGGGGTGTGCCGCACGGCGGCCAGGCGAGCGGCCTCGGCCTCCAGCGCGGCCCGGACCTCCAGCACGTCCCGGACGCCGGAGCGCTGCACCCCGCGCAGCACCGCGGCCGGGTCGGTGGTGGAGGTCACGAAGGTGCCCTCCCCCTGGCGCGAGACCAGCATCCCCGCGTGCACCAGCACCCGGATCGCCTCCCGCACCGTGTTCCGCCCGACCCCGAGCCGCTCGGCCAGCTCGTGCTCGGTCGGGATCCGCGCCCCGACCGGCCAGCTCCCGGCGCTCAGCTGCTCGCGCAGCTGCTCGATCGTCACGTCCACCAGCGAACGCCGCCCGGCGGCCTGCAGCCCGTCCGCACTCATGGGGGGCTCCTTCCGGGTTCGCTCAGCAGTGGACGGCAGTCATCCTACAACCTCTTGCCCGGTCATCCTACAACTGGTCACTGTTGACAGCACGTCTAGCACGGGGCGCCCCGGGACACACCCCGCCGAACGGGGGTGGTGCGGATGATCGACACGGTGTGAGCATGTGCTCACCTTCGGGGGCGTTGCGTGGCCGTCGGGGGAGGTGGCCTTGGCCGCCCCCGAAGGGTTCCGGGTGGGTGCCCGCGAACGAGGAGGGCCCCGGCATCAGCCGGGGCCCTCCTCGTTCGCGGTGCGGGATGCGGGCTACTCCTCGGAGGCCAGGGTGAGGCCGGCCAGCTTGACGGCGGCGAGGGCGGTGGCGCCCAGGATGACCACGATCAGGAGCGGGACGGCGACCGCGGTGGCCACGGTGGCGTCGATGGCGCCCTCGGCGGCGACGGACTCGGCGATGCTGCGGCCCCACTGCTGGATGCTCAGGGTCTTGGCGCCGTCGACGAAGTTGCCGATCAGGCTCTCCCAGATGAGGGCGTAGACGAGACCGACGACCACCGCGTTGCGGGTGACCACCGAGAGCAGGAGGAAGAGCGCGCTGTAGGCGGCGCCGGCCACCAGGGTGCCGACCGCGTAGCCGACCGCGAGGCCGTCCTCGGTCCCGACCAGGACCAACCCGGAGATCAGGGCGGGCAGCGCCGCGAAGACCCAGGTGGTCACCACGGCCACCGCGAGCTTGGTGGTGATGATCTGCCAACGGGGCAGCGGCTTGGCCAGCAGGTAGACGATCGAGCCGTCGTCGATCTCGGTGGCGATCACGCCGGTGCCGATGATCAGGCCGAGCAGCGGGAGCAGGGTGCCCAGCGAGAGCTGGCCGAGGATGGTGGTGGCCAGGTCGTGCTTGTCCTCGCTGCCGCTGCGGGCGATCACGGAGATCACCAGCAGCAGCACGGGCGCGGCCAGCAGCAGGAGGCCGCGGCGGCGCCCCAGCAGGCCGCGGACGGTCAGCCTGGCGACGGTCAGGTTCACAGGGGTCAGCCTTTCGGGTGCGACGAGACGTCGGCGACGGGGCGTCGGAGGCGGGGCGTCAGTTGGCGACGAGGTAGGAGAAGACGCTCTCCAGCGACTCGTCGGCCGGGGAGACGGTGTAGAGCCGGATCCCGGCCTCCTTGGCGACCTTCGGCAGCAGCGCGGTGAACTGCGGGAAGTTGATCGCCTCGATGCGCAGCGCCCGCTCGTGCCAGTCCAGTTGGATCCCGGCGGTGGAGCTGTCCGCGATCAGCGCGGAGGCCAGCCGGCGGTCGTCGCTGGAGCGGACCAGGTAGCGGTGCGGGCGGTCGGTCATCAGGCGGCGGATCTTCCGGAAGTCACCGGAGGCGGCGTGCCGGCCGGCCACCACCACCTCGATGTGCCGGGCCAGCTGCTCGACCTCCTCCAGGATGTGCGAGGAGAACAGCACCGTCCGCCCGGCCGAGCCGAACTGCCGCAGCAGCTCCATCAGTTGCAGCCGCTGGCGCGGGTCCATGCCGTTGAACGGCTCGTCCAGCAGGAGCACCTCGGGGTCGTGCACCAGTGCGGAGGCCATCTTGACGCGCTGCTTCATGCCCTTGGAGTACGTCCCGGCCTTCCGGTCCTGGGCGTACTCCATCTCGACCATCCCGAGCGCCCTCTTCGCGGCCGCACCCGGATCGGCCAGGCCGTGCAGTTCGGCGTTGGCCAGCACGAACTCCCAGCCGGTCAGGTAGTCGTACATCGACTCCCGCTCCGGGACCAGGCCGATCTTGCGGTAGACCTCCTGGTTGCGCCAGATCGGCTCCCCGTCCAGGGTGACCGCCCCGGAGGAGGGGGCCAGGAAACCGCTCATCATGTGGATGAGGGTGGACTTGCCCGCGCCGTTGGGCCCGAGCAGACCGGTGATGCCCGGCCCGATCTCCATGCTGACGTCGTTGACGGCGACCACGTTGCCGAACCAGCGGGAGACCCTGTCGATGGTGATGACGGCCATGACGTTCCCTCAGATCTTCCGGTAGCGGCGCAGCAGCGCCCAGTACGAGCCGCCGATCATCGCGGCCACGGCCAGCGCGAAGACCGCCACGCCGATCCCGTCCGGGGCGGTGAGCGGCCCGGCCGTCCTGATGTCCAGCAGCTGGTTCAGCATCGCCTCGGCGGCGTTCGTCGGGGAGAGCAGGAAGGCCCAGTGCGCGGACTCCGGCGGGTCGATCCGGTTGCCGCCGATCAGGACGTAGAAGATGGCCGCGACCGGCTGGCTCACCACCAGCACGCCCATGATGGCGGCCACGCCGAAGCCCTTGCGCGGGGTCAGCGCGGAGATCGCCAGGCCCAGCGCGGCGTACAGCACCGAGAGGACCACCGCGACGGCCAGGCCCTGGAGGAAGTGCCCGGTGTTCTTGCCGAGCGGCAGCCCGCCCAGGATCGAGCCCAGGTAGAGCACCAGCAGCGGGGTGACGGTCATCAGCAGCATGGCCGAGGTCATCGCGGCGAACTTGGCCCGGACGTAGTCGCCGCGGGTGATCGGCCGGGAGAAGTACAGCGGCACGGTGTGGTGGCGCAGGTCCCGCGACATCAGCACCGGGGCCTGCGCGGCCACGAAGATCTGCACCAGCACGCCGAAGGCGGAGAGGAACTGCGCGTAGTCCACCGGGAACAGGTCGGTCTTGACCGGCCCCTGGAGGAACAGCCCGATCGCCACGATCACCACGGCGGCGGCCGTCAGCGCGGAGGCCACCAGCATCGGCAGCACCTTGGACTTGCCCGAGCGGCCGAGGCCGTAGGCGGCGCGCAGGCTCTGCACGTAGAGCGAGCGGGTGGCGTAGCCGCGGCCGAGCCGGGGGCCCTGGTAGCTGCGGTAGCCGATGTTGTGGATGACCCCGGTGTCGACCGGCGAGCCCACCGGCGAGTCCACCGGCGCCGCTCCGGAGGGAAGTTGCTCAGACATCGGCACGGCCTTCCGTGGACTCGGTCGTGAAGATCTCGGAGACCCGGTGGCGGCGCTGCTCCAGCCGGACCAGGCCGAGGCCCAGGTCGGCCACGGTGTCCCGGACGGTGTCGTAGGTCTCGTCGCCGGCGATCTCCACCAGCAGGATCTTGGCGCCGTCCTGACGGACCACCAGACCGGCGGCGGCCAGCCGCTCCCGGACGGCCTCGTCGGCGTCGAAGCCCGGATCGTCCGGACGGTCCGTCACCTCGACCGCCAGCAGCTGGGTCGCCTCGGTGAAGGAGGCCGTGGAGGAGGACCGCAGCAGGCGGCCGCCGTCGATCACCACCAGGTGGTCGCAGGTGCGCTCCAGCTCGCCGAGCAGGTGGGTGGTGACCAGCACCGAGATGCCGAAGTCGGTGTGCACCCGCCGGATCAGGCCGAGCATCTCGTCCCGGCCGACCGGGTCGAGGCCGTTGGTCGGCTCGTCCAGCAGCACCAACTGCGGGTCGTGGACCAGGGCCTGGGCCAGCTTCACCCGCTGCTTCATGCCGGTCGAGTAGCCGCCCATCGGGCGGTAGCGCTCCTCGTACAGGCCGACGTGGCGCAGCGTGTCGGCGGTCCGCTCGCGCGCGGCGGCCGGCGGCAGCCCGGCCATCCGGGCCATGTGCACCACGAACTCCGTCGCGGAGACGTCCGGCGGCAGGCAGTCGTGCTCGGGCATGTAGCCGACCCGCTCGCGGATCGCGGAGCCCTCGGTGGCGATGTCCAGGCCGAGCACCTGGCCCGTGCCGGAGGTCGCCGGGGCCAGCCCGAGCAGGATCTTGATGAGTGTGGACTTGCCCGCCCCGTTCGCCCCCACCAGACCGACCACACCGGGCTGCACCTCTACGGTGAGCCGGTCCAGTGCGGTGACCCGGGGGAACTTCTTGGTGAGGGCGTCCGTCTTGATGACAGTGGTGGACACCGTCCCAACCTAGTGGCCGCGCCCCGTGGGTGGAATGAGCTGGCGAGAGGAGCCGCTCCCCCTACCGCAGGATGACGCCGGGCCGCCCAGCCCCTAAGGGTCGGACGGCCCGGTGCCGGGCCCGGTGCCGGGCCCGGTGCCGGGCGCGGGCGCGGGCGTCAGCCCAGCATGCCGAACTGGCCCATGGCCACCTGGCGGAAGGCCTGGAGCGGGACGCCGTCCTGATTGGCCGTCAGCACCAGCGCCGTCACGTCCCCGCGCTGGAAGTACGCGGCCCTGGCGACCGGCCGGGGCTGCTCGCCGGGCTTGCCCGCCTTGTCCGCGCTGACCTTGACGGTGGTGATCCGGTCCATCTCCGGGGCGATGCCGTCGACCGAGGCCTCCAGCCCGGCCGGCTCCTTGAGCTGGCCGTAGTTCATCACCAGGTAGTGGGCCTTGGCCTCGTCCTCGGAGCCGAAGCGGAGCAGCCACAGCTCGGTCCGGGTGCCGTCGGGCGCCGTCCAGACCCGGCGGACCGCGTCCCGGCAACCGTTCTGCAGCAGGATCGCGCGGGCCTCGGCCGGCTCCTTCTCCAGCTCGGCGTAGTCCCCGCAGCCCTTCCGTTCGGCCGCCGCGGTCATCCCGGCCGGTGCCGGCAGCAGCAGCTGCCGCAGGTCGGCGTGGTGCCGGTTGCCCGCACCGCTGGCCGACGGGGCGGGCCGGCCGGAGGGCAGCGGAGGCAGCGTCAACTCCGGCAGGACGTACCGGCCGTCGTTCGGGGTCCTGAGGCCGGGCAGCTCGGTCCGCTCCGGGGCGATCACCGCGGCGGCTGCGCCGGTGCCGGTCAGCACCGCCACCAGCACGGCGGCCACCCAGCGGGCCCGCACCTTGCGGCGGGGGCGGCGAGGCCGCTCCGCGGCCGGGCCCTCGGTGCCGGGCACGGCGTCGGCCTCGGCCGGGGCCAGGGCCGGGTCCGACGCCGGCGCCGGGGCGGACTGCTCCGGAACGAGCGGCGGGGCGACGGCCCGCACGGGCGGCTCGGTCGGTGCCGGCTGCGCGTTCTGCTCCGGCTGCGCGTTCTGCTCGGTCATGCGGACGCTCCCGGACGGGCCAGCCGGTCCAGCTGACGGCTGAACAGCTCCACGGTCTTCTCCTTCGGCAGCGGGGCGATCCCCTCCACCTGCATCTCGACCCGGAGGTCGCCCTCGGCCGCCGAACAGACCAGCCGGTCGATCTTGGCCCCGGGGGCTGCGTACGGCAGGAAGCAGCGCGCCTGCTCGTGACCGGCCACGCTCGGGCCGATCCGGTACAGGCCGGAGTCCGAACCCAGCGCGTTCTGCCAGGCGGTGTCCGCCTTGATCGCTTCCTGGTGGTACCTCAGCAGCCAGATCGTCACCACGTACGAGTGGTCGGTCGCCACGTAGCTGCGCACGCCGGCGCCGGTCAGCGGCTGGTCCTGCCACTCCTTGCGCAGCGCGTCCCGGAGCTTCTCGGGCAGGTCGTGCAGCTGGTCCTCGACCCAGTTCTTGCGCTGGTCCTCGGTCAGTTCGGTGTCGTTCCCGTACGCGCCCGCGTCCGGGCCGACCCGGTGGTCGTCCGGCAGCGGCAGCAGCAGGTCGCGGAGCGAGCCGAAGTGGCTGCCGTTCTCCCTGGTGCCGAAGGACGGGCTCGGCGAGGCCGAGGGCGTGGCCGTCGCCGCGACCGACGGCTGCCCGGACGGCGCGGCCGCCGCGGTCCCGCCCTCCGGGTACTGGACGCGCAGGATGCCGACGCCGATGCCGACGCCCAGCAGGGCGGCCGCCACCACGGCGGCACCGGCCCGCAGCGCCGTGCGCCGGGCCCGGCTCGGGCGCCGCTGCTCCGGACCCTCCGTCAACCGCTGCTCCTGCTGCGGGGATCCGGGGTTCTCGAGGATGCTCATACCAGCCGCTCCCACTGCTGCTTGGCGATGCCGGCGAGCTCGTCCCGGTCGACCTTGGCGGGCGAGAACACGGTGATCCGCATCACCACGTCGCCGCGCCGGGCCAGCGCCTCCCCGGAGTAGTACTGCTCGGTGGAGTCCACGTACGTCTGCGCCGTGTCGTCGGTCTGGTAGACGCCGCCGGAGATCCCGCCCAGCGGCAGGGCGCCCACCTCGTGGCGCTCCGCCTCGCGCTGCGCGGCGACGGCCTTGTCCGAGTGGTACTGGATCAACTCGACCCGCCACTTCACGTCCCCCTTGCGCCAGGTGGCCACCGCGTCGCGGCGGAACCCGTCCTGGAGCATGGACCGGAAGTACGAGGCGGAGTTGCCGACCGACATGGCCTTCTCCCCCACCGTGAACCAGCCGGAGCCGGACACGTAGTCGTAGTCCCAGTCCTCCGTTCCCTGCGGCCGGGGCACCAGCAGGGTGCGCAGGTCACCGTCGATCTTCAGCGGTGCGACCGCCGCCTCCGCCACGGCCTGCGGGTCCGCCGGAGCGGCCGGGTAGGTGGGCGAGGGCACGGCGAGCACGGGCAGCGGGGTGGGCGGGCTGCCCGCCTGGACGGCGTAGCCGACCGAGGCGCCGAGCAGCGGGCCGACCAGCAGGGCCGCCAGCAGCAGGCGGGCGGTGGAGAGCGGGCGGCGCGGCGCGGACGGCTCCGGGTCGCCACCGGCCGCGAGCAGCTCGGGCGCCAGGGCCTCGGGCACGGTGCTCTCCGGCGCGGTGCTCTCCGGCGCGGTGCTCTCGGGCGTGGTGAACGGTTCAGCCACCGGAGGACAACCTCTCTCGCTGACGCTTCATCGCGTCGTGCAGCGCGGCCTTGTCCGGCGTGCCCTTCACGTACACGGTGACCTGGTACTCGACGTCGCCGACGGAGGAGAGGCCGACCATCTTCCCGGTCCACGCCTCCTGCTCGGGCTTGAGCATGATGCCGCGGCCGTCGGGGTCGCCGTCGATGCCGAAGCTCTCGCCCTTGCTCATCGTCATGCCGTCGGCGAACTCCTTCGCCATCTGCCGCGACTTGAAGCGCAGCAGGCGGACGTTGACCTCCTGGCGGCCGTCGGCCGTCCGGTAGCGACGGGTCGCCGCGTCGTTCTTGTAGCCGTAGGAGGCGAGCACCTCGCCCATCTCCTCGGCGTTGGAGAACTCCGCGGCCACCTCCTCGGTGGTCAACTTCACGCCGTCCGACGGGCCGTAGGACTCGGCGCCCCAGGGCATCGGCAGCAGGAAGTACCGCAGGTCGCCGCCGTGGGTCGCCCCGTCCACCGTGCCGTGCAGGGTCGACGAGGGCGTGGGCTTCGGCGCGGGCGTCGGGCTGGCCGACGGCGTCGCGGACGCACTCGGGCTGGGGCTCGGCGTCGCGGACGCACTCGCGCTCGCGCTCGCCGAGGGCGCGGCCGCAGCGACCGGCTTCCCCTCCGGCTTCCCGACCGCCACCGTGACGGCGGCACTGGTCGCGGTCACCGCGACCAGACCGGCCACCGCCAGGCCGACCCCGAGCGCCCGCGGCAACCGGCCGCCGCTGCTCGTCGTCCCCACTGACCCACCCTCGGGCCCGGCCGCCTCCACGGAGGCGGTTTCGGGCACGGGTGCTGACGCGTACTCGGACGCGGACAAGGCACTCCCCCGGAAGAACCGAACGCGGGGCCCCTGCTCCTCACCGAAGCACGCCCTCGCGCGTGACAGCACGGATTATGGTTCGCATTCCCCCCACCCCCCAATCCGATTTCCCCGACGATCCGTCACAATGCCCACTCAACCGGACACCCCGTGACCGAACCGCAACGAACACCTCGCCCGGCCGGATCCGACGATGTCCCTGCCGGAGGGCGGCGGCACCGCTAGCCTGCTGGGGTCGTCTGCCACGGGGGTGGAAGCGGAATGGGTGTCGTACTGCCCGACGAGTTGGCGTGGGTACTCGATCTGATCGGCGTGAACTGGCCGAACGTGGACGAGGACGACTACCGCGAAATGGCCGATGCGCTGCGGGAGTTCGCCGCGGAGATCGACACCGGCATCGCCGACGCGCACACGGCCGTCCAGGGGATGCTGGGCGCCAACGCGGGCCTCGCGGTGCAGGCCTTCGAGGCGCACTGGGGCAAGGTCTCCGGCACGCACCTGAGCCAACTGGCCGAGGGCGGGCGGATGGTGGCCTTCTGCCTGGACGGCGTCGCGGTGGTGATCGAAGGAGCGAAGATCGCCGCCATCGCCCAGCTGGTCATCATGGCCGCCGAGGTGATAGCCGCTCAGGCGGCGGCCCCGTTCACCTTCGGGCTGTCGGAGCTCGGTGCGGTGGGCGCGACCCAGGCGACCAGGGTGATCGTCCGCAGGCTGCTCAAGGAGGCCGAGCAGATGATCGTCGACCAGCTGATGGAGATGGCCACCGGCGCGGTGGTCGAAGCGCTCGCCGGCATGGCGGGCGAGCTGGTGGTCAACCTGCTGGAGGACGCGGCAGCGGACGGGGGGAGCACGCGGTGAGCGGCGGGGAGTTCCGGCACGATCCGGATTCGATCGACGACCTGGCCAAGCGGTTCGGCCGGCATTCGGAGGACCTGGAGGACTCCGCCCGGCGGCACCACTCCCGGGCCCGCTCGGCCTTCGGCCGGACCAGGGGCAGGGGTGGCCTGGCGGCCGCGGCGGAGCAGGGCATCGGCAAGCTGATGGACTCGATGGAGCAGGGCCAGAAGGCCCTGACCAAGCACCTGAAGGACATCGGCACCGGCCTCGAACAGACCAGCCGCAACCACCGGGCCAACGAGCAGCGGATCCTCGACGACCTGAAGGGCCGGGGCACCGGCAGCGGCACCCCGAAGGGTCCCGGCCGCGGCCCGGGCGGTGGCCCCGGATCCGGCCGGAACCTGCCCGGGGACGGCCGGCCCGGCCAGTCCACCGAGGGCAACACCCGGTGCCTGACCGCCGGTGACCCGGTGGACGTGGTCTCCGGTCAGATGATCTCCGACGAGACCGACCTCGACCTGCCCGGCATCCTGCCGCTGACCGTCCGGCGTTCGTACGCCTCCGGCTACCAGGGCGGCCAGTACCTCGGCACCGGTTGGAGCTCCACCCTCGACCAGCGCGTGCAGATCGACGCCCGGGGCATCCACTACGCCGGCGACGATGCCCAGGTCCTGCACTACCCGCACCCGTCCGATCCGGACCGTCCCGTCCTCCCCGCCGACGGCGCCCGCTGGCCGCTGTCCTGGGACCGGGAGGCCGACACCATCCGGATCGAGGACGTGGAGACCGGCCGCACCCTGCACTTCGCGGCGGCCGGCACCCCGGAGGTCCGTCCGATCAGCGCGCTGACCGACCGCAACGGCAACCGCGTGGACCACCTGTACGACGACGACGGCCTGCCCGTCGAACTCCACCACTCCGGCGGCTACCGGGTGGCCGTCGACGTCCTGCACACCGCGGCGGGCCCCCGGGTCGAGGCACTGCGGCTGCTCGACGGCACCGGCCACGGATCCGGCACCACGGTCGTCCGCTACGGGTACGACGACCGCGGCCGCCTCGCGGAGATCACCAACTCCTCCGGCCTCCCCCTGGTCCACCGGTACGACGACCGCGACCGGCTCACCTCCTGGACCGACCGGAACGGCTTCTGGTACGCCTACGAGTACGGCCCGGACGGGCGGGTCGCCCGCAGCCACGGCTCCGGCGGCGCCCTGGAGGCAAACTTCGCCTACGACACCGCCAACCGCGTCACCACCGTCACCGACGGGCTCGGCCGCGCCACCCGCTACCACTACGACCGGAACGACCACGTGGTCCGCGTCGTCGATCCCGCGGGCCACGAACTGCGCACCGGACACGACCGCTACGGCCACGTCGTCTCGACCACCGACCAACTCGGCCGGACCACCCGCTACGAGCTGGACGCCCACGGGCGGCCCGTCCGGGTGACCCATCCCGACGGCAGCACCACCGAGACCGCCTACAACGCGTTCGGCCTGCCCGTCGAGGTGACCACGCCGGGCGGCGGCAGCTGGCACCTCGCGTACGACGACCGGGGCAACTGCGTCTCCAGCACCGACCCGTGCGGCGCCACCACCCGCTTCGGCCACGACGCGCACGGCCGTCCCACCACGACCGTGGACCCCGCCGGCCGGACCGTCACGTTCGCCACCGACGCGGCCGGTCTGACCACCGCCCTCACCGATCCGCTCGGCCACACGACGCTCCTCGTCCGCGACGCCTTCGGCCGGGTGGTGGCCGAGACGGACCCGCTCGGCCGCACCACCCGCTACGGCTGGACCGTCGAGGGCAGGCCCGCCCTGCGCGAACTCCCGGACGGCAGCCGCGAGGAGCGCGGGTACGACCCCGAGGGCAACCTGCTGGAGCACCTCGACGCCAACGGCGGACGGACCGGGTACGAGCGGACCGGTTTCGGCCTGCTCACCGCCCGGACCGACGCCGCCGGGCACCGCTGGGAGTACGGCTACGACGCGGAACTCCGGCTCGACACCGTCACCGGCCCCGACGGGCGCGCCTGGCGGTACGGGTACGACGAGGCGGGCAACCTCGCCTCCGAGACCGACTTCGACGGCCGGACGGTGCGCTACGAGCACGACGCGGCCGGGCAACTCACCCGCCGCACCAACGGCGCCGGACAGAGCGTCGACTTCAGCTGGGACGCGCTCGGCCGCGTGACCGGCCAGACCACCGACACCGGGGCCCGGACCGACTTCCGCTACGACCGGGAGGGCAACCTCGAGCACGCCCGGAACGACGCGGTCCACCTGGAGTTCACCCACGACGCCCTCGGACGGGTCCTGACCGAGTCGGCCAACGGCCTCGTCCTGACGAACCGTTACGACCTGCTCGGTCAGCGGACCGAGCGCCGCACGCCGGGCGGGACCGTCACCACCTGGCAGCACGATCCGAACGGCCGGACCGTCACGGCCGAGACCGCCGGGCTGCGGCTCGCCTACGGCCACGACGCGGCCGGCCGCGAGTCCCACCGCTGGATCGGCACCCGGACCGCCCTCACCAGCACCTGGGACGACCTGGACCGCCTCACCGCCCAGCAGCTCGTCGCGGTGGACGAGGGGCAACCCGCCGGGGCCTCCCGCCGGTTGGACGGCCGGAGCTGGACCTACCGGGCCGACGGCGTCCCGACCTCCCTGAGCGAGGACCGCACCGGCACCCGCCACTTCGACCTGGACCCGCTCGGCCAGGTCACCGCCTCCCGCTCCGCCGCCTGGAGCGAGTCCTACGCGTACGACCCCCTGGGCAACCCGATCCGGGCCGACCTGCCGTCCGCGGCCGCCGGCGACCGGGTCCTCGACGGCTCGCTGCTCCGTCGGGCCGGCCGGATCCGCTACGAGTACGACGGCCAGGGGCGGCTGACCGCCCGTCACCTCCGCACCCTCTCCGGCCAGCAGCGGAGCTGGCACTTCCACTACGACTCCCACGACCGCCTGACCTCGGCCGACACCCCGGCCGGCGAGCACTGGCGCTACCTGTACGACCCGCTGGGACGGCGCACCGCCAAGCAGTCGGTCGACCCCGCGGACGGGACCGTCCTCGACGAGACCCGGTTCTGCTGGGACGACGAGGTCCTGGTCGAGGAGGGCCGGCACGACGCCGACCGGTCCGCGGTGGTCCTCACCTCCTGGGACTACGCACCGGACTCGTGGCGGCCCGTCGCGCAGGTCCGCCGGGTCCGCTCGGCCACGGGAACGGTCGAGGAGCAGCGGCACGCCGTCCTCACCGACCTGGTCGGCTCGCCCACCGAACTCGTCACGGCGGACGGCACCGTCGAGTGGCGCCGCGCGGCCACCCTCTGGGGCCTCACCGCCCCGGCCGGCGGCCCGGGCGGAGTGGGGACGGCCGACTGCCCGCTGCGCTTCCCCGGCCAGTACCAGGACGACGAGACCGGTCTGCACTACAACCTGCACCGCTACTACGACCCCGAGACCGCCCGCTTCACCGGCCCCGACCCGCTCGGCCTGGCACCCGCGCCCAACCACTACGCCTACGTCACCAACCCGCTCGACGAGATCGACCCGCTCGGGCTCGCCAAGAAGAAGCGCTCCGGGGGCAACAACAACTCCGGCGGCTCCAACAACAACTCCGGTGGCGGCACCACCCCGCCGACGCCCGCCCCCGGCAGCCGCGCCGTCCCGACCCGCGTGCCCCCGCCCAAGGGCGGCCTCCCCGGCATGCCCGGCGCGCAGCGCGTTCCCCCGAAGACCCCCGTCCAGGGCGGCGGCGGGATGCGCCCCCGGTGGGAGGACAAGAAGCACATCTACGAGTGGGACTCCCAGCACGGTGAGGTCGAGAAGTACACCAAGCAGGGCAAGCACCTGGGAGCATTCGATCCGAACACCGGCAAACCGCTGCCGGGCAAGGGCCCGGTCTCAGGACGGACGTGCGTGAAGTGATCTGGGCAGTACTCGGCTTCGACCGCCACGACGACTCCCTCACGGTGGAGTGGGAGCTCCCCGCCGGCTTCACCGTCACGGATGCCGCCCGACTGGTCGGCGACCACCCGGACCTGATCGGTTCCAGCTTCCCGCTGGACGAGGCCCAGGCCGCCGTCGTCGCCGCCCTGATGGGCACCACCGCCGACACCGCCGGGACCGCCTACTTCCTGGAGGCCCAGTCGGAGGGCTGACGGTCCGTCACGCGCCGGTGCGCCGCCGCCCCGAGGGGCGGCGGCGGGGGACTCCGGCGGTCAGAAGTCGGACTGGGTGATCGTGCTCTCGTAGATGCTGAAGCAGGGGAACATGCGGTCCTCCGACTCCTCGTCGTCCTCGAACGCGAGCTGCTGCAGGGCGAGAACCTCGGTCATCGCCAACTCCCTTCTCTCTGCGGTTGGTTGAGGGGATCCAGGGTGAACCGGTCGTCACCCGGGCCGTGGAGGGCTCGGCACAGTGCCAGCAGGATCCCCGCGCTGCCACTGGCCAGGTCGGCGCTGAACCGGAGCGAGCCCGTTCCGAGCCAGCGGACGCCGTCACCGTGCGGGACGGCGTACTTGAGGAGCCCGGTCGCCAGCCGCACCGCGTGGTCGCGGTCGGCTCCGTCCCGGGTGGAGTCGGCGTGCTCCGCGGCCAGGTGGACCAGGCCGGCGAAGCCGTCGTGCAGGCCGGGCTGCGCCGCGCTGACCTTGCGGGTGTCGGCGACGACCCGGGGCAGGGCGGTGGCACAGCGTTCGTCGGCCGCCGGGCCCGCCGCGTAGCGCAGCAGGACGGTGGCGATCCCGGCGGAGCCGGTGGCCAGGTAGGGCATGACCCGACGGCGCACGCCGTTGTCGGCGAACGACAGCGAGCCGTCGGACAGTTCCACCGCGCGGTCCAACTCCTCGTGCAGCAGCGCGAGTCCGGCCCGACGGTAGCGCTGCTCCCCGGTGCGGTCGGCCAGGCGGTGCAGGAAGAGGGCCGGCCCGGAGCGGCCGTGGAACAGGCCGCGGGCGTCGTCGGCGCCGAGCGTGGGCCCCAGGTCGGGGGTGCGCAGGATCGCGTCCCCGGCGGCGGCCGCCCGGTCCAGGTGGCGCGGGTCGCCGGTGCGCCGGTGCAGGGCGAGCCAGGCGAGGCCGACCCCGGCCCGACCGCCCGCCAGCGTGCTGGTGGTCCGCGTCAGCGGGTGGCCGTCGGCGGTGCGCAGCAGGCCGACCGCCTCGTCGAGGTGCCCGGCCTCGGCCAGCACCCGCGCGACGCCGGCCGAGCCGACCGCGAGCCCGGGCGGCAGCGCGTCCGCCGAGGCGAGCGCGTCCCGCCGCAGCCGCTCGCCGACCTCCCCGGGGACCGGCAGGCCGGCCCGGTGCAGGGCGTGCACCACGCCGGCCGTCCCGTACGCCAGGCAGACCGTGTTGGTGCCGAAGGCCGAGGGCGACGGCGGGAAGAGCCAGTCCGGCCGCTCGGGGGCCGCCAGGTCGAGCAGACCGGTGGCCGTCCGCCGGGCGAGCCGCGCCAGGCAGCCCAGCGGGTCGGCCTCCACCTCCTCGGGGCCGGGCAGGCCCGCGGCCTCGTCCGCACCCGGCCGGTGGAAGGCGGTGGCCCGCCGCCACAGGTCCTCGGGCACCGGCGAGACGGCCGCCAGGTCGCGGCGCAGCAGCGCGAAGTTGGCCGGGGTCAGCTGCGGGGCGTTGGGGAACGGCGCCAGCAGGGCGAGCGCCACGGCCGCCGCGCCGTAGCGGTCGGAGAGCAGGGGGTCCGGGTGCGCGGCGGCGAGGGCCCGGGGCGGGACGAAGCCCGGGGTGCCCATCCGGGCGGGGGCCGCCGACACGGGGGTCACGGTCTCGAAGTCGACCAGCCTGGCGTCCCCGGCGGGGGTGACGATGACGTTCCCCGGGTTCACGTCGCCGAAGCGGAGCCCCAGCGCGTGCAGGCGGCCAAGCGCCTCGTCCAGCGAGCCGAGCAGGCGGCGGCAGGCGGCGTGGTACCGGTCGAAGTCCTCGGCGGGGCGGCCGGCCAGCAGTACGGGCGAGCTGCGGTTGATCCACTTCACCAGCGGGAGCCCCTCGACCAGCTCCATGACCAGGAAGTCGTGCTCCCACTCGGTGAAGTGGTCCAGCGGCTCGGGGCAGGCGCCCGGAGCGGCCGCGTGCACGGCGGTGAGGGTCTCGTACTCCCGTCGCAGCCGCTCCTGGGCGGCGGCCCCGTCCCAGGTGTACCCGTTGTGCGGCCGCGCCTCCTTCACCAGGACGAGGCGTCCCGTCCGGGTGTCGCGGGCCCGGTAGGCACCGCCCGCGTTGCTCGGCCGCAGCACCGTGAGGACCTCGTAGCCGCGGATCCGGATCGCGCCCCGGTGCGGGGCCGGCTCCTCGGTGACGAAGGGGTCGGTGACCCCGTCGGGCAGGGCGAAACGGGGCAGCCGGACGTCCGGCACCTCGTGGCCGTGCCCGTCCCGCACCAGCGGCTGCGCGGTGCCGTCGGCCAGCAGCCGGCTCCGGGGGCCGAACGCGCCGTACCGGTAGTGGACGGTCCGCGAGTCGCGGTACCGGCGGTCGGTGAGGACGTACCCGCCCTCCTCGCCGCGCAGGTCCTCGGCGAGGGCCGCGAGGAGCCGTCCGGCGGCCTCGGTGTCCGGCGGGTACGCGGCGCAGAACTTGCCCGCCTGGGGCCGGGCCGCGTGCTTGTGGTGCAGCGCGAGGTAGAAGAAGTGCGCCGACAGGTGCTTGAACGGCACCCCCTCGGCGAAGCACCGGTCCGCCACCAGGTCGAGGACCTCCTGGGCGCGCTCCAGCCGCGCCGACACGTGGACCTTCCAGCCCTGCTCGGCCCGCCGGACCCCGGGGGCGCTCCACGCCGTCCAGACGTCCCGGTCGGCACCGCGCCAGCCGTCCGGCACCCGGGCGGGGGCGAAGCGCCGGCCCGGGTCGGCCATCGTGCCGAGGGGGGCGTAGAACTGCGCGTCGGCGAAGGCCTCGGACATCGCGTCGAACAACGGAACCTCCTGCGGAGCGGGTCGGTACAGCCTGACGCCGAGGAGTCCCGCGCGGGTTCACGGACGGTTCGGAAGCGGTATGGCCGCAGCTCCGCCCGCCCGGGCCGGCTCCGGACCCTGTCAGGTCGATCACCGGGCCCGGGCGGTGGCGGTCGGGCCCGGACGGTGGCGCCGGGTCGACCACGCTGGTCCCGCACGGCTCCTGACGGGGCGTCCGCCCCCGTGCGTCGTAGGGTCGGTCCCATGCGACTCAGTACGGTGATCCTCCCCATCCACCGGTGGAGCGAGGGGCAGAAGATCTGGCGGCGGGCCGAGGACCTCGGCTTCCACACCGCCTACACCTACGACCACCTCTCCTGGCGCTCGTTCCGCGAGCAGCCGTGGTTCGGCTCGCTGCCGACCCTGACGGCGGCGGCCACGGCCACCGAGCGGATCCGGCTGGGGACCTTGGTGACCTCGCCGAACTTCCGGCACCCGGTGACCCTGGCGAAGGAGCTGATCACGCTCGACGACGTGTCCGGCGGACGGCTGACGCTGGGGATCGGGGCCGGCGGGGCGGGGTTCGACGCGACGGCGCTGGGGCAGGAGGCGTGGTCGCCGAAGGAGCGGGCGGACCGGTTCGGGGAGTTCGTGCCGCTGCTGGACGAGCTGCTGACCAACGACGCCACGACGCACGGGGGGACGTACTACTCGGTGGTCGAGGCGCGGAACGTCCCGGGGTGCGTGCAGACGCCCCGGGTGCCGTTCTACGTGGCGGCGACCGGGCCGCGCGGGCTGCGGCTGGCGGCCGAGCACGGGCAGGGCTGGGTGACGTACGGGGACCCGCGCGGAGCGGCCGACGTGCCGGTGGAGCAGGCGCCGGCGGTGATCGCCGGTCAGCTGGCGAAGCTGGCCGCGGCCTGCGAGGCCCGCGGCCGGGACGTCGCCGAGCTGGAGAAGGTGCTGCTCCAGGGGTCGACGGCGGAGAAGCCGCTGCAGTCGCTGGACGCCTTCGTGGACTGGGCGGGGAGGTACCGGGAGATCGGCATCACCGAGCTGGTGATCCACTGGCCGGTGCCGGACTCGATCTTCGCCAACGACCTCGCGGTCTTCGAACGGATCGCCACCGAGGGCCTGGCCCAGCTGGGTTGAGACGGCCCCTCGATCAGCGCCCGGGCCGCTGGAGAACCAGGGGTCCGGGCGCGGGCGTCCGCGGTGGTGGGTAGCCTGTCCGGTCGTTGACGGTCGTGGATCGAAGTGCGGGGGAGTCGTCGGTATGTCAGCTCGTGGACTGGTGACGGGTGTTGCGGTGGTCTCGGCCTTGGTGCTGGGGCTGACGGGGTGCCAGAAGAAGGACGAGGGCGACGGGCGGGCCGCCGCCGCCCCGTCGGAGACGGTGAGCAGCGCGCCCTCGGCCGTGCCGAGCGCCTCCGCCTCGGGCAGCGCGAAGGCCACCGCGAAGGCGGGCGCGAGCAAGAGCCCGACCGCTGCGGCGAGCAGCGACGCGGGCACCGGCGAGGACGTGGAGGGGTGCAGCACCCCGGCGCCGAAGCCGAACTGGAAGTACGTCCAGGCGGTGAAGCCGCCCAAGCAGGACACCCTGTACGTGAAGGACGCCAAGTTCGTCTGTGACCCGAACGACGGGCACTACGAGGGCGCCGGGGCCGACAAGACCTACATGTTCGCGACCACGGTGAAGGCGCAGATCTCCACCGGCGCCGGCAACGTCAAGACGGTGCCGGTCGGCGAGCTGTGGCAGCACATCGGGGACTGCCTGGTGGACCGGGCCCAGGTGAAGGACCCGTACAGCTGCTCCGGCGGCATCTACGAGATCTCGCTGGACGGCACCGGCAAGATCACCTCGATCCGCGAGGTCTGGCACCCGTAGTCCCGGTGGCGGCCGGGGCGGGTGGTCCCGGTAGCGGCCGGGGCGGGCGGGGTGAGCGAAGATGGAGCGGTGACCGACTCCTCCCGCCCGCTGCCCCGCCCGCCCCGGCTGATCGCCACCGACCTGGACGGCACGCTGCTCTGCTCGGGCGGCGTGGTCTCGGAGCGGACCGCCGCCGCACTGGCCTCGGCCGAGCGGGCCGGCGTGCGGGTGGTGTTCGTGACCGGCCGGCCTCCGCGCTGGATGGCGCAGGTCAGCCCGCACATCGGCGGCCACGGGGTGGCCATCTGCTCCAACGGCGGGGCGGTGGTGGACGTGCACCGCGGCGAACTGCTGCGGACCTTCCCGCTGGCCCCGGCCGACACCCTCCGGGTGGTCGAACTGCTCCGGGCCGAACTGCCGGGCAGCGCCTTCGCCTTCGAGTTCCCCGGCGGCTTCGCCCGGGAGCCGGAGTACTCGCTCTTCATGTGGGACTCGCAGAACGAGCACCCCGTCGCCCCGGCCGAGCGGCTGCTGGCCGAGGGCCGGGTCGACGGGCTGTTCAAGGTGCTGGTCAAGCACCCGGAGCTGGACCCGGACGTCTTCCTGGACAAGGCCCGGGCGGTGGCCGGCCGGTACGCCGAGATCACCCGCTCCGCCCCGGTGGCACTGCTGGAGATCAGCGCGCTCGGGGTCACCAAGGCCACCACGCTGGCCGGTTGGTGCGCCGAGCAGGGCATCGACCGCAGTGAGGTGGTGGCCTTCGGCGACATGCCGAACGACCTGGAGATGCTGGCCTGGGCCGGGCGCTCCTACGCGGTGGCCAACGCCCACCCGGACGTGCTGGCCTCCGTCGCCGAGCACACCCTCAGCAACGAGGAGGACGGCGTGGCCCGGGCGGTGGAGGAGCTGCTCGGACTGTCCTGAGGGGCGGTCAGAGCCGGGCCGACCAGCGGACCCGGGTGCCCCGGCCGTCCGGGCCGGGCTCGTGCCAGGCGTCGCCGCCCAGCACCTCGGCCCGCCGGGTGAGGTTCTTCAGCCCGCTGCGCCGCCCGCCGTCCGGGATGCCCACGCCGTCGTCGGTGACGGTGAGCAGGACGCCGGGCCAGCCGGGCCGCTCCGCCGCCTCCGGGTCGCCGGAGAGCGGGTGGCCCTCCGCGTCCAGGTGGACGGTGGCGTCGAGCTCCACGCCGACCCGGGATGCCCGGGCGTGCCGGGCCGCGTTGGAGAGCATCTCGCGCAGGGCGGCCAGCAGCTGACGGCCCGTCTTCTCCCCGACCAGGCTCTCCACCGGGCCGGTGAAGGTCATCGAGGGCTTGAAGCCCAGCGCGGCGGCGGCCTGGCTGCCCTCCCGCAGCACCCGGGTGCGCAGGTTGTCGGGCTCGTCGCCGTGGTCGTCGTGCTGGAGCGCGTAGATGGTGGTGCGGACCTCCTGGATGGTGGCGTCCAGCTCGTCCACCGCCTTGCCGATGCCGGTCTTCACCTCGGGCACCAGGGCCCGCCGGGCCGCGCCCTCCAGCATCATCCCGGTGGCGAAGAGACGCTGGATCACCAGGTCGTGCAGGTCCCGGGCGATCCGGTCGCGGTCCTGGAAGACCGCGAGGCGCTGCTGGTCACGCTGCCCCTCGGCCAGCCGCAGGGCCAGTGCCGACTGCGAGGCGAAGGCCTCGGCCAGCTGCTTCTCCGACTCGGTGAACGGCGGGGCCCCGGCACTGCGCCAGACCGAGAGGCCGCCGAGCACCCGCCCGGCCGCGATCATCGGCACCGCCATCGAGGCGCCGAAGGAGCGGGCCAGCCGGATCACCACGGTCGGGTCGGTGGACATGTCGTCCAGGTAGACGCTCTCGCCGCGCAGCAGCTCGGCGGCGAAACTGCTGGGCGGCAGCAGCTCGCCCTGGACGAACTCGGCCTTCTCCCCGGAGGCGTGCGCCACCCGCATCTGACCGTCGCCGGTCGGCAGCAGGATCATCCCCAGGGCGGCGTCGGCCAGTTCGCGGACCTGCTCGGCGGCCACGGTGAGCGCGACCTGGGCCCGGTCGGTGGAGAGCAGCGCGGTGGTGACGGCCGAGGCGCCGGCGATCCAGCGCTCCCGGCGCCGGCCCTCCTCGTACAGCCGGGAGTTCTCGATCGCCACCCCGGCGGCCGCCGCCAGGGCGTGCACCACCTGGGCGTCCTCGGGGGTGAAGGCGCCGGAGGTGGACTTCTTCTCGGTCAGGTAGAGGTTGCCGAAGACCTCGCCGCGGACCCGGATCGGCTCGCCGATGAAGGACTTCATCGGCGGGTGGTGCGGCGGGAAGCCGACCGAGCGCGGGTCGGCCGAGAGGTCGGCGAGGCGGAGCGACTCGGGCTGGTCGATCAGCGCGCCCAGGATGCCGCGCCCGGTGGGGAGTTCGCCGATCGCGGCGGCGGCCTCGTCGTCGACGCCGACGTGGATGAAGTCGGAGAGCCCGTCGTTGTGCGGGGAGACCACCCCCAGGGCGGCGTACCTGGCGTCGACCAGGTCGGCGGCCGCACCGGCGATCCGCTGCAGGGTGGCGTGCAGGTCGAGGCCGGCGCCGACCGAGACCACCGCCTCCAGCAGGCGCTGCATCCGGTCCGTGACGGCGGCCGCCGACTGGAGGCGTTCGGAGACCTCGGTGACCAGCGTGTCCAGACCGAGGGAGGCGATCTCGGGCACGCGGTGCGCGGTCGGGTCGGTGCTCTGCTCCGGAGTCTCCATGGGTTGAGCCTAGTTTGTGACGGTTTGCAGGGGGCCGTGCGCGGGCTCGTGGCGGGTCTCGGGAATCGACGCGAGGGCTCCGTCGGCCAGCTGCTCCCGCTGCCACATGGCGGTCAGCCGCCCGTCCGGATCGGCCGTCAGCTCCCGCCAGCCGCCGCGCTCGACGACCCGGCCGCCCTCCAGCACCAGGATCTCGTCCACCCCGTCCAGCCCGGCCAGCCGGTGGGTGATCAGCAGGGTGGCCCGGTCGGTGGTGGCGGCCAGCAGGTCGGCGGTGAGCGCGTCGGCGGTGGGGAGGTCCAGGTGCTCCGCCGGCTCGTCCAGCACCAGCACCGGGAACCCGGCGAGCAGCGCCCTGGCCAGTGCCAGGCGCTGGCGCTGGCCGCCGGAGAGCCGGGCGCCGTGCTCGCCGACCATGGTGTCCAGGCCGTCGGGGAGGCCCTCGGTCCAGTCCAGCAGCCGGGCCCCGGCGAGGGCCGCGCGCAGCTCCCCGTCGGTGGCGCCGGGGCGGGCCAGCCGGAGGTTCTCGCGCAGCGAGCTGTCGAAGAGGTGGGCGTCCTGGGCGCACAGGCCGATCGAGCGGCGGACCTCGTCGGAGTCCATCCGCCGGGTGTCCACAGGCTGTGGACAGTGCAGCGCGATCCGCCCGGCCTCCGGCTCCAGGAAGCGCAGCAGCGCCAGCGCCAGGGTGGTCTTGCCGGAGCCGGACGGACCCACCACGGCCACCCGGCGGCCGGGCGCCAGGTCCAGGTCGACGCCCTCCAGGGCCGGCTCGGTGCGGCCCGGCCAACGGACCGTCAGGCCGCGGACCGTCACCCGGGAGCCCGGCGCGGCCGGGACCACCGGGTCGGCGGGCTCGACCACCGGCGGCTCGGCGGCCAGCAGCTCGTCCAGCCGGGCGGCGGCGCCCCGGCTGCGGGCCCGTGCCAGGACGGCGAGCGGCATCCCGGAGACGGCCTCGAAGGCGGCCAGCGGGGTGAGCACCACCAGGGCCAGGCAGACGCCCGCCAGCGCACCGGTGGAGACCGCGTGCACGCCCAGGGCGGCGGCCGCCGCCACGGTCAGGCCGGTCACGGCGGCGATCAGGCCGCTGCCCAGGGCGAGCGCGGCGGCCGAGCCGGCCGCCAGCGCGGTCAGCCGCCGGTCGGCCTCGCGGGCCACCGCCAGCCGGGCCGGCAGCGCACCGGCCACGGTGAGCTCGGCGGTCCCGGTCAGGGTGTCCACCACGGCGGTGGCCAGCTCGCCCCGGGCCGGGGCCTGCTGACGCTCCGTCCGGGCCGAGAGCCGCGCCGCGAGGGCCGGGACGGCGACCCCGGCCAGCAGCAGCCCCACGGCCAGCAGGAGGCCCGCGGCGGGGAGGAAGAGGCCGAGTCCGACGGAGGCGAGGACCGAGACGGTGGCGGCGACGGCGGCGGGCAGGCGCCAACGGAGGTGGTGGTCCTGGACGGCGTCCACGTCGGCCACCAGCCGGGACAGCAGGTCGCCCCGGCGGAAGGCCGGCAGGCCGGTCGGGGCCAGCCGCTCCAGACGGCGGTAGACGGTGGTGCGGACCGCGCCGAGGGCGCGGAGCACCGCGTCGTGCGAGACCAGCCGCTCGGCGTAGCGGAAGACGGACCGGCCGATGCCGAAGGCCCGGACGGAGGTGACGGCCATCATCAGGTACAGCACCGGCGGCATCTCGGAGGCGTACGAGATCAGCCACCCCGAGGTCGCCATCAGCGCCACGGCACACCCGAGGGCGAGGCTCCCGAGCACGGTGGCCAGGGTGAGCCGGGGCCGCACGGCAGCGGTCCGCCGTGGGTCGGGCTCCGGCCCGGTCCCGGTTTCACGTGAAACAACGCCCGGGCCGGACGCCGCCGCAGAGCCCGGCGGAGCCGGGGCGGGCACGGCGGAGCCGGCAGGAGCCGGGACGGCGACGGGGGCGAGCGCGCCCGGCTCCACGCCGTGCCCACCCCGTGGTGCCGCCCCGGCGAGCGGCGGCTGAGCCGCCGTCAGGTGGTGGTGACGGTCGGCGATGGCCAGCAGGGCGGGGCGGTGGGCGACGAAGAGGACGGTGCGGCCGGTGGCCGGGAGGGCGGCGAGGGCGTCGACCACGGCCTGTTCGCCGGCGCCGTCGAGGTTGGCGGTGGGCTCGTCCAGGAGGAGGAGCGGACGGTCCGTCAGCAGGGCGCGGGCCAGGGCCAGCCGCTGGCGCTGGCCGGCCGAGAGGCCGGCGCCCTGCTCGCCGAGGACCAGCTCGGGGGTGGCGAAGTCGGCGGCGTACGCGGCCGCCAGGGCCGCCCTCAGCTGGGCGTCGGTGGCGTCGGGGCGGGCCAGCCGGAGGTTGTCGGCGACCGTCCCGGCGAACAGGTACGGGTGCTGCGGCACCCAGGCGATCTGCGCGTGCCAGCTCGCCCGGTCCAGCTCGGCCAGCGGCACGCCGGCCACCCGGACGGTGCCGCCGTCGGCCGGCACGAAGCCGAGCAGCGCGGCCAGCAGGGTGGACTTGCCCGCCCCGCTCGGCCCGGTGAGGGCGGTCACGGTGCCGGGCTCCAGGGCCAGCGAGACCGGTGCCAGCCGGTCCCCGACGGTCAGTCCGTCCACCGAGACCACCGAGGTCCGCAGGTCGGGGGCGGGCCGGGTGCCGTCGGCCGGCAGCGGGGTCTCCAGCACCTCGAAGACCTCGTCGGCCGCGCTCAGCCCCTCCACGCTGGAGTGGTAGAGCGCGCCGACCTGGCGGATCGGGAAGTAGACCTCGGGGGCGAGCACCAGCACCAGCAGGCCGGTCTCCAGCGGCATCGACCCGTTCACCAGCCGGAAGCCGATGCCGACCGCGACCAGCGCGACCGAGAGGGTGGCCAGCAGCTCCAGCGCGAAGGAGGAGACGAAGGCGATCCGCAGGGTCCGCAGGGTGGCCCGGCGGTGCTCGTCGGTGATCCGGCGGACGGTCTCGGCCTGGGCCTTGGCCCGGTTGAAGACCTTGAGGGTGGGGAGCCCGGCCACCACGTCCAGGAAGTGGTGGCCCAGCCGGGCCAGCGAGGCCCACTGACGGTCCATCCGGCTCTGGGTGGCCATCCCGATCAGCACCATGAAGAGCGGGATCAGCGGCAGGGTCCCGGCGATGATCGCGGCCGAGGTCAGGTCGGCGCCGAGGATCCGCAGCAGCACCACGGCCGGCACCACCACGGCCAGCGCCAACTGCGGGAGGTAGCGGGCGAAGTAGTCGTCCAGCGCGTCGATCCCCCGGGTGGCCAGGGTGGCCAGCTCACCGGTGCGCCGGGTGGAGAGGTGGGCCGGGCCGAGCGCGGTGGCGTGCTCCAGCAGCCGCCGCCGCAGCTCGGACTTGACCCGGGCCACCGAGCGGTGGGCGGTCAGCTCGGTGAGCCAGGCGACCAGCGCCCGGCCCAGGGCGGTGGCCGCCAGCAGGAGGAGCGGGGTGGTGAGCCCGTACTCCCCCCGCTGGAAGGCCCGCACCACGATCTCGGCGATCAGGCTCGCCTGGGCCACCGTCAGGAGGGCGCCCGCCCCGCCGAGCAGCACCGACCCGGCCAGGAAGACCCGGGTGGCCCGGGCCTCCCGGAGCAGTCGGGGATCGACGGGCCCTCGGCGGTCCTTCGGCATGGCTCGGCTCTCCGTAGAAGCGGTGCGTCAGTGCGCGGCGGGGATGTGCTGGGTGCCGATCCGCTTGCGGAACACCCAGTAGGTCCAGCCCTGGTAGAGCAGCACCAGCGGGGTGAAGACCGCCGCCACGACGGTCATCAGCTTCAGGGTGTACGGCGAGGAGGCCGCGTTCTCCACGGTGAGCGAGTACGCCGGGTCCAGGGTGGAGGGCATCACGTCCGGGAAGAGCGCCAGGAAGAGCATCGCCACCGCGGCCGCGATGGTGACGCCGGAGAGCGCGAACGACCAGCCCTCGCGCCCGATCCGGATCGCCGCCAGCGAGCCGACCAGGGCCACCACCGCGATCACCATGGCGCCCAGGCTCCACCCGTTGCCGCCGTCGGCCTGGGTCCAGATCAGGAAGACCAGCGCCAGCACGGCGGTGAGCAGCCCGAGTTGGAGGGCCAGGCCGCGGGCCCGGTCCCGGATGTCGCCGAGGGTCTTGAGCGAGGCGAAGACCGCGCCGTGGAAGGTGAAGAGCACCAGGGTGACCAGGCCGCCGAGGATGGCGTACGGGTTGAGCAGGTCCCAGAACCCGCCCACGTAGTTCTTCTCGGCGTCGATGTCCACGCCCTGCACGATGTTGGCGAAGGCCACGCCCCAGAGGAAGGCCGGGATCAGGGAGGTCCAGAAGATGGCCTGCTCCCAGTTCCGCTGCCAGCGCTCGCCGTCCCGCTTGACCCGGTACTCGAAGGCCACGCCGCGCACGATCAGGCAGACCAGGATGATCAGCAGCGGCAGGTAGAAGCCGCTGAACAGGGTGGCGTACCAGTCGGGGAAGGCCGCGAAGGTGGCGCCGCCGGCGGTGAGCAGCCAGACCTCGTTGCCGTCCCAGACCGGGCCGATGGTGTTGATCAGGACCCGGCGTTCGGTCCGGTCCTTGGCCAGCAGCCTGGTCAGGACGCCGATGCCGAAGTCGAAGCCTTCCAGGAAGAAGTAGCCGATCCACAGCACGGCGATCAGCACGAACCAGACGTCGTGGAGTTGCATCCGAGATCCCCAGTCAGCGAATCAGTAGGCGAAGGCGAGCGGCTTGTCGGCGTCCTCGGGGTCCCCGCCGCGCAGCGTGGGGTCCTTGGCCGGCGGTTCCTCGCCGGTCACCGGGCCGGCCTTGGCGTACTTGGCCAGCAGCTTCACCTCGATCACCGCGAGGATCGCGTAGAGGGTGGTGAAGGTGGTGAGCGCGACCACCTGCATGGTGACGCTGACGTTGGGGGAGACGGCGTCGGCGGTGGTCATCAGGCCGAAGACGGCCCAGGGCTGACGGCCCATCTCGGTGAAGATCCAGCCGAAGCTGTTGGCCAGCAGCGGGAAGCCCATGGTGAGGATGCCGATCCGCCAGCTCCACTTGGTGAGGAAGGGGCCCAGCTCCTTGTTCTTCCAGAGCATCAGGCGCGGCGGTTCCTCGTCCCCGGTCCGGTACGCCCGGTCCAGGAAGAACTTCTTCCGGGTGGTCCAGAGGCCGATCAGCGCGGCCACGAAGGAGGTCATCCCGAAGCCGATCATGAGGCGGAAGCCCCAGTAGGTGACGAAGATGTTCGGGATGTAGTCCTGCGGCTGGCCGCCGTACTTGGCGGCCTCGCTGGCGGCGGTCTCGTTGATGCCGGGGACGGCCGAGGTGAAGTCGCTGTTGGCGAGGAAGGACAGTATGGCCGGGATCTCCAGCGCGACGCTGTTGTGGCCCTCGTTGACGTCGCCGACCGCGAAGATCGAGAAGGGGGCGGGCGCCTCGGTGTCCCAGAGCGCCTCGGCCGAGGCCATCTTCATCGGCTGCTGACGGAACATCACCTTGGCCAGGCTGTCACCGCTGAGCGCGGTGCCGAGGCCCGCGACCACGGCGACCACCAGGGCGAGCCGCAGCGAGGTGCGCATCACGGCGGTCTTCTTGGGGTCGTTCTCGCCCGACCGCTTGGTCTTCCAGAGGTGGTACGAGGAGATGCCGACCATGAAGGCGGCGCCGGTCAGGAAGGCCGCGGTGAGGGTGTGCAGGACGACCACCACGGTGGTGTCCTGGAACAGCACCCGGGCGATGTCGGTGAGCTGGGCCTTCCCGGTGACCGGGTCGATCGCGTAGCCGACCGGGTGCTGCATCCAGGAGTTGGCGGCCAGGATGAAGTAGGCGGAGAGCACGGTGCCGAGGGCCACCATCCACATGCAGGCGCAGTGGATCTTCTTGGGCAGCTTGTCCCAGCCGAAGATCCACAGGCCGATGAAGGTGGACTCGAAGAAGAAGGCGATGAGCGCCTCCATCGCCAGCGGGGCGCCGAACACGTCACCGACGAAGCGGGAGTAGTCCGACCAGTTCATCCCGAACTGGAACTCCTGGACGATGCCGGTGACCACGCCCATGGCGATGTTGATGAGGAAGAGCTTTCCCCAGAACTTGGTGGCGTGGAAGTACTTCTCCTTGCCGGTCCGCACCCAGGCGGTCTCCAGACCGGCCACCAGGGCGGCCAGACTGATCGTCAGCGGCACGAAGAGGAAGTGGTAGACGGTGGTCACACCGAACTGCCACCGCGCGACGGTCTCGTGAGCGACTGCTAGGTCCACTTCGCCTTCTTCCTGACCGATGCTCACATAACGGACAAAAAGAACTTTTACCAGGTCGTCCCAGGAAAACCGGCAAAGCTTGCCCGCTTGTGAACGTGAACACGTTCACAAGGGGAGTATCCCCGATGCTTAGAACGGTTCGAACACCGGGGGTGCGTGGTCGCCGTCACACCGGCGGACCGGGCTGAGGAAGGGTCAGACGGCGGGCAGGCAGAGGCGGAAGACCGCGCCCTCACCGGGGGCCGAGCTGACGGTCAGCTCGCCGCGGTGGGCCTGGGTGAGCGCGAAGGCGATGGCCAGGCCCAGCCCGGCTCCCCCGCCCTCCTGCCGGGTCCGGGAGGCGTCCACCCGGTAGAAGCGGTCGAAGATCCGCTCGGCCTGATCGGTGGTCATGCCCGGTCCGGCGTCCGCCACTTCGAGCACGCAGCCGTCCTCCGTCCGGCCCACGCCGATCCGCACCGGGGTGCCCGAAGGGGTGTGCTTGGCCGCGTTGCCGACCAGGTTGGTGATCACCTGGCGCAGCCTGGCCTCGTCCCCGAGCACCGGGGCGGGGCGCGGGACGGCGCCGCCGCCCGGGCCGGTCAGGGTGACCGGGCGGCCCGGGTCCAGCGCGGTCAGGTCGTGCAGGGCGTCGGCCGCCAGGGTGCGCAGGTCCATCGGGGCCAGGTCGAGCGGGCGCTCCTCGTCCAGCCGGGCCAGCGTGAGCAGGTCCTCGACCAGGGTGCCCAACCGGACGGCCTCCGACTCGATCCGGTCCATCGCCCGGTCCACGTCCTGCAGCGCGCCCATCCGGTGCAGCTCGGCGAAGCCGCGGATGCCGGCCAGCGGGGTGCGCAGCTCGTGCGAGGCGTCCGCCACGAAGCGGCGCATCCGCGCCTCGGAGCGGGCCCGGGCGGCCGAGGCGGACTCCAGCTGGGCGAGCATGCTGTTGAGCGCGGCGGTCAGCCGGGCCGCCTCGGTCCGCCCCGGGGGCTGGGCCATCCGGTGCGAGAGCCCGCCCTCGGCGATCAGCTCGGCGTCCTGCTCGATCCGGCTGAGCGGCTTCAGCCCGGCCCGGACCGCGAAGGTGCCGACCCCGGCGAGGGCGACCAGCACCACCGCGCCGATCGCCAGGAAGGCCGCCTGCAGGCGGTCGACGGTGTCCTCCACGTCGTCCATCGACATGGAGACCATCACGTAGCGGGGGGTCTCGGCGGCCGGGGTGGTGGCGGCGGCCAGGGCGTTCTTGCCGATCGGCAGCACCAGCACCCGCCAACTGCCGTGGCCGCGCTGGGCGGGCGCGTCGAAGGCCCGCCCGACCGCCGGGCCGAGGCCGTTCACCCGGGGCCCGTTGGTCTCCTCCCCCATCGGCACCCGGTTCTCGGACTGCACCCGCCCGTCGGCCTCCAGGTAGCGGAGCACGTACTGGCTGGGCAGCGCCAGGGCGACCCGGCGCTCGTTCAGCGGGCGGCCGCCGTCCAGCACCTTGTCCGGCGGCCGGCGGGAGACCTGCTCGCCGAAGCGCTTCAGCTGGTCGTCGGCCCGGCCCACCAGGTTGCCCCGGACGGTGCCGAGCACGACGACGTCGCTGACGGCCAGTCCGGCGGCGGCCAGCAGCAGGACGAGCACCAGCAGACGGGTGCGGAGCGAGGTCTTCGAGAACACGGCGGGTCCGGCTCCGGCTACTGCGGGGGCCTGCGCAGGGCGTAGCCGATGCCGCGGACGGTGTGGATCAGCTTGGGGCCGTGCACCGACGGGCCGGCGTCGAGCTTGCGGCGCAGGTAGGAGATGTACGACTCGACGATGGAGAGGTCGCCGCCGAAGTCGTAGGCCCAGACGTGGTCCAGGATCTGCGCCTTGGAGACCACCCGGCCCACGTTGGCCATCAGGTAGTGCAGCAGCTTGAACTCGGTGGGGGAGAGGCCGACGGCCTCCCCGCCCCGGGTCACCTCGTGCGCGGTCGGATCCAGCGTCAGGTCGGCGACCGTCAGCCGGCCGTCCTCGGTCGGGCCGCCGGCCCGGCGCAGGATCGCCCGGATCCGGGCGATCAGCTCCTCCAGGCTGAAGGGCTTGGTGACGTAGTCGTCGGCCCCCGCAGCCAGGCCGTGCACCTTGTCGGTGGTGCCGTCCTTGGCGGTCAGCAGCAGCACCGGCACGTGGTCGGCCGGCTGCGGCCACTGCGCCTGCTCGCGCAGCCGCTCCACCACCGTGAACCCGTCCAGGTCCGGCAGCATCACGTCGAGCACCACCAGATCAGGGCGCTCGGCCGCGATCGCGGCCAAGGCCTCCTCGCCGCTGGCCGCCGACTCCACCCGGAACCCGGAGAACCGGAGCGAGGCGGAGAGCAGCTCGCGGATGTTCGGCTCGTCGTCCACCACCAGCAGGTACGCCTCGCCGCCGGTCGTGCCGGCCGGCTGGCCCGTCGTCCTGGTCGCTGTCCCTTGCACCGTAGATCCGCCTCCCGGTCTGCCTGTCCCCCGGTTGTCCTCCGAAGGACGATAGCCCGGCGAGGCTACGCGCGTTTCATGAAGCGGGGATGAGCTTCGTCCCATCCCCGCTCCGGGGGCCGTCCACGGCCCGTCAGGGAGTGCCCTGACCCGGCTGGGCCCCGGCCTGTCCACCCGTCTGTCCACCGGTCTGCCCACCCGCGCGGCCACCGCCGAAGCCGCCCGGGAAACCTCCGGCCGCGCCCTCGGTGAGCTGGGTGGCGGCGTAGCCGCCGGAGCCGTCCGGGGTGCCGACCACGGTCACCGACTGACCGGGGGTCAGGTCGGAGGCCTTGCCCTGCTTGGCGAGCTGCACCTTGGTGGCGTCGGTGGTGGTGACCTTCACGGTGTTCCCGTTGGCGTCGGTGAGGTAGACGGTGTTGCCGTCCACCTGCTTCACGGTGCCGCGGGTGAAACCGCCCTGGCCGCCCTGGCCGTTGGGGAGGCCCTGCCCGTTCTGTCCGTTCTGACCGTTCTGGCCGCCGGCCCGCCGGTTCGTGCCGCCGTACCCGCCCGGGAACTGGCCCTGGTTCGCCCCGGCCCGCGGGCCCTGGGCGCTGTTGCCGCCGCCGCCCTCGCCCTTCTGGTACTGGACCCCGCCGACGAAGCCCAGGGTGGCCACCACCGCGGCGGCCAGCACCAGGGTCGGCCAGGGCAGCTTGCGCCGGGGCGGGGCGGCCAGCTCGGCCGCGATGTCCCGGGCGTCCGGCGGGGAGGCCAGCGGGTCGGTCTCCTGCGCCGGGCCGTTCTGTGGAGTGCTCATCGGATTCCTATTCGTGTCGGAGGGCTTCGATCGGGCGCAGCCCGGCGGCCCGGTTGGCGGGGTAGCTGCCGAAGAACAGCCCGATCGCGACCGCGATGCCGAAGGCGCCGAGCACCGACTCGGGGATCACCACGGGTGTGATCCCGACGATGGTGAAGCGGGCACCGACCAGTCCGGCCACCACGCCGAGCCCGGCGCCCAGCACCGAGAGCAGGGTGGACTCGGTGAGGAACTGTCCGAGGATGGCCGCCCGGGGCGCGCCGAGCGCCTTGCGGATGCCGATCTCCCTGGTCCGCTCGGTGACGGTCACCAGCATGATGTTGGTGATCCCGATCCCGCCGACCAGCAGCGAGATCGCGGCCACCGCGCCGAGCAGCACGGTGAAGGTCTTGGTGGTGGACTCCCGGGCGGTCAGCAGCGAGGCCTGGTTGGAGATCCGGAAGTCGGCCTTCGACGGGTCCGCGATGGCGTGCGAGGCCAGCAGCACCCGGCTCACCTCGGCCTGCGCCTCGGTGGTGCTCTCGGCCGAACTCGCCTGCACCAGGATCTGGTTGACCGAACCGAAGCCGGTGAAGGCGTTCTGCACGGTGGGCAGCGGGGCGATCACCACGTCGTCCGGGTCGTTGAAGCCGCTGGCGCCCTTGGTCTTCAGCACGCCGGTCACCGTGAACGGGGTCCCGCCGATCACGATCCGCTTGCCGACCGGGTCCTCCTGCGCGAACAGCTGGCTGGCCGTGGTGGAGCCGATCACCACCACCTTGCGGGAGTTGAGCACGTCGTCGTTGGAGAAGTAGTCGCCCTTCTCCACCTTCTGGTTGGCGGTCTCGAAGTACGCCGGGTAGGTCCCGACCACCGAACCGGGGGTGTGCGAGACGTCCCCGTAGCTCGCGGCGGCCGAGGTGGTCACCACCGGGGCGACCGACTTCACCGAGGCCGCCCCGTCCTGGGCGATCGCCTTGGCGTCGTTCACCGTGAGCGGCTTGGCCACCGTGGTGGAGCCGCGCAGGTTGGAGGCGCTCACGGTCAGCGAGTTGGTGCCCAGCGCCGTGATCGAGTTCTTCACGGCGACCGAGGAGCCGTTGCCCACCGCGAGCAGCAGGATCACCGCCGCGACGCCGATCAGCACCCCGAGCATGGTGAGCGCCGAACGCACCTTGTTGGCCGCCAGCCCGCCGAACGCGAACCGCACCATCTGCCAGACGATCACACCGCCACCTCCTCGTGCTGCCGGACGTCCGAGACGACCGCCCCGTCCACCAGCCGGATCACCCGGCCGGCCCGGGCCGCCACCTCGTCCTCGTGGGTGATCAGCACCACCGTGCGGCCGGCCCGGTTGAGGCCCTCGATGATGCCGAGCACCTCCTCGGTGGAGCGGCTGTCCAGGTTCCCGGTCGGCTCGTCGGCCAGCAGCATGGCCGGGGCCGTCACCAACGCCCGCGCCACCGCGACGCGTTGCTGCTGACCGCCGGAGAGCTCGTTCGGCTTGTGCCCGGCCCGGTCGGCCAGACCGACCCGCTCCAGCGCCGCCAGCGCGCGGCTGCGGCGCTCCGCCTTGCGCACCCCCGCGTAGGCCAGCGGAAGCTCCACCTGGGCCAGCGCGGTGGTGCGCGGCACCAGGTTGAAGGACTGGAAGACGAAGCCGATCCGGCGGTTGCGCACCAGCGAGAGCTGGCCCTCGTCCAGGTGGCCCACGTCGGTGCCGTCCAGCAGGTAGCGGCCGGACGTGGGCACGTCCAGGCAGCCCAGGATGTTCATCAGGGTCGACTTGCCGGAGCCCGAACTGCCCATCACCGCGACGAAGTCGCCCTCCGCGATGTCCAGGCTCACCCCGAGCGGCTGCCCGTCGGGGCCGTCCGGGCCGCGCAGCGCGTACACCGTGGCGTCGCCGCTGCCGTACCGCTTCACCACGTTCCGGAGCTGGATCACCGGACGGGCCGTCACGCTCCGGCCTGCCACGATCAACGCCCGCCGCCCGTACCGCCGTTGCGGGTGCCACCGCCGAAGCCGCCTGTGGCGCCGCCACCGCCACCGCCGCCGAGGCCGGGGAACTGGCCGCTCGGGAAGCCGTTGCCGCCGCTGACCGTGGTGCTCACCAACTGCACCTTCTCGCCCTCGGTCAGACCCTCCGTCACCTGCACGGTGGAGTCGCCCTCGACGCCGACGGTGACCTGGACCCGCTCGGTCGAACCGTCGTCCTTCACCACCGTCGCGGTCCGGGACGAGCCGGTGCCGGAGAGCGCGGCGCTCGGCACCGAGAGGGCGTTCTGCGCCTCACCGGTGACCACCGAGATGGTGGCGCTGAGGCCGGTGCGCAGCTTGCTGGTGTCGCCGGTGATCTCCAGCACGGCCGCGTACTGCACCGCGCTGCTGCCCTGGCCGGTCCCGCTGCTGCCGTTCGGCAGCGAACTCACGCTCAGCACCTTGGCGTTGAGCTTGGTGTCGGACTGCGCGTTCAGCGTGACGGTGGCGGCCGCGTCCTTCCGCACCTTGAGCGAGTCCAGCTCGGAGAAGTTCGCGGTGACCCGCATGCCGGCCGGGTTGGTCAGCACCACGAACCCGCTGAGCGAACTGCTGGTGCTGGTGCCCGTCCCGGTGCTCTTGGTGCCGCTGCTGCCGCTGCCGGAGCTGCCGCCGCTGCCGCCCGTGCCGGAGACGGTGTCGCCGACCTTGCCGGCCACCGAGGCCACCGTGCCGTCGGTCGAGGCGGTCAGCGTGGTCCCGGCCAACGCGGCCTTGGCGTTGGTCAGTTGGGTCTGCGCCGTCTCCACCTGCTGCTCGGCCTGGGCCACCTGGGCGTCGTCCACCGTCGTGGTGGTCGTGGTGGTCGGCTGGGACTGCTGACCGCGCTCGTCGGTCTTGCCCGGCGTGGTGGTGGTGACCTTCTGGCCGGTCTCCGCCTTGGTGAGGTTGGCGTTGGCGGTGGTGAGCGCGCGCTGGGCCGCGTCCACCTGCTGCTGGGCGTCGGTGGTCGCCACCGTGGCCAGCACGTCGCCCTTCTTCACCACGTCGCCGACGGCCACCTTCACGGCCGTCACCTTCCCGCCAGTGACGAAGTCCTGGCCCGCGTCGCTGGGCGACGACAGGGTGCCCGATCCGGACACGGTGGCCAGCACCGTCCCCTTGGTGACGGTGGCCGTACGGGTCTGCGGCTTGCTCGCCGCCACCCCGCTGTCACTACCGACGGTGGAGTACGCCACCGCCACGCCCGCCGCCAGAGCCACCACCAGCGCGGAGTTCACGAGGACGGCGGCCCGCCGCCGAGGAAGCACCTTCATGGCACCTCACCCTGCCCCCCGGCGCTTTCCAACCCCTGTGGCCCACCTGGGAACTGACTGGGAGATTGACCAAGGGCTCCCCACCTCCTACACGCCCCCACCTCCCGCTCCCCTGGTGGCACCCCGCCGCACTCCCAGCCGCCTCCCAGGCTCCGCCCAGAACACTCATGGTCCGGGCCCGAAAGAGGCGGACGACGACGCGGGAACTTCGCGCAGACTCGGCTTCGGCGGTACGTCAGGGACGGCCCAGCCGGGATCGCCATGCCGCGGACCAGACCGCCACGGGAGTCCGAATCCAGGTGTGGAAGACGTCGTCGTCACCTTCCATGACGAAGACGAACCCCTGGTGCTCCCAGATCAGAATTCGCCACCCCTGCTCCAGATCGGCGAAGGGTTCACTGATCGTTCCAGTAGGAACATCAGCCTCACTCCACTCCTCCAACCGGTCCCACCAGGGAAACGCCACACTGACGCCCAGCAGGCGGTCCACGAATCGGAGCGAGAGGCCGTCGACCTCAGGATCGTCGAACAGCTCGACCTCGAAGTTCCCGGCCTCCGGGAAACCCTCCAGGTCGAACCCCTCGATGTCCCGGTAGTCGTCGAGCACCACGGGAACCTGCTGAAGCATGGCTTCCTCTCCTCCGCTCGAGCCAACCGATGTGGAACCCTTCCGATGCCTCGACGCGAGCCGCCACCGACACGAATGTCGGTGGCGGCTCGCCCGAGCGTCCCTCAGCGGTTCCTACAGTTCGTCGGCCAGGGACGCGGCCGCGCGCAGCACCTCACCCACGCCGTGGAACTCGCGCTTGTGGTCGAGCGCCGATGACGACCAGAGGACGAAGCCCTCCCCCTCGGCCGCCCGCTGGATCAGGATCTCCGCCGCCCCCGCGTCCGCCTGGTCCTTCGACAGTCTCAAGGTCCAGTGGGAGAAGTACGGGAAGAACTCACGCAGCCCGGCATTCTCCCGCAGGGCCAGAAGCAGTTCCCGGTACAGGAGGAAATCGTCGTCGCCGATGACGATGTCCCACTGCACCTCGACGACGTTGCCGTCCTCATAGGCCTGGCTCAGCCGGTCGAACTCCATGAAGGGGAACCTCGCTGCGAGTTCCCTCAGCTTGACCCCGTGCTGCCACGACACCAGCACCTCGACCACCTCGGACAGGTCGGACGTGCTACCGCTCGCCCAGACATGCCCGTGGCCGTCCAGGGTGACGGCGAACCTGCGGACGCCATGGCCGAGGTTGACCCGCATGGCTCCCCGTGGTGACGCGAACTCCGCCGCGCTCCACTGGGAGGCCGACGGCATCGGGCCCTCCGCGAGGACTCCCGGCTCGGTCCGGTGCGCACCCGCGACCCCGAGGATCGCCGGCCGAAGCCCTCCGCTCTGCACGAGATCCGGGTAGTGGCGGAGACGGAGATCCTCCGCGGACGATCCCGGAGGATTCACCTGGTTCGTCATCAGGCCCACTCCAGGGTCCAGGCGGTGTACCACTTGCTTTCGTGCCACAGGGGCTCGGGAAGGTCGATCTTTCCACTCTTGTCGTAGAACTGGATCGAATCCCAGGACCGCCGCTCACCGATCACGGCCCGAGCGAGCCAGGACATCTCCTGCGCGGTCGCGTGAACACCCGATCCGCCCGCGAGGCCCCGGGTCGCCATCCCTTCGAAGCCTCCTTCGAACTGCTCCGTGAGCACGTGGATCGTCGTGTTGGGGTTGTCGATGGCCTTCTTCACCTCGCTGCTCCAGGTGTCGATGAAGCGCAGGTCCATGAAGTGGGTGAGGCCCTGATCGTTGGCCCACTCCTTGGCCTTCGCCTTCTGGTACCCGAGCCCGACATTGCAGTTGTGAACGAGAAGCGGACTGTCACCCGCCAGCACATAGTACGTGTGCAGGTCACTGACCGTCAGATTCTGAACACGCTGCTGCTGGGTGAAGCGGCGGATGCTGCCGATCTGAACCTTGGTGCCGGAGGAGGTCTCCAGCCACTGGCCGGGCTGGAGCTGCTC